>JBKQNY010000197.1:0-2648 GCA_052145775.1 Acidimicrobiales bacterium
AGCCGGGCGTCGTCGGTGCGGGCGTCCCAGTAGAGGAAGCCGGCCACCAGCCGGTCGGTCCGCAGCGTCGGCATGTGGGCCAGGGCCTCGGCCTTCTTCACCCGTCGGTGGCGCTTCCCGATGCGCACGCCCCCGGTGACGTCGTAGAGCCAGAGCACGGTGGCGTAGGTGCGCGACAGGGTCTTGGAGACCACGCCGTCGCGGCCGAAGAGGGGGATCAGGAAGGGGATGGGGGTGACGAGGTGGGGGGCGTTGTCGAGCAGGCGCTGGCGCTCGGCCAGGCTCTCGTAGACGAGGCCCACCTCGTGCTGCTGGAGGTAGCGGATACCCCCGTGGACCAGCTTGGACGACTTCGAGGAGGTGCCCGAGGCGAAGTCGCCCTTCTCGACGAGGGCCGTGCGCAGGCCCCGGCTGGCGGCGTCCACCGCCACCCCGGCCCCGGTGACCCCGCCGCCCACCACGAGCACGTCGAAGCGCTCGGCGCCCAGACGTCGCAGGGCCTCGTCCCGGGTGAAGGATCCCTGGTCGCCGGGGGAACCGGGGGCCGCCCCGGTGCGATCGCTCACGGGTCCAGCCTGCCACACGCCAAATCGGCCCCTTCCGCCCGGCGAGCTGATTCTGACAACCTTTGTCAACAAACAATTGTTGGTGGTAAGGTGGTGGTGCGATGCGCTCCCCCGACGAGCTGACCGACCTCTTCCGCTCGAGCGGCCGCAAGGTGACGCCCCAGCGGCAGTGCATCTTCCGCCTGCTCGAGGCCAACGAGTCGCACCCCACGGCCGAGGCCGTCTACGAGGCGGCCCGCACCGAGATGGAGACGATCTCGCTCAAGACCGTCTACCAGACCCTGAACGAGCTGGCCGAGCTGGGGGAGATCGCGGCCCTCGACCTCGGCACCGGCACGGTGCGCTTCGACCCCAACGTGGAACGGGCCCACCACCACCTGGTCTGCCGCTCGTGCGGCAAGGTGCGCGACCTCAACGTGGCGTTCGCTGGCCTGTCGGTGCCGGCCGGCGAGGTCCAGGGTTACGAGGTGGACGGGGCCGAGGTCGTCTTCCGCGGGCTGTGCGGTGAGTGCCGGCGCCGCCGTTCGGTCCGCCGGCCACGCGGCCCGCGGGCCACGGCGCGGCACGCGGGCGACCCACGATCGAACAAGCAACGAGCACAGGAGAAGGAAAGGTGAGGAGCAGCTGACATGCCCGAACTCAAGGGATCCAAGACCGAGGCCAACCTGAAGGAGGCCTTCGCCGGCGAGAGCCAAGCCAATCGGCGCTACCTCTACTTCGCCCAGAAGGCGGATGTGGAGGGCTACCCGGACGTCGCCGCCCTGTTCCGGTCGGTGGCCGAGGGGGAGACCGGCCACGCCTTCGGCCACTTCGATTTCCTGCGCGAGGTGGGGGACCCGGTGACCGGCGTGCCGGTGGGGTCGACCGAGGACAATTTGCGCTCGGCCGTCGAGGGGGAGACCTACGAGTACACCGAGATGTACCCGGGGTTCGCCAAGACCGCCCGCGAAGAGGGGTTCGACGAGATCGGCGAGTGGTTGGAGACTCTGGCACGCGCCGAGCGCTCCCACGCCGGCCGCTTCACCAAGGGGCTCGAGTCGATCTCCTGATCGGCTTGGCCCCGACCAACCGGCCACCCGCGGCCCCGTGACCGCCACCTACCACCCCTCCGACCCCAGGTACTTCGACGCCGACGACCTGGCGGCCGAGACCGAACGGGTCTTCGACCTGTGCCACGGCTGCCGGCTGTGCTTCAACCTCTGCCCGTCGTTCCCGACCCTGTTCGACCTCGTCGACGGGCACGACGGCGAGGTCTCTGCACTCTCGGCCGCCGAGCGCGACCGGGTGGTCGACCAGTGCTACCAATGCAAGCTCTGCTACGTGAAGTGCCCCTACGTGCCCCCGCACGAGTGGGCCCTCGACTTCCCGCGCCTCATGATGCGGGTGCGGGCCAACCGCAAGCGCTCGGGCGCGGGGATCCGCGAGCGCGTGACCGACCAGGTCCTCGGTCGCACCGACCTGCTGGGTGCGCTCTCCACCCCGGCCGCGCCCCTGGTCAACGTCCTGACCGGACGGCCGGGGTCGCTGGCCCGAAGGGTCATGGAGAAGACGGTGGGCGTGGCCGCCCAACGGGTCCTCCCCCCCTACGCCCGGCAGCGCTTCTCCACCTGGTTCGCCCGTCGTCCGCGGCCGGCGCCTCCCCCGGCGGGGGCGGACCCCCCTCGGGCGGCCGTCTTCGCTACCTGCTTCGTCGAGTACATGGACCCCGGCGTCGGTCGTGATCTGGTCGGGGTCCTCGAGCGCAACGGGGTCGAATGCTCGCTGCCCGAGGGAGCCCGCTGCTGCGGTGCGCCCTGGCTGCACTCGGGCGACGTCGAGGCCTTCGAGAGGGCAGCCCGGCGCAACGTGGCCGCCCTGGCCCCCCAGGTGAGGGCCGGCCGGGCCGTCGTGGTGCCCCAGCCAACCTGTGCCTACGTCGTGAAGCGCGACTACCCCCTGTACCTGGGCACGGCCGACGCCGAGCTGGTGGCCGAGCGCACCTTCGACCCCGCCGAGTACCTTCTGGCGCTCCACCGGGGCGACGGCCCCGACCTGGACCTCGAGTTCCCCGGGGTCGCCGCGGGGGCCGTCCCCGAGCGTGTC
>JBKQNY010000198.1:0-11355 GCA_052145775.1 Acidimicrobiales bacterium
CGCCGGCCACCGCCAGCTGCAGCGCGGCCAGGCCGGCGGTGGTGGCCACCGGGGCGTGGGCGGTCGCCCGGGCCGCCCCGTCGATCAGGTGCACCAGTGCGTGGCGCTGGTCGAGCGACGTCTCGGCGAACCCGGCCGAGAGCACCTGGGCGCTCGGGAAGACGAAGGGGATCTCGAGCAGCGCCGTCCCGGCCCACAGGGCCACCCAGGCCGCCACCCACCAGCGGCGGTCGACCGAGCGCTCCTCCGTCGGCCAGGCCAGGGCGCCGAGGACCACGTAGAGGACGGCCGGGCCGGGGGCCCCGGTGAGCATGGTGGCGAACCCGGTCGGGAGGGCGCCCAGCCCCTCGCCCACGAACCAGACGAACGCCGCCCACCCGAAGGAGATCGCCAGGGCCGGCCGGACGGCCCGCCCGGTCACCAGGCAGAGGCCGATGGCCGCCTGCAGGGCGGCGGCGGCCAGGTTCCACCACGGCCACTGGGCGGCGAACGGCCGGATGGCGGTGAAGACGGCGTGGTTCTCCCACCCCGGTGCGCCCATCACCGACTGGGCCAGGGTCCCCAGGGGGTAGGCGCGGGCGAAGTTGACCGGCTCGAGCTGGAGGGCGGCGTCGAGCAGCCACAGCGCCCCGAGGGCCACGCGCAGGTGGCGCCGGGTCAACAGGCGCGGCCCGGGCCAGCCGCCGCGCCGGATCGCCACGGCGGGGTCGCCGGCCGCGGCCCCGTCTGCGACCGCGCTCACCGCGTCGGTCCGCCCGTCACCGGCGCGTGGTCGACCGGGGTCACCGCTGCGCTCAGGTCACCACCAGTACGCCGGTCATGTACGGGTGGATCTTGCACTGGTAGGCGTAGTGGCCGGCCTTGGTCGGCGCCTTGAAGGTGGTCGAGGTGTTGCCGGCCACGTCGCCGGTGTTGAACTTGTTCTGCAGCGAGGTGACGGTGTGGGTCACCGGTGTCTTGTTGACCACCTTCACGGTCTCGCCCGGCTTCACCTTCAAGGTGGCCGGGGAGAACGAGAATGTCTTGATCACGATGGTGGGGGTCGAGCTCTTGGCGTGGCCACTGCCGCTGGCCAGCCGGCCGGCGGCTCCGGCGGGGGCGGCGGCCAACAGGGCCACGGCGAGCGCCGCCGCGACGACGGCGGTCGGGAGCCGCCGGGCGAGGTGACGGGGGGGCTGCGTCATCGTCTGCTCCGTTCTCGTTCTGGCCTCGCCCGGGCCGCCGGCGACGGGTCAGGCCGCCATCGAGGTGGGGTTGAAGGCCAGTGGTGTGCCGCCTGTGGACTGGATGCCAGGGTACTTGCCGAGGACGTAGTAGAGGATGGCGGCGTGCTGCATCTCCACCGGCTGGATGGTGGCGGCCACTCCCACCGCCTTCTCCGACCCCAGCCGCGACGCCTCGGCCTGGTAGGTCTGGGCGGCGGTGTTCTCGAGCAGGAGGGCCAGCTCGGCCAGGCCCGTGACGTCGGTCACCTTGGCGAACATGGCGTTGACGGTCGGGGTGAGCGTGGGCTCGGTGGCCGTGATCTTGTGCTTGCCGGCGCTGGTCAGCAGGGCGTTCCAGGCGGCGGCGTGCTGGGTGTGGTGCGACCGGGCCGTGGTGGCGAACGTGGCCACCGCCGGGGGCACCGTGCCCAGCTTGCCGGCCTTGGCCGCGGCCAGACCGGCGCCGTAGGCGTAGACGGCGAGGTTCTCGAGGCTGGCGGCCAGGGCGGCGACCTTGAGTGTCTTTGTCAGGCCGGCCTCGAGTGTCTTGGACGTGGCCGCGCGGGTGGCGGCGGCCACGACCGGTGAGGAGGTGACCGCGGCCAGGACACCCGCCCCGGCCAGCGCGCCCCCCACCCCGAGGAGGAACGTCCGTCGGGACGTGGGGCGGGAGGAGGGGGCGGCAAGGTGCTCGCGCCACTCGGCGATGCCCGCATCGAGTGCGGGGACCCCGACGTCGTGGTGGAGCTGGTCGAGGTCGGCGGTCATGGCCGCCAGCCGGTGCTCGGCGACGGCATGCTCGGCGTTGCGCTGGCGCTTTCTCACTTGACGGCTCCTTGGCTGGCGGGGGCGGCTGTGGCGGTCGGGAAGAAGGCAGTGGGGAACCCCACGTCGCCGGCGGCCGACGGCAGCTTTGTGGCCGTGGCGGGTGTGAGGGAGATGAGCTGGGGCGCTGTGGCCTTCAAGAGCGCCTGCACCGCCCGCAGCACGGCGGCGTGCTGGGCCTCCACCCCCATGATGCTGGCGAAGAGCGCCTTGTTCGTCGACGACGTGGCCGTGATCGTGTCCTCGACGTAGGTCTGGGCCGCCACGTCCTCGAGCTCGAGGGCTAGCGACACCACCCCCATGGCCCCCTGGGCCGCCGACGCGCCGGCCAGGGAGGCGACCGCCTTGTTGACGACGGGGACGAAGGCCGGGTCGGGGTGGGTCTGGGGCTTGCCGCCGAGGCTGCGCACCGCCGCGGCGAACGCCTTGGCGTGCTGTGTGTGCTGGGACTTGGTCACCTCGACGAACTTCTTCACGACCGGGTTGGCTGTCGACCCGCCGACGTAGGCGAGGGTCTCGGCCGTGGCGTAGGTGTTCACGGCCAGGTTCTCGATCGAGGTCGCCGTCTGGAGCAGTTGCACGTCGGGCGCCGAGGAGGCGAACGCCGGCGAGGCCAGGAGGCCGAGCAGCAGCCCGCCGCCGGCCGCGCCGAGCACGGCAGCCCCGCCCAGGCTCTGCTGCAGGCGGCTCCGGTGCTCGGCGTCGAACCGGCGGTTGGCCTCGGGGTCGTCGGACCCGGCCTCGTGGGAGAGCTGGACCAGTTCGTCCAGCCGTCCCCCGGTTGAGCGCACCGCGTCGGCCTGGAGGTCCTGGGACTCGGTGAGCAGCTCGCCGAGTGCCCGCGGGTCTGCGGTCATGTGCACCTCCTCGTCCCGGCGGCCCTTGCCGCCGTGGTGTCGATGGCGGGTCCGTGGTCCGATCCCCGCCGCGTGCTGGTGTCTACGGCGCGGCGGGCGTCGCGGATGACGGCGGTTCGCGCCCTCACGCCGCCACCGGGAAGAGCGACAGCCGGTCGACGGCGGTCGAGACGAGGTGGAGCCCCTCTTGTCCGGGGAGCTGGTCGACCCTGCGGTCGATGCGGTCCGCGGTCGCGCGGCCGTCGTCGCCCGAGAACAGGTGCCGGACCAAGAAGACGACCTCCCCTTTGGGCATGACCCCCGAGCCGACCGGACGCCACAGCCGGCGGAGGGACTGGCGGGTGAGGCGCCGGGCGCCGGGGCTCTCGGCCAGCCGGCGGCGGGCCTCGCTGGCGTAGTAGTCGATGTGCCGTCCCTCCTGCTTCATGATCCGCCTGAGCAGGTCGGAGAGGACCGGATGGCCCTCGAGCGCGGCCAGGTGCGCGTAGCCGGCCTGGGTCGTCCACTCGTTGACGGCGCCCCAGGTCATGTGCAGGGCGACGAAGGACCGGCCGGCCACGGCCGAGCCGACCAAGTGGGTGGCCACCTCGAGGGCGTCGCGCCCGCGGCGCCGGCGCCGGAGGGCGGCCACCCGGGGCGCGCCCGCCGGTTCGCCGTGGGCCTCGAGGACGGCGGCCAGGGCCTCGCCGTGCCAGAGCTCCTCGAAGACCCAGCAGGCGAGGAACGAGGTGACCTCGGGGTCGCGGTGGGCCGGGCTCATGAGCAGATCGCGCAGGTAGCAGACGGTGTGGTGCTCGACGTCGTGCATGTAGCGCAGGCAGCGCAGCCCGGCCGAAGAGAGCGGCCGGTCACCGAACGCCGAGAGGTCGATCCCCTCGGTGTCGAGGCGCCCGGCACGGGACAGGTAGCTGTCGATCGTGGTACGCATGGTGAGCGTCCGGACCCGGGCGGGCGTGCGGATGACCCGGGGCCGACATCCTTGGGGCCCGTCGACGACGTACACGGGGGTGATGAGGGCGACGCGTGAGCCAGGGGCCGAGCCGGGCGGACTGGGCGACGCCCAGCTGGTCGTGGCCGTCGCCCGCTACGGCGAGGACGCCCTGGCCGAGCTCTACCGCCGGCACGCCCCGGCGGTGCTGTCGTTGGCCCGGCGGGTGACCGGCGACGCCGGCACCGCCGAGGACGTGGTCCAAGAGGTGTTCCTGCGACTGTGGGACCAGCCCGACCGCTTCGACCCCGGGCGGGGCTCGCTGCGCTCGTACCTGCTGGCCCAGGCCCACAGCCGGGCCGTGGACCTCATCCGCTCGCGGGCGGCGCGCTCGCGGCGCGAGGAGCGCGAGGCACGGGCCGCGGCCAACGCCGGCTACGACCTCGAACGAGAGGTCTGGGACCTGGCCGTGGCCGACCAGGTGGCCCAGGCCCTGGCCTCGCTGCCCACCGAGGAGCGGGCCGCCATCGAACTCGCCTACTACGACGGCCACACCTACCGCGAAGTGGCCACGATCCTCTCCCAGCCCGAGGGGACGGTGAAGAGCCGCATCCGCAACGGGATGCGCCGGATGCGAAGCTCGCTGGCCGAGAGCGGCGCGAGGGAACGATGACAGCCGACACCGACCACCACCAGATCGAATCGCTCCTCGGCGCCTACGTACTCGACGCCGTCGAGCCCGACGAGGCGGCCCGCGTCGAGCGCCACCTAGCGGCGTGCCCGCGCTGTCGGGCCGAGGTGGACGCCGGGCGCGAGGTCGCCGGCCGGCTCGGGACGAGCGCCCGGGCGGGCGGCGCCGAGCCCCTGCCCCCGGGGCTGTGGGACCGCATCGCCGGGGGGATCGCCACCTCACAGCGCCGGCCCCCGGGCCCCATGCCCGGCCTGGGCGCCGCGCCCGCACCGGCGGCCGAGGTGGTGGCCATCACCGACGCCCCGACGGCTCGCCGTCGCCGGTGGAGGGGTGCGGGGTGGGCGGCAGCGGCGGTGGCGGTGGCCGCGGTGGTCGCCGTAGCCGTGCTCGGGGTCGACCTGGCGCACACGAACAACCAGCTCAACCACCCCGACCAGTCGGCGGCCGTGCGGGCGGCCATGGCCACACCGACACACCGGCTGGTCCGCCTGGACTCGTCCGAGGGTGCCCAGCTGGCCGAGTTCGTGGTGCTACCGGACGGGCAGGGCTACATGGTGTCGTCGGACATGCCCACGCTGCCCTCCGACGAGACCTACCAGCTGTGGGCGGTCATCGCCGGCCAGCCCATCTCGGTGGGGCTCTTGGGCCACCAGCCCCAGCGCGCCTCGTTCACCCTCGCCTCGACGTCCACGCCCAGCGCGCTGGCCGTCACCGTCGAGCCGGCCGGCGGCGTCGCCGTCCCCGACCGCGCTCCGGTGGCCTCGGGCCACGTGACGTGACGGGCCCGGCGCGGGCCGGACGGCCGCTTTGGCCGGGTGTTACCGTCACCGCATGACCGACGCTCCGCCCCCGACGCCGCGACCGATCGAGCTCACCGCCGGGGCCGAACCGATCAAGCTCGGGTCGATGCTGCTCACCCTGGTCGAGCCGCGTCGCGGCCACGAGGTGGCCTACAACCGGTGGTACGAGAGGGACCACTTCTACTCGGGCAGCATGATCGGCCCCTACAACTTCGCCGGCCGGCGCTACGTGGCCACGGCCGACTTGAAGGAGCTGCGCAACCCCGACCCCTCGGCCATCACCGGCGAGCCGGGGCGGGGGTCCTACGTCGCCGTCTACTGGGTCCTCGACGGCTACCACGACATCTGGAACCGCTGGGCCGTGCGCCAGGTCCGCGCCCTGCACGCCGCCGGGCGCATGTTCGAAGAGCGCGACCACGTCCACACCCTCTTGTACCGCCACACCTGGTCCTACGGCCAGAAGCCGGACGGGGTGCCGGTCGAGGTCGCCCTCGACCACCCATACCAGGGGTTCGTGCCGGTGTGGATCGACCGCGAACCCGACGTCACCGACGAGCAGCTGGGGCAGTGGCTGCGGGCCGAGCACCTGCCGGACCTGCTGCCCGGCACCGCCGGCGACCTGGTGGCCGCCTTCGTCCCGCTCCCGCTCCTCATCGACGCGCCCGGCGACGTGCCCCGCCAGGACACCACCGAGCGCCGGACGCTGCTCTTGTGGTTCCTCCACGCCCACCCCGCGCTGGCCTGGGACCGGGTGATCGGCGAGCATCGCCGTCGGCTCGAGCACTCCGGGATGGGCACCGTGCGGGCCGCGCTGCCCTTCATCCCGACCGTCCCGGGCAGCGACACCTACACCGACCAGCTCTGGCGCTGAGGGGGGCGGCCCGTCGGGACCCCTCGGTCACAGACGGCGCAGGACGGTGACGACCTTGCCGTAGACGGTGACCTCGGCGGGGTCGAACTCCATGGGGGAGTAGTCGGGGTTCGCCGGGGAGAGCACCACCTTGCCGCGACGCAGGCCGAAGGTCTTGACGGTGGCCTCACCGTCGGGGATGCCGGCGACGACCACGTCGCCCGCCTCGGCGTCGGGCTGCTGGCGGACGACCACGAAGTCGCCGTCGAAGATGCCGGCGCCGACCATCGAGTCGCCCCGGACCCGGAGCATGAAGGTCGACCCGGTGCCGGTGAACCGCTCGGGCAGGGAGAGGACCTCCTCCACGTTCTCCTGGGCCAGCACCCCGGTGCCGGCGGCCACCTCGCCCACCAGCGGGACGTGGCGCACCGGGCCGGCGGCCATGGCCACCTTGGACGAGGGGTCGTAGCGCACCTGGATGGCCCGGGGCTTGGTCGGGTCGCGCTGGAGGTAGCCCTCGCGCTGGAGGACGGCGAGGTGGGTGTGGACGGTGGCCGACGAGGCCAGGCCCACCGCCTCGCCGATCTCGCGGACCGAGGGCGGGTAGCCGCGGTCGCGCAGGCACTGGGCGATGTACTCGAGGATCTCCAGCCGCTTGCCGGTCAGCGCCTCTGCCATCGTAGGAACCCTCCCTCTCCGCCACCACGTGGGGCGAACACCCGTTTGCTAGGCGACGATACCCGGTCCGCTCCGAGAAGGCAAACATCTGTTCGAAATTCTTCTTGACACGAACATTCGTTCGTGCTCCAATGAAGGCATGCCGAACAGACGTTCGTCCCTCGAAGACCCGTCCCCGGCCCTGCGCCGGGCCGATCAGGGGGTGCGCTGATGGCCATCGCCGCGGTTCACGACATCGGCGTCGACGGCGCCGAGCCCCTCGGCGATCCGGTCGAACTTCCCTGGCCGCGGCCGGAGCTGCGGCTGGTGATCTTCAACGGTGACCCGGCCCGGCGGCAGGCCTCGGAGCTCCCTCCCGGGCGCTCCCCGGCCGTCCGGGTCGCCACCGACGTGTCGGTGCGCCGCCATCGCAGGACCCTGCGCAGGACTCGCCAGCGCCGGGCGGCGGCCGCCCTGGCGGCGGTGGGTGCCGTCGCCCTCCTCTCGCTGCCGCTCGCGTCCCTGGCCGGCCGCCCCCTGGCCGTCCACCCGGCCGCCTCCTCGGGGGCTCCCGACGCGGTGAGCTACGTCGTCCAGCCGGGCGACACCCTGTGGTCGATCGTCACCCGTTTCGACCGTGGTGGGGACCCCCGGGCCCTGGTCGCGCAGCTGGCTGCCCAGACCGGCTCCGAGGCGGTCTACCCCGGCGAACGGCTGCGCCTCCCCTAAGCCCGGCGCCCAGCGGTGGCCGACGGCGGGAGGGCTAACGTCGGCGGTGTGCGGTGCCCGTGGTGCTCGGCTGACGACGACCGGGTGGTGGACTCCCGGCTGGCCGAGGAGGGCGTGGCCATCCGGCGCCGGCGGGAGTGCCTGGGGTGCGGCCGCCGGTTCACCACCTTCGAACGGGTGGAGGAGCAGCCGCTGTGGGTGGTGAAGCGATCGGGTCAGCGCGAGCCGTTCGACCGGGCGAAGCTCATCGCCGGGGTGCGGGCGGCCTGCAAGAACCGGCCGGTGAGCGACGAGGCCCTTCAGGACCTGGCTCAGCTCGTGGAGGAGACCCTGCGGGTCGTCTCGAGCGAGCCCACCAGCCAACAGGTGGGCGTGGCCGTGCTCGAGCAGCTGAAGGCGCTCGACGACGTCGCCTACCTCCGCTTCGCCAGCGTCTACAAGGGCTTCGAGGACGTGGGCGACTTCCAGCGGGAGGTCGGGCTGCTCACCAAGACCACCGAGCCGAAGCGCCGCGGTTGAGACCGGGCCCGACGGGAGTGCTCGGAGCCATGGACCGTGGCTGAGCTCGTGAGCGACGTGCCCGACGTCGTCCTCGCCGTCTACGCCCACCCCGACGACGCCGACGTGGCCGGTGCCGGGACGCTGGCGCGCTGGGCCGCCGCCGGGTGCCAGGTACACCTGCTCGTACTGACCGACGGGGGCAAGGGCACGGCGGACCCGAAGGTGAAGCCGGCCGAGCTGGCTCGCCGCCGCGCCGCCGAGCTCGACGAGGCGGCGGCCGTGGTGGGGCTCGCCTCGCACACCGTGCTCGGGGGGACCGACGGGGAGCTGGACGACCGCGACGGCCTCTGCGGCGAGCTGGTGGGATGGGTGCGTCGGGTCCGGCCCTCGGTAGTGCTCGGCCACGACCCGACGGCCGTCTTCTTCGGCCAGGAGTACTTCAACCACCGGGACCACCGCACCGCGGGCTGGGTTCTGCTCGACGCCCTGGCCCCGGCGGCCGCCCTGCCGCACTACTTCCCCGAGCAGGGGCCGCTCCACCAGGTGACAACGGTGTACCTGTCGGGCACGCTCGAGCCCGACGTGTGGGTGGACATCTCGGCGTCGATAGAGGCCAAGGTGGCGGCGGTGGAGTGCCACCGGAGCCAGTTCGCCGGCGAGGCCGGCTGGGTCGGCGACGTGGTGCGCCGCCGGGCAGAGGAGGAGGGGCGGCGGGCCGGCGTCCCGTTCGCCGAGGGGTTCCGCCGGCTCAGGCTCGGTGGCTGAGGGGACGGTCGGGCCCGCGGGGGCCGGCGACCTGGTGCCGGCCATCCTCCACGTCGACATGGACGCCTTCTTCGCCGCGGTGGAGGTCCTTGACGACCCCTCCCTCGCCGGCCGCCCGGTGATCGTGGGGGGTAGCGGGGCGCGGGGGGTCGTGGCTTCGTGCACCTACGAGGCCCGGGCCTTCGGCATCCGCTCGGCCATGCCCTCGGTGCGGGCACGCCAGCTCTGTCCCGACGCCGTCTTCGTCGACGGCCACTACTCCCGCTACGCCGAGGTGAGCGGACAGCTACGCGAGATCCTCACCTCGACCTCGCCGCTGGTGGAGCCGATCGGGCTCGACGAGGCCTTCCTCGACGTGACCGGGGCCCGCCGGCTTCTCGGCCCGCCCGAGGTCATCGCCCACCTCGTGCGCGACCGGGTGCGCGACGAGATGACACTCGACTGCTCGGTGGGGGTGGGCCGCTCGAAGCTGGTGGCCAAGCTGGCTTCACGGGCGGCCAAGCCGGTGGCGACCCGCGCCGGCAAGCGGGCCGGCCGGGGGGTGGTGGTCGTCTGGCCGGCCGACGAGCTGGCCTTCCTCCACCCCCTGCCGGTGGAGGCGCTCTGGGGTGTGGGGCCCGCCACGGCCAAGCGGCTCCACGAGCTCGGGGCCCGCACCGTCGGCCAGCTGGCCGCCCTCCCGACCGAGGCGGTGGTGCGCCGGCTCGGCCGCGCCCAGGGGACCCACCTGGCGGCGCTGGCCCGGGCGCACGACCCCGACCCGGTGGTCGCCGACCGGGCGGCCAAGTCGGTCGGCCATGAGGAGACCTTCCGTCACGACGTCTTGGACCCCGCCGTCCTGCGCGGACACGTGCTGCGGATGTCCGAGTCGGTCACCGTCGCCCTCCGCTCGAGCTCCATGGCGGCCCGCACGGTCACCGTCAAGGTGAAGTACGCCGACTTCTCGATGGTGTCGCGCTCGCACACCCTCCCGGTGGCCATCGACGCGGCGGCCGCCGTTTCGGCCGTGGCCGAGGCGCTCGTGGCCGTGATCGACCCGGGTCCGGGGGTGCGGCTGCTCGGGGTGAGCGTCTCGGGGCTCGAGCCGCCCGCCGCCGCCCGGCAGCTGGCCTTCGCCCTCGACCCGGTGGCCGCAAGCGACGCCGACGCGACACACGACGCCGGCCACGGGGCCCTCCGCCTGCAGGCCGACTGGGGCGAGGTCACGGCGGCCGTCGACGCCATCCGGGCCAGGTTCGGGCGCGAGTCGGTGGGCACGGCCTCGATGGTGGGTGCCGAGGGGATCGTGGTGCCGGCCCGGCGGGACGCCCCTTGGGGGCCGGGGGAGGACGACCCCTCGCGCTGACGAGCCGGCGGCGGGTCAGTGCGAACCCGCCCACCACCGCACCCAGCGGCCGTGGGGGTGCATGTTGGCCAGCCGCTCTGCCCACCGGCGGGGACCGTCGAGCTCGACGAGGACCACGGCCGTGGCCGCCCCGTCCCCGTGGCCGGCGGGTGCGGGGGGCACCTCGAGGCCGGGGACTTCGTAGGGCTGCTCGGCGTAGAGCCAGCTGACCGGCCGCTGCCGGGCCAGCTCGGCCACCGCGGCGTCCAGCCGGTGTTGGTCGTCCTCCGGCAGGTAGGCGGCGACCCAGGTGTGCACGAGGCACAGGCGGCTGGACGGGGGCGCGTCGGCGGCCGCCGCGCCCAGGTGGTCGACCATGTCGCCCGGGCGCACCCTGGGGCGGTCGGAGGTGGCCAGGGCCACCTCGATGGCCCGGGCCGCCCGCTCGAAGCGGTCCGGGTGGTCGGGCCACTGGCAGGCCAGCAGCCAGCGCGCCCGGTCGGGGTCGTCGAGGTCGACCGGCGAGCGGTCGAGGCCCGAGCGGTGGACGACCGGCGGCATGCGACCGACGGGGGGTTCGCCGTGGCGCACCTCGGCCTCCAAGAGGACGGGGGAGCCCACCGCCCCGGCCCGGACGGCCGCGCCGTTCGCACCGTCCGTGCCGGGGCGGTGGTAGGCGTAGGCGTAGCGGTCGTAGAGGAGGTTCAGCCCGGCGGCCGAGCCCAGGTCGAGGACCGACAGCGGCTCGCCCGCTCGCCGGGCCGTCTCGGCCAGGGCCGGGACGAGCCCGGTGCACCGGCCGACCTCGTTGGTCTGGGTGGCGCGGGTTGCCAGCAGCTCGGCTAGCCGGTCGGCGTGGCGTGCGCAGAAGCGGGCGAACGCCGCGTACGGGTCACCGGTCGCCGGCACGTGCCGACTGCCGTGCCAGCCGGCGACGGTCGGGTAGTGGGCGGCCAGCGGGTCGTCGGTCCCGGCCAGCAGGAGGTCGTGCACGGCGGCCAGAAGGATGAGCGGGCGGCGCTGGGCGGGCGGGGCCCGACCCACCAGGGCCAGGATTTCGGGGTCGTCGGCCACCCCTTGGGAGAGACGCTGGTAGAGAGGGGCGCCGTCGCGCTCGCAGTAGGTGGCGAAGAGGGCGAACTGCGCGCCGAGGTCGGGGACCGACGGTTCGTCTTCCACCGCCGAGCGGTCGTCCGGCCTAGGGGGCCGGGTTGCGCCGGGAG
>JBKQNY010000199.1:0-21070 GCA_052145775.1 Acidimicrobiales bacterium
GCTCATGCCGGCGATCCGTAGAACGGGGCGTCGAAGGCAAAGATGCCCCCGTCGGCCGCCACCAACCAGTAGCCAGAGGGGAACGAAGTTGGCGGAGAGGACGACGGGGGTGACGGAGATGACCCGATGGCTGCCATGCCCACCACCGGCTTGTTGAGGGTGGTGCCACCCATCGACCCGTGGAAGGCGGCGTCGCCGAAGGCGAAGATCCCCCCGTCGGAGGCCACCTCCCAGTAGCCGCCGCCGTTGGGGGTGTCGGCCATGCCCACCACCGGCCGGTTGAGGGTGAGCGAGCCGGTCGACCCGCAGAAGGGCAGGTTCCCGTAGTTGAAGATCCCGCCGTCAGAAGCCGAGAGGTCGTAGCCGTCGGGGCCCCCGGCCGGGGGGCTGCAGGCGACCTGCACGTTCTGGTCGGTGCCGGCGTCGCCGTTGAGCGAGGGGTCGCGGTGGAACTGCGGCCAGGCACCGGCCTCGTCGGCCAGCGAGCCGTGCGACCCCGCCACCTCGTAGTGGTAGACGAAGCTGCCTGATCCCTGGTAGCCGGCGAGGGTGATGCCGATGGTGCCGTTGGGGTCGTCGGTCACGAGCGGTGCGTTCTGGAAGCCGGTGTTCGGCTGGAGGGTGGTGAGCACGGCGCCGGTGTGCCCGTCGATCACCGCCACGCCGTTCACGGTCGGGGCCAGGACGTCCTGGTACCCCTCGCCGAGGTCGGCGGTGACCACCGAGCCGATCACCCGTCCCACGTTGGCCTGCCAGAGCACCGCGCCGTTCTGGCCGTTGATGGCGTACACCGAGCCCGAGGAGCCGTTGTCGGTGCCCTCGACCACCTGGAGCTGCCCGTTGCCCAGCACGTCGGCGAGGGCGGGGCTGGATGAGGTCACGCCATCGAGGAGGACGTTCCACAGCAGGTTGCAGTGCGCGTCGACCGCCAGGAGGTGGCCGTCGTCGGACCCGTGGAAGGTGTTGCCCGTGCCGAAGACGATCCCCACCTCGGTGGAGGTGCCGAGGAATTCGCCCACAGCCGGCGAGGACTGCACGGTCTCGTCGGTTGTGTACTGGCAGTCGAGGCCACCGTTGGGTTGGGGCTGGCCGGCGTTGCCCGTGGCCGAGAGCACGCGCAGGTGGCCGCCGTTGGTGTACGTCGTTGTGTAGGAGATGCCGGCCGAGGAGTCGCCCCCCTCGACGATCTCGGTGGCCCCTGTGCCGTAGAGGTCGGCCAAGGCCGGGGTGCTGAAGTTGCTGTCGGCCTGGTACCAGGGGAACCCGTTCAGCACGCCGCCGCTGCCGGCTGTCAGGGCGTCCTCCCCCTCGCCAAGCGAGCCGGCCACCAGGTCGGTGCCGCCCTGGAGGTCGCCCACGGCCATCGATGCCAGCACGCCGTTGTGGGCGGCCGAGGTGTCGGTGGGCGGGTTGGTCTCCTGGGTGAACCACTGGTCGCCGCCGCTGGGGCTGATGGCCTGGTAGCCGCCGGAGGTGGGCGCCCCGGCGTCCCCGGTGCCCACGAACACCGAGTCGAGGGGGCTGGCGGGAGTGGTCGGGGCCACCGACGGCGTCGATGTGACCGGGGCGCCGGTGGCGAATCGCCACTGTGGAGCCCCGGTGGCCAGGTTGTAGGCGTAGACATTGCCCGCTTGGTCACCGACCACCACGGCCGGCCCTCCGGGGAGGTCGGCCACGTTGGGCGACGACTCGACGATGGGGTGCCCGGCGTCGGCGATGGTCGCCGTCCACACCGGGCTGCCGAATGCGATCGACGGGAGCTCGGCCCCGAGCACCTGGCCGGCGCCGACCGGTGCCACCGCACCGAGTGCGGCCGCCAGCACCGCGCCAAGCGCAGCCGCGGCGACGCGGCTGTTCGTGCCACGCCGCCCGACGGACGGCATGCAATGGCCTCCCCTGGGCGGGCAGGTCAGCATCGGTGCCCCTTTCGGCGTTTCGAAGCCCATCTTCCAATGCGCCGAGCAATCTTCCCCACCGGCCGCTCCACGCGGCGCCCGATAGCATCCCACACCGTGGCCGCCCCGGAAAGACCCTCTGAGCCGGGGGTAACCGGTCACGGGGAGCCGCCCGCGGGGTTCTTCGCCGAGCTCTCCGAGGTGTTCCGCCGCCATCGTCCGCAGGGTTCGGCCAGGTGGAATTTCTCTGACGCCTTCGGCCGGCTGGAGGCCCTCTTCGGTGCGGGACGCCCCGCCTCTGCCGACCGGCCCCCGCCCGCGGTGACGTTGTCTCGAACCCCGGATGCGTCCGGACCACCGACGAGCTTCGCCCACCGAGTGTTCGACCGCACCGTGGCCGACCGGCTGCAGCGCTGGATCGACGAGCGCGCCGCCGAGGCCGCCCGCGGGGCCGCCGAGGAGGCGCTCGGCGAGGGGCTGGCCTCGGTGGCCGGCGGCTTCGATGCCACCATCGAGGCCTTCCGCTTCCTGGCGGCGCGGGTGGAGGGCCTCGAGGACTCGGCCGCCGCCCGTCGGGCCCCCATCGACGGGCTGGCGTGGCTGGTCCCGCCCCCGGACCTGGTCGGATGGGCCGACCCGGTGTCCCGGTGGGTGGCCGCCCACCGGGCCGAGGGCGTGATCGTCCACGGCGAGTGTGGTGACGGCTCGCTCACTGCGGCCCTGGCCGGCCTGGGACTGGCGGTGCGGGGGGCCGAGCCGAGGGGGGCCGTCGCCTGGGACGCCGCCGGGCTTGGCGTCGACGTCCACGTGGGGCCGGTGGGAGAGCTGCTCGACTCGGTGGGGCCAGGCTCGCTCGGCGGGCTCGTCCTCTCGGGCGTGGTCGACCGGTTGGCCCTCGAGGACCTGGTCGCCCTCCTCGAGACGGCGACCGACCGCCTGGGCGAGGGCGCCGGGCTGGTGGTGGTTTCCACCTCGCCGGACGTGGCGGCCACGGGGCGGGACGCCGTCGCCCGGGACCTGGTGCCGGGCCGGCCGCTCCACCCCGAGACCTGGGCGCTGCTACTGGGCCGGGCCGGCTACGAGGAGGTGGGACCCTTGGCTGCCCCAGAGGGTTCTCCGACCTACGCCGTGACGGGGAGGCGGCCCGGGTGAGCGGCGTCCACCAGTTCGTGCCCATGCTGCACCTGGGCGACGCCGTGGGGCGCCACACCGTGGCCCTGCGCTCGGTGCTGCGGAGCCGGGGTCTGGCGTCGGAGATCTACGTCGAGCTCGAGGATCCCGAGACGGGCGAAGAGACCCGGCCGGCCGATTCCTACGCCGCCGACGCGGCCCCCGGCGACCTGCTCGTCTACCAGTTCGCCACCGCCTCGGACCTGGTCGACTGGGTGGTCGGCCGCCCGCAGCCGTTGGTGGTCAACTACCACAACGTCACCCCGGCCCGACTCTTCGCCCCGTGGGACGACGGCCTGGCCCGCCACCAGGTCCAGGCCCGCCTGGAGCTCGGCCGCCTGGCCCGGCGGGCCGTTCTCGGGGTGGCCGTCTCTGAGCTCAACCGGACCGACCTGGTCGCCGAGGGGTTCGCCGCCACCGCTGTGGTGCCCCCGGTCGTCGACCTCCCAGCGGCCACCGGCGCCGACGGGGACCGGCCCACCAGGGCCCGCGGGGCCCGGTGGCTGGCCGTGGGCCGCCTCGCCCCCAACAAGGCGGTCGAGGATGTCATCGCCGCGCTGCTCGCCTACCGGGCGCGCTTCGATCCCGAGGCCGAGCTCGAGGTCGTGGGCCGCCCCGCCCTCCCCGTCTACGCGGCCGCCCTGCGGCGGTACGCGGCGGACCTGGGCCTGGCCGACGCCGTGCACTTCCGGGGCCGGGTCGACGAGGAGGCCCTCGACCGCGCCTACACCTGCGCCGACGTCCTGGTGGTCTGCTCCGAGCACGAGGGGTTCTGCCTGCCGGTGGTCGAGGCCATGGCCCGGGGCCTGCCGGTCGTCGCCTACGCGCAGGGTGCGCTGGCCGAGGTGCTCGGCACCGCCGGCGTCCTGCTCGACCGCAAGGACCCCATGGCCGTGGCCGAGGCGGTGCACCGGGTGCAGTCCGACACGGACCTGCGGTCCGCGCTGGTGGCCGCTGGGCGGCTGCGTCCGGGCGAGCTCGGCCTGGCGGGGGCCGGGGAACGGCTGGCCGACCTGCTGGAGGCGGCCCGCAACGGCGTCCCCTGGCCCGAGGGGGCCGGGGTGCAGTCGGCGGAACCGGCCGAGGGGCGGCCGGCCGGCGGCTGAGGTCCCTCAGGCGGCGACGGCCTGGCGCACCAAGGAGACGAAGCGCTCGGCCGAGCGGGGCAGCGAGAACGAGGAGACCCGGCGCGCGGCGGCCTCGGCCAGCCGGGCGCGCAGCGGTGCGTCGACCACGACCCGGTTGACGGCGGCGGCGAAGTGCAGCGGCTCCTTGTCCAAAAGGACCAGTCCGGCATCGCCCACCGTCTCGGGCACGGCGGCCACCCCGTAGGCGACGACGGGGAGCCCGTGGCCCATCGCCTCCACCAGGGGGACGCAGAACCCCTCGTGCTCGGAGGCGCAGACGAAGCCGTCGGCCGCCCGGTAGTAGGCCTCGACCTCGGCCGGGCTGACCGAGCCGGTGACCGAGACGGCGTCGGCCAGGCCGAGCTCGGCGGCGAAGGCCGCCAGGACCTGACCGTAGCGGTCGCCCAGCGGCGAGCCGACCAAGTGCAGCCGGGCGTCGGGGTCGTAGCACCGGCGGTAGACGGCGAGCATCTTCACCAGGTCGTGGGGGGCCTTGTGGGGCGAGACCTTGCCCACGAACAACAGGTCGGCCCCGCCGCGTTCTTTGGACGCGGCCAGCCGGCCGGCCAGCTCGGGATCGGGATCGGCCCCGGTGGCAGTCATGTCGATGAGGAGGGGCACCACCGCCGTGTGGGCGTAGCCGGCCTGCTCGAGCTCGCGCTCGTTGAAGGCCGAGTCGGCCACGGCCAGCCGGCAGTCCGGGGCCAGCCGCTCGAGCTGGGTCCGGCCCAGGCTGACCTCGTAGCCGACGTTGGGCTCCCAGTCGACCAGGAGGTGGGCCGGGGTGATGTTGTGGTAGTTGACCAGCTTGGGCTCGGGGCGGGTGGCCAGGATGTCGTAGACCGGGCTGCCGATGGAGGACTGGTAGAGCAGCCAGCGGTCGCGCCCGGCCCGACCGAGGTCCACCACCGGTTGGCCCCGGTCAGCGACGTCGGGGGTGCAGTTGCCGTAGAAGATCTCCGAGTCGATGCCGGCCGCCCGCAGGGCGTCGGTGAGGGCCAGGGTGTGGGCGCCGATGGCGTCCCGGCTGGCCAGAGAGGGGATGACCTGGTCAACGCGCACGCGGCGCAGTGTACCGGCGGCCCGCGGCCCCTCCGGGGTTGGCCGGCCGTCCCCTGTCGAGGGGGGGTCGGGCGGTAGCATCGCCCCATCCGTCACTCCCTCAACACGAGCCACGGGCGGAGGGTCGCCCGCACGCGACGGCTGGCGGGCCGGGCGGTCCCTTTGGCGGTGGTCACCCTCGCCGCCGCCCTCGCCGCCGTCGGGGGCCCGCCCGCGGCCTCGGCCGCATCGGCCAACCTGGTCTCCTCGAACGGCGACACAGTCAATGTGCGGGTTGCCATGACGGAGAACAACGGCAACAACGTCGTCGTCTACGACCCCGGCGGTGGGGTCTCGGCACCCGGGGTGGGGGACAGTCCGGCCGTCCTGTTCGAGCAGGCAACAACGACCGCGGGGACCTGGCGGGTCTACCAGGGCACAGGGTGCGCCGGCCCCACATGGCACCTGACGGCCACAGGGGTGAGCAACCCGGTTGCCTCGCCGGTCACCGCCGGCCAGCCGCTGCAGCTGTGCATCCCGGCCGGCAACACCGTCGTCCAGGGCACCCTCACCGGCCTGTACAACTCGGCCCACCAGGCTCGCACGGTGAACACCCTCCCCCTCGAGGAGTACGTGGCCGACACCGTCCCCGGCGAGTCCCCCTCCTCCTGGGCGACACTGGGCGGCCCGGGACCCGGCGGGCGCGACTGGGGGTTCCAAGAGCTCGAGGCCCAGGCCGTGGCCGTGCGCTCCTACGTCCTGGCCAACCTCGGCGGCTACGGCGGCTACGCCGACACCTGCGACCTCACCTGCCAGACCTACCGCGGCCTCGAGTACGTCTCGGCCGCCAGCATCGCCGCCGCCGCCGAGACGGCCGGCCAGGTGATGGCCTTCGCCAACGGGTCGGTCGCCACCACCGAGTACTCGGCCTCGACCGGCGGCTACACCTCGGGGCCGACACAGGGCTCCCCCTTCACGCCGGTGCCCGACACAGGCGACGCCATCTGCGTCCCCGGGGCCTGCAACCCCAACCACGACTGGACGACCACAGTGTCGGGCTCGGCCATCGCCGCGGCCTGGCCGCAGATCGGCTCGTTCACCTCGATCACCGACGTGGTGACAGACGGCGGGTTCGACGCCGGTGACCACTTCGGCCGGGTGGATCGCCTGACAGTGGTGGGGACCGCCGGGACGGTCAACGTCCCCGGAGCCGGCTTCGCCGACACCCTGGGGCTGCGGTCGGACTTCTTCGAGGTCACCTCGTCGAGCGCCGCCGGGGCGTCGTTGGTCGGCCACGGATGGGGCCACGGGATCGGCATGGGGCAGTGGGGGGCCCTCGGCTACGCCATCGGGCAGGACAACGGCCAGGGCAATTGGACCTACCAGCAGATCGTCACCCATTACTACGGGCCGGCGACGCTCGAGAGCCTGCCCGGCTCCCCGATGCCGGGGGTGACCGGCTACTGGCTGGCCGCCGCCGACGGCGGGGTCTTCAGTTTCGGCACCGCACGCTTCCTGGGCTCGATGGGCGGCCAGCAGCTCGACGCCCCCATCGTGAGCATGGCGGCCGGGCCGTCGGCCGGCGGCTACTGGCTGGCCGCCACCGACGGCGGGGTCTTCACCTTCGGCACCGCCCACTTCTCGGGCTCGATGGGCGGCCGGCCCCTCAACGCACCGGTGGTGGGGATGGCGGCCACCCCCACAGGCGGCGGCTACTGGCTGGTGGCGTCCGACGGCGGGATCTTCGCCTTCGGGACCGCCCGCTACTACGGCTCGATGGGCGGGCGGCCCCTCAACGCCCCGGTGGTGGGGATGGCGGCCACCCCCACAGGCGGCGGGTACTGGCTGGTGGCGTCCGACGGCGGGATCTTCGCCTTCGGGGCGGCGCGGTTCTCCGGATCGACCGGCGCCATGCACCTCACCCGGCCGGTGGTGGGCATGGCGCCCACCGCCGACGGCGGCGGCTACTGGCTGGTGGCCGCCGACGGCGGGATCTTCACCTTCGGCGACGCCGGCTTCCACGGGTCGGCGGCCGGCACAGCAGCCGGGCAGGGCGCGGTGGCCGTGCTGCCCACCGCCGACGGCGGCGGGTACGAGGTGGTCTCGAGCCCCGGGCACGTGACGCCGTTCGGGGACGCCCCGGGGCTGGGCGACCTCACGACGGCCGTGCCCGGCTACAGCGGGTCCCTGGTCGGGGCGGCCCTCACGTGACCGGGCACCAGCGGGGACCCGGCGCCCGGCGCTCCGACGACGTGGAGCGTGCGGCCCCGGCCCGGACACGGCGCCCGGCACGGGTCCGGTGGCAGAGGGCGGGGATGGTCGTGACGGCCGTGGGCGCCGCGCTCTGGCTGGCCGGCTGCGGCGGACCGGCGTCGCCGCCTTCCACCACCGGCGCCGCCACCACCTCGACCACCAGCACCACCTCTTCGACCGGCGGGTCGACCTCCACGTCCCCGTCGACCACCACCTCGACGACGGCGGCGGCGAGCTCGACCTGCCGGGCCTCGCAGCTCGCCATGGCCTCCACCGGGTCGTCGGGGGCGGCCGGGACCATCGAGCTCACCTTCTCGTTGACGAACACCACGTCGTCCACGTGCACCATGCGGGGCTACCCCGGCATGCTGCTGCTGGGCTCGGGCGGGACAGCCCTGCCGACCACCGTGGTCCGCGGCGGGGGTCTCTCCTTCGAGCGCGTGCCGGTGAGCACCGTCACGCTCGCCCCTTCAAAGGTCGCCTACTTCAACGTCGGTTACAGCGACGTCGTCGCCGTGCCCCCCGCCTGCTCAACGGCGAGCGGGGTGGAGGTCACGCCGCCGACAGCGCTCACACACGCCACCGTGCACGGCCTCACCATCGAGGCCTGCTCCGACGGCACCCTCCACGTCTCGCCTGTCTTCGGGTCGACAGACACCACAGGCACCTCCACCACCGCCCCGGCCGTCTGACCCCGTGGCGGACGCCACCGACGAGTTCCCGCGCCCGGGTCCGAGGTCGGAGGTCAGGCGGGACCTGAGGCGGCGATGACCTCGGCCAGGCGCGGGAAGTGGTGCAGCCGCCCCAACGTCCCCAGCCGGCCGACGTCGACGCCGTGGTCGGCGGCCGACATGAGGCGCAGGTCCCCTCGGCTGTTGCCGTAGGCCCAGAGGACCGGCTGGGCGGCCCCGCCGCCGTTCAGCCCCTCCGAGCGCAGCCAGCCGACCAGCCTGGCGTACTTCTCGGCCCCCCGGCAGTTCTTGCCCTCGAAATGGCCGGTGAGCAGCCCGCCGCCCACCCCGAGGCGGGTGGCCAGGGTGGCGTTGACCCCCAGCAGGTCCCCGGCGACCTTCACGTAGCACTCGGGGGAGGCGGAGACGACCACCACCAGATGGCCCAACTTGCGGTGCCAGTCGAGCCGGTCGCGGACGTCCGGACGCAGGCGACGGGCCAGATGCCGCTCGGCGAAGTGCGCCGCCACCTCGTCGACGCGCTCGACCGGGAGACCGGCCAGCAGCCGGCTGAACAGCGCCTCCTTGGCCCGGTCGGCGGCGGTGCCGGCGAACAGTGCGGCCCGCACGATCTTGGGCAGGGTGGCCAGGACGGCCACGGCGACCGGCCCCGGACCCCTGACGCTCAACAGGAACGGGAGCACGCTGCCCCCCCGGGTGACGGTGCCGTCGAAGTCGAAGGCGGCGATCGTGGGGCGCTCAGCGTCCGGGCCGCGTGGATCGGGCTGGCTCACAGGGTGCGCCCGCCGCGGCCCGCACCCTCGGCGAACCGCCGGGCCCCCTCCAACGTCTCCCCGCTGGCGATGACCGCCCGCCCCCGGCGGGCCTCGTTGACCGCCGCGTCCTCCTCGTCCATTCCCCACTGCTCGATGGCCGAGAGCCGGTCGCTGCGCAGGCAGACCTGGGGGAGCGCGGCCAGCTCCCGGGCGAGCGCCACGGCGTCTTCCAGCGCCGCACCCGGGGCGGAGAGCCGGTTGACCAGGCCGATGGCCAGGGCCTCGGGGCCGGCCACGCCCCGGCCGGTCAGGATGAGGTCCATGGCCCGGGCGTGGCCAATCAGGCGGGGGAGGCGGACCGTCCCCAGGTCGCACAGGGGCACACCGAAGCGCCGGCAATAGACGCCGAGCACGGCGTCCTCGGCCGCCACCCGCAGATCGCACCACAGGGCCAGCTCCAGGCCACCGGCGACGGCGAACCCTTCGATGGCGGCGATCACCGGTTTCGACAGGGTCATGCGAGTGGGGCCCATCGGCCCCGGCCCGGCGTCGGGAACCGGGCGGCGGTCGCCTTCCGCCACGGCCTTGAGGTCGGCCCCGGCGCAGAAGGTGCCGCCGGTGCCGGTGAGCACGGCCACGTGGGCCGAGTCGTCGGCCTCGAACTCGCCGAAGGCGTCGCGCAGCCGCCCGGCGGTCGAGCTGTCCACGGCGTTGCGCACGTCGGGCCGGTCGATAGCCACCACGGTGACCGCACCGTCGTGCTCGACGCGGACTCCGCCATCTTCACCCACGACGGACGGCGCACTCCATGGCGAGATTGTCGCGCGCCCGACCGCCGACCCAGATCCAACAATCTTGACCAACTGAGTCGACAATTGCCGGACGTCCCGCTAAGGTGACCCACGGAAACCCGAACACACCGACCTGGGCGCCGCCCACGGCCAAGGCACACGAAGGACAGACGACATGACGGTTCGACTTGGGGACACCGCTCCCGACTTCACCGCGGACACCACCGACGGCACCATCAACTTCCATGAGTGGCTCGGAGACAGCTGGGGGATCCTCTTCTCCCACCCGAAGGATTTCACGCCCGTCTGCACCACCGAGCTGGGGGCGTTCTCCAAGGCCAAGCCGGAATTCGACAAGCGCAACACCAAGCTGATCGGCCTGTCGGTCGACTCGGTCGAGTCCCACAAGGGCTGGGCCGGGGACATCGAGGAGACCCAGGGATCTGCGCTGGCCTTCCCGCTGATCGGCGACGAGGACCGCCAGGTGGCCGACCTCTACGACATGATCCACCCCAACGCCAACGACACCCTCACCGTGCGCTCGGTCTTCATCATCGGCCCCGACAAGAAGGTGAAGCTGATCCTCACCTACCCGGCCTCGACCGGCCGCAACGTCGACGAGATCATCCGGGTGCTCGACTCGCTCCAGCTGACCGCCGACTACTCGGTCGCCACCCCGGTGAACTGGAAGGACGGCGAGGACGTCATCATCGCCCCGGCCGTCTCCGACGACGACGCCAAGACCCGCTTCCCCAAGGGCTTCAAGGCCGTGAAGCCCTACCTGCGGGTGACCCCCCAGCCCAACCGGTAGGGGAGGGGGCGGCGGGCCCCGCCGCGAGCGGGTCGGCTTACCCGGCGTCTCCGTCAGCGGCCGGGGAACCGGCAGGCGGCGGGGCGCGGAAGACGGCCTGGCGGTAGTAGGCGAGCTCGGCCACGCTTTCGCGAACGTCGCCCATGGCCCGGTGCGCACCGCGCTTGTGCGGCGCCGCGGCCAGCTCGCCAGGGAACCACCGCACGGCCAGCTCCTTCACGGTGGAGACGTCCACGCAGCGGTAGCTCAGGTAGCGCTCGATCTCGGGCAGCTGCGCGGCCAGGAACCGCCGGTCGGTGCCGATGGAGTTGCCGGCCAGCGGGACCTTCCCCGCCCCGTCGAGGTGCTGGCGGAGGAAGGCCAAGGTGGCCGCGCCGGCGTCGGCCAGGGAGAGGGTGGAGGCCTCGACGAGCGCCAGGAGGCCCGACCCCGTGTGCATCGAGCGCACGTAGTCGTCCATCTCGGCCAGCTGCTCGCTGGTGGCCGAGACCACGAGGTCGGGACCCTCGGCCACCACCGCCAACTCGTCGTCGGTGACCAGCGTGGCGATCTCCAAGATGGTGTGCCGACCGGGGTCGAGGCCGGTCATCTCGAGGTCCATCCAGGCCAGCACCGACGAGATGCTAGCGGGGGACCGGACTAGGCCCAGGGGGCGTCCCGCCTCGGTCCGGCCGGGGGGTGTAGACCGGCGCAGGTGAAGCTCACCCTCGACCTCCACGACATCTACAACCGGGGCGGCGACATCGACCGGGCGCTGCGGGGGATCATCGACGAGGCCATCGCCAAGAAGGCCAAGACGGTCGAGATCATCCCGGGCAAGGGCAGCGGCCAGCTGAAGAAGCGGGTGCTGCGCTTCTTGGACACAAAGGAGATCAAGCCCCTCTACCACCGTGTCGAGAAGGACTCCAAGAACTTCGGGCGGCTCTTCGTCCACTTCCGGCACCGCTGACATCGGCGGCCCGGGCCGGGCGGCAGCTGACGCACTACGATCGCTCGATGTTGCCCGTGCCCGTCCACCGGCTCGACGAGGACCTCCCGCTCCCGGCCTACGCGCGCCAGGGTGACGCCGGGGCCGACCTCGTCGCCCGGGAGGGCGCCCTGCTCAAGGCGGGTGGCGGCCGGGCCATGGTCCCGACCGGGCTGGTCGTGGCCATTCCCGAGGGCCACGCCGGCTTCGTCCAGCCCCGCAGTGGCCTGGCCCTGCGGCACGGGGTCACGTGCCTCAACTCCCCGGGGCTGATCGACGCCGGCTACCGCGGCGAGGTGGCGGTGCTGCTGGTGAACACCGATCCTGACCACGACTATGAGGTCGCACGCGGCGACCGCATTGCCCAGCTCGTGATCCATCCGGTGCTCGAAGCCGACTTCCGTCCGGTCGCCCAGTCGGACCTCCCTCCGGCCGAACGGGGGACCGGGGGCTTCGGCCACAGCGGCCGGTGAGCATGGAGCCGATGCCGGGCCTCGACGGGGCCTTCATCTCGCTCCAGGCGAAGAACTCCCACCTCCACGTGGCGGCCGTCCTGGTCCTCGACCC
Organism: Acidimicrobiales bacterium; assembly: GCA_052145775.1. Taxonomy (GTDB): domain Bacteria; phylum Actinomycetota; class Acidimicrobiia; order Acidimicrobiales; family RAAP-2; genus CAVYPR01. The sequence continues at coordinate 12,070 of JBKQNY010000199.1, forward strand.
CCCGGAGGGGAAGCGCTCCCTGTTCTCGCCCTCGACCCGCTACGCGCAGATCCGCCGGGTGGTCGAGCAGCGGATCCACCTGGCGCCACCCATGCGCCAGCGGGCGCTCGGGGTCCCCTTCGGGCTGCACCACCCGGTGTGGGCCGACGATCCCGAGTTCGAGCTCGACGACCATCTCCGCCGGGCGTCGCTCCCCGCACCCGGCGGCCAGGCGGAGCTGGAGGACTTGGTGGCCGACGTGATGAGCCGCCCGCTCGACCCCGATCGCCCCCTGTGGGAGATGGTGGTGATCGAGGGCCTGGCCGGGGGACGGTCGGCCCTTGTGGCCAAGCTGCACCACGCCATCTTGGACGGGGTGTCGGGCGCTTCGTTGCTGGGCGCCTTCTTGGACCTCGGCCCCCGGGCACGCCCGATCCCCTTCCCGCCCGAGCCTTGGGAGCCGGGACCGCTCCCAGGTCGGGCCGCCCTGCTGCGGCACGCCGCGGCGTCGCTGACCCGCCAGCCGGAGGTGGCCCTCGGGGCCCTCCAGCGGGGGATGGACGCCATGGTGGAGGTGGCGGGCCACAACCGACGGCTCTCCGCCGAGGGCCTCACCCCGCCGCCGGCGCCGTTCAGCGCGCCGAGGACGTCGCTCAATGGCACCCTCTCCTCCCGGCGCCGCTTCGCCACGGTGACCTTGCCGCTGGACGACGCCAAGCTGGTGCGCGGCGCCTTCGGGGGGACCGTGAACGATGTGCTGCTGGCCGGCGTCTCGGGTGCGCTCCGCCGGCTGCTGGCGCGCCGCGGGGAGGTCCCCGAGCGACCGCTCGTGGCGCTCGTCCCGGTCTCCACTCGACCCGGTGGCGCCACCTCGGTGGTGGGGACCCCGCTCGGGAACCAGGTGTCGGGCATGCTGGTCTCCCTTCCCACCGACGTCGACGACCCGGTGCAGCGACTCTCGGCCGTCGCCCGGGGAACCGAGGTGGCCAAGGAGCAGGAGCGGCTCACGGGCGGCCGGCTCCTGGCCGACCTGGCCGAGATCTCGCCGCCGGCCCTGGCGTCGAGGGCGGCGCGCTGGGCGTCGGGTCTCGGGCTGCTCAACCGGCTGCCCCTGTGCAACGTCGTGGTGTCGGGGGTACCGGGCCCGGACTTCGCCCTGTGGTGCGCCGGGAGCCGGGTCACGGCGCTCTACCCGGTCGGCCCCGTGGCCGACGGGGTGGGGCTGAACGTGACCGCCATGTCGTACCGGGGGGCGGTCCACGTGGGCCTGTTGGGCTGCCGCCGACTCGTGCCCGACGTGGCCGAGCTGGCCGTGCTGCTCGACGACGCCCTGGGGGAGCTGGTGGGAGCGGCGCTCGACGCCCGGGGAGCCGCCGGCTGAGAGGACTCTCTCATCGCACCCCCGACGGGTGGCGGGGTAGAGTGGTGCCTGACGCGGATGTGGCTCAGTTGGTAGAGCATCACCTTGCCAAGGTGAGGGTCGCGGGTTCGAATCCCGTCATCCGCTCCAGAGAAAGTCCAGGTCAGAGGCTGCAATCTCCGACCGTCCCCCGGCCAGCCCCCCGTTGCTATACCGTTCTGCTATACCACAGGACCCAACCCCGGGTGCCTGGTTGAGGCCGGTGGCGGTGGCATGGCAGGTCTTCGAGAGCGAAGAGGGAGGGGCACCGGCGGAGTCTCCGCGGTGAGTGAAGGCGTGTGGCGCGTCGATGTCGAGATGCCTCGACAGCCTGGGACGCCGAGACGGCGCCTGTCGAGGACCGTGCGGGGAACCCGGGGTGAAGCCGAGCAGGTCCTTGCTGATCTGCGCTCAGGGCATGGTGTACAGACCAAGACGTTCGGAGTCCGTCTGTCCATGGACCTCGCGGACACCTTGCAGCAGTTGGCCGACCTCGAAGGTGTGCCGGTCGCCGAAGTGATTCGCCGCGCAATTTCCGAGCGAGTGGAGAGGCAGCGGCGATGAGTCCCGTAAACCGGTCGGCCAGTCCTTCGGCTTCTGGCAAGAAAGCGGGTTCCACCCTCTCCACGCACAAAGGGATCCGCAAGCGCGGTAGCGGAGGCATTTTTGTCGTACGCGAAGGCGTATGGCGCGTCGATGTCGAAATTGCCCGGGATGCGTTGACCGGGCGCCGGCGGCGAGCCTCTCGGTACGTCCGCGGCACCCGCGAGGAAGCCGAGCTCGCCCTGGCCCGCCTCAAGATCGCCGACCATGAGAAGCGCCTGCCGACCGGGGGGACCAGTGCCCGGTCGGTGTCGGCTGCCCTGGACCTGTACCAGCGCACCGCAGAGACCGGATCACTCGAACTGGCGCCCAAGACGGTCGTCACCTCCCGTTCGGCGATCCGGGTGATGGAGTCGATGGTGCTGCCTGACGGGCGGACCTTCGGCGACATCCGGCTCAGCCGCCTCACGTGGCAGGACATCGAGCACCTCTACGCCACCATGCGGGCCACCGGAAGGGGTCCTGAGTGGATTCGCCGGTGCGCTACCGTGCTCACCCGGGCACTGGATCTCGCTCGGAAGCGCGGCCTGATCGACGCCAACCCCTCCAAGGATGCCGTCCGACCGAAGTCCGTCCGGAAGAAGCCGTTCTCCCCGGCCGAGGCGGACGTGCGCGAGCTGCTCGCCACGGTTGCCGATCGCGATCCCGAGCTGGCCGACATCATCACCGTGATGGCCAGCAGCGGCATTCGAAGAGGGGAGCTGCTGGGCCTCCAGTGGGGGGACGTGGACCTGGAGGCCGGCGAGATCCATGTCGCCGCGGCGATCACCGATGGTGGGCCGGGCGTGGGCATCATCCGAAAGCCGACCAAGCGATCGGACTGGCGAGACGTACCTCTCACCAAGGCGGCCAAGCATGCGATCGAGAGGCAGGGCGTGCGCTTCCGGGAGTTGTTCGGCCAGGACCCACCGGCTTCGTCCTACGTCTTCGGTGGACTGCCAGATGGGAGCCAAGCCCACCGACCCGATGTCCTGACCCACCGGGTGTCGGAGTTCCGCGGGACCTCCTCGCTCACGCTGCTCGATCTTCGACACTACGTTGCCACCGCGATGCTGGACGCCGGGGAGTCGTACCGCACCGTGGCCGACATCCTCGGGAACAGCGAAGCCACCCTTCGGTTGCACTATGACGGTCGAACTGGAATCGAGAAGCGCAAAGCTATCGGCGCCTTGGAATTGCAATAGAGCTAGGAACCTCCGCGTCCGTGACGCCAAATTCGGGTGTGCTCACCCGGAGTGTCTGCCGGGAGTTCGTGGCGGCCTCACCGAGCCGCCCGAGCGAAGCCACGCAGCCCGCCCCGCTCAAGTTACGGCATCGAAAGGGCCCGTCGGACATTTGGTAGTGCCCCGCACAGTTCAGCCGCCATGGCAACGTTCAGACCGGCTGCGGGGTGACTTACGGCGTGCACGGTACGGAGGCGATCAATGCTAACCCGCGTGTAACGCTGAGTGGTCTCCAACCGCCCGTGGCCGAGCATCTCAGCCACGTAGCGGATGTCAGCCCACCTTCGAGCATCAGCGTGGCCACGGAATGACGGAGCAGGTGGCAGCTCCCCTTCTTGTTGATGCCGGCTGCGGCCAGGTAGCGGCGGACCCTGCCACAAAGCCAATCCGGGGCCAGAGGCGTCCCCACCCGAGTGAGGAAGAGGTGGTCGGGAAAGCTCGAGCCCACGAAGCCTGGTCGGACGATCCCGACGTAGAGACGCACCCAGAACAGCGCACGCTCGCCGACCGGCACGTAGCGGTCCTTGGCGCCCTTGCCCTGTCTGATGAAGATCGTCCCGCGGTCGAAGTCGACGTCTCGGAGCTGCAGCGAGATCAGCTCTCCTCTTCGCATGCCGCAGGAGTAGAAGACCTCGAGCACCGCTCGATCTCGCAGACCCAGGGGCCGGGAGACGTCAGGGGTGGCCATGAGGATTGCCATCTCCTCGGCGCTGAGCGTCGCCACGGGGAGACGCCGGTCCGGACGGGGCATGAGAAGTTCTAACGCAGGGTTAACCACGATGCGATGTTCTCGGTGCAACCAGGCCATGAACTGTGAGATGGGCACCAGGCGCTGTACTTGCGTTGCGACAGCGAGCGGGGCTCCGTCGGCCTTCCGGTACGGAAGGGTCTGCTCCTCAGGGGACGCGCTCGGAGAGACAGGGATGCCCGCGGGGGTGGAGCGCAACCTTTTGGCCTATTGGAGCGTGTGGAACTATGAAGAGGTGGACATAAGCGATGCAAGCACCGATGCTTTCGAAGAGCTGTACCAGCGGAGCCGCGACCGGCTCGCCAGGCAGTTGTTCGCGCTTACGGGCGATTGGCAAGGCTCGTTTGACCTTACCCAGGAAGCTTTTGTCCGTACGTGGGAGCGATGGGACCGTGTGGCCAATTACGAGGACCCCGAGGCGTACGTGCGACGGGTGGCGTTCAATCTTGCTAAGAGCAACTGGCGGCGCCTTAGGCGCATCGTGCGGGTCACCCCGCCTGATGTTGCTCAAGAGGCGCCTGACAACGACAGTCGCTACGCACTTGTTGCCGCGCTCCGCTCTATTCCCGCAACGCAGCGCGAGGCCATCGTACGCCACTACCTCGCCGACGAACCGATCGACCAGGTTGCCCGAGAGATGGGAGTGCCTCTCGGCACGGTTAAGTCATGGTTGTCACGGGGGCGCTCGCGGCTCGCCGAGTGCCTCGGTGTCAAAGAGGCCGAAGGGTTGACAACAAAATGAACAACCATCGTGACTGGCTAGCGACAGCCTTTGAGTCGCTGAAGCAACGCCCCTCTACTGACATGTGGCCACCCGCCGCGGATATCGGCCGTCGAGCTGGCCGGAGGCGCCTCAGACGTCGGGTCGGCCTCACTTTGGGTGGCGTGGCCGGCGTGCTGGCGGTCGCGCTGCTTATCGCGTCCGTGGCGGTCCCGGAGGGTTCGCCTCCCTCGGGTCCGCTCGTTCGGAAGATGGCCGGGCCGGACGGCTCGGCCCACCTGCTCGCCTCAGCGAGACAGACAGGCTCGGCTGGTTCGTCGGCAGTAGCCGAGCTGGCCTCAAGTGAACAAGCCTTCGCCCTCGACCTTACGCGCAAGGTACTGTCAGCCTCGCCGGGGTCCAACGTTCTCCTCTCTCCGATGAGCGCCGACATCGACCTGTCTATGCTCGAACTCGGTGCCGAAGGTCAGACCGAGCAGGAGATCGCTGCCACGTTGCAGAGTTCCGGTCTGACTGCCGAAGAGAACGCCTCGGCCTGGAAGGCCTTGGTGTCGTCCGAGCTTGCCGGCGAGCCATCCGGTGCGCTGAAATTCGCCAACTCGCTGTGGGTGGACCAGCACGTGCAAGTTGAGACAGCCTTCCTTCGCGCAGAGGCCACCAACTTCGGCAATGACACTTATCAGGTGGACTTCGCTTCACCGACTGCGACGAAGGCCATCAACTCGTGGGTCGACCAGGCGACCGGGGGGCGCATCTCTGAACTCTTTGCGACGGGCGAACTGTCACCGACAACGGCTGTCGTCCTGGCGAACGCCCTCCACCTCCATGCGGCATGGGCGAACACGAACCAGTTCACCACGAAGACCCAGCCCTTCGCCGTGGCCGGCGGGTCGAGCGTCTCCGTGCCGATGCTGACTTCTAGTGGCGACCAGCTCGACGCTTCCGCGACGCCGTCCTACGCGGCCGCTCAGATCCCCCTCAGTGGTGGCCGCTTCGCCGCGCTCGTAATCGAGCCGGAGGGCAACATCGACAGCTGGCTCGCTTCGCTCACACCACAGGGCTTAGCCGCCATCGTCGGTTCGCTGTCAATGGGGCCAGTGGCGCTTACTATGCCAGCGGTCGACCTTTCGAATCGCCCATTACTAAACACAGCCCTTTCGACGATGGGAATGGCCCACGCCTTCGAAGCAGCCAACTTGACCCCAATGCTCGGCAACACCTCCGGTCGCACAGCCGTTGTGACAAAGGTGCAGCAGGCCGACACGCTGCAGGTAACCTCTGAGGGGATCGACGCTGCCGCTGCGACCGGGATCTCGGCGTTTACCTCGCTGGAAGGCACCATCATTGACGTGGATCGCCCTTATCTCTTCCTGGTACGGGACACGAAGACCGGCGCCATCCTCTTTTCGAGCGTCGTAAACAATCCCACCGGATCATAAAAAACTCTCAGGGGCGTCTTTACCAGCAGGCGTGCCTACGCGGTCGACCTCACCGGCGACGTGGGGCATTGACACAGGAGGCAATCGCGCTGCGCTTGAAGCCGCCGTTGCAGAAGACCTTCACAAGACTGCTCCAGCGACAACGTCGATGGTCGCAAGCCCAGCGACGTTGTCGCTGGCTCCGACAACGCGTCTCTGCCAGATTGCCCGACCGTTGCTCTCCAGACCCAAATAGTTTAATCGGTCGCCATCGCTGATTGCAGCACCCCAATCACGCTCATAGGCCGGTAAGTAGCTGACCCACCTGAACTGCATGACCGCCCTATTCCCCTTGACCCGAGGTGCGATACCGTGCTACCGTCGCGCCGGGACTCAGGGGGTGCGCGGTGGCCAATTCCCGTCGGCAACGCAAGGTAAGCTCGAAGGGGAGAGCGATCCGCACTACGCTTGCGATTGGAAGCGGCTTATCATTGGCAGCCGCTGGCGGGGGATTGGCGGGTGCATCGCCGGGGACCTCCCACTCTACAGCATCGTCAGCGACAACAACCGAGAGCACTGTTGGAACGTCCACTGGCCAAGCCTCAACGGGCGATCCACTCGCGGAATTCCAAACGCAACTGTTCCAGGAATTTCCTACAAACTATGCCGGAATGTTTGAGAATCCTGATGAAACGTATTCCGTGGTTGTAGTCGGTACAGACCCTGCTCTTGAGTCCAAAGCTCAGAGTCTCTTCGACCAGATTCCATCGCAATTTGGGGTGGCAGTTCCGGCGGCAAAGCTAAAGCTAACCTTCGTTAGCGCTTCACACACGCTCTCCAGTCTCTACAGCATCAAGGATCAGGCAGTAGCGAAAATGCTGTCTCCCGCTGCGGGGGGAGGATCCTCTGGGATTATCTCGGTGGGACTTGACGAGGAACATAATCAAGTCGTGGTGACGACCGACGGCTCAACCACAGGTCAGAGTGCAGCTGCCGCTCTATCTACAGCTTATGGTGCGACGATTCATATCGAGACCACATCGGTGCCGCTGACTTTCAAGACAGGGCGTGAAAGTGACACCCCGCCATGGAATTCGGGCGATCAAATCGTCAGTGAGATATCATCAACACCTCCAAGGTATGCTACGTGCACCTTGGGATTTGGCGTGCATAATAGGTCGACGGGGCAAGTGTACAGTCTCACGGCCGGCCATTGCGGAAGCAGACCATGGTATAACACGACACATTACAGCCCAAGCAAGAACACATCAGACAAGGTTGGGTCAACCAGTAACATTAGCTTTCCGACAGCGGGCGGGACCGGAATGGACACTCAACTAATCGCTGATAGCTCTTCGATATTGATGTGGCAAGGTCCGGTCGGAGGCGCGTATAGGACGACGATTACCGGCGCGGCAAACCCGATGATGGGATCCTCTGTCTGTAATGAGGGATCCAATGGCGGAGAGCAATGCGGCACCGTAACGATCACCAATACGACAGCCCTGTTCGCTTTCCCCACACGTAGTGGAACCTACAAGATTACTAATCTGTTCAAAGACTCAGCTGCGAGTGCCGGAGGAGATAGCGGCGGCCCCATCTTGTACCCAAGTAGTTTTGGGCCACTGGCAGGTGGCGCCATTGAGGGTGGTACAACTTATGGTGAGCAAATAGATACAATCTTGTACGTGTGGAGCGTTGCGCTTGGCGGTTCATTCGTTGTGAACTCCTCGCTCACACCCTAATATCGGCACTGCCGCGCGGAGGTCAATGCGGGGCCTCTGGGTTATATGCCTCCCGCTTGGACGGTCAATCGAGGCTCTCTTCGGTCTTCGTCATCAACGGCGGGAGAGTGGTAATCGTGGCGCCTGACTTATTCCAAAAGTTTGCAGGCGTTGTCCTTCGCCCCTTCCTTCCGACGGACATTGGATGGGCTTACGAAATTGAAACCCATCCATCAATCATCCAACGTTTTCGTCTTGCAGGCTCAACGCCGAATATGGCGACGTACCGAGACTTTTTTGTCGGTACTTCAAACAGCAGAGCCGTTGTCGTAGACGAATCGGCCGGCGAGCGGATCGGGTTTCTATATACCTTTAATACCAATCTCAACAATGGTCGTACGTCTCTTGCCCTTGTGTGTGATCCTGCGCACCATGGAAGCGGTATGTTCTACAGAGGGGCCTGGCTCTTTATTGATTATCTGTTTCAGGCGTTTCCTTTTACGCGTATATATGGGCAGAGTCTTGAATTCAATTTCGAACAATTCCGGACAGATGGCGCTCGTCGGCTCAATATAGACGGTCTAATACAAGTCGAGGGCATACTGAAGGAGCACCAATATCTTGGGGGCCGCTGGTGGGACGAATACCTCATCTCGGTAACAAAACAGGAATGGATGTCCAGGCGCCAGGAAACGCGTGACTGGCTTGAAAGCGATTACATCATTCAGCAAGAAGGGGGTACGGTCGAGGGCCGGTACGGTAGCGGATCCAATCGGGGAATCGGAAAGACTCTGTTATCAAACAAGATGATGGAAGGTGATGTGGCGAGATTACGCGTGCTCCGAGAGGCGGATAGCGAATGGGTGCCCCGGACGTTCGCAAGCCCTCGAAATCGCGCCTCGGTGGTTGTCCGCGGGGGGCCAATAAGCGGCCCGCTAGATGAAAAGCAGATCGACCATGTGTTGTGGCACGAGGTATTGGCCCAGTTCGTGATCGAGGATCGAGCAAACGGATTCGCGCTGGGACTCGTGACTGCGTACGGGGTCGATTGGAGCCGACAGACGGTATCGATACATCTAGTGTTGGAAGAAACCGGCCTTCACGATGACGTCGTCGTACCTTGGGGGATTTGTCAGTTCATCGAGTACGTGTTTCATAGTTTTCCATTCAGGAGGTTGTACCTCCA
>JBKQNY010000200.1:0-17051 GCA_052145775.1 Acidimicrobiales bacterium
CGCTCCTCGGCCTGGGCCACGAGCTCGGCGGCCTCGGCCTCCGACTCGCGCTTGGTCTGGTCGACGAACTTCTGGGCCAGGACCAGGGTCCGCTGGAGTGTGTCGTCAGGTGGGGCCTCCACCGGCACGGGGACGGCGGCCAGCTGCCGCCGCTCGGCCTCGAGCTGGGCGATGCGCTCCGAGGCCTGGCGGAGCCGTTCGACCATCTGGCGGAGCTGCTCGTGCAGGCCCTCCGCCTCGACCGCGGCCTTCTCCAGGTACTCGTCGACCTCGTCGACGTTGTAGCCCTTCAGCCCGAGCCGGAACTCCACCGTCCTCAGCGTCTCGAGGACCGATGGGGACGGGGGCGGGCTCTCCATGATGCCCAAGTCTAGCCGTGCCCCTTTGCGGTCCGCGCCCTGTTGGAGCGGTTCAGCTGCGCAGCAACGGGACGACGATCACCTGGGCCACGATGATGACGATCAGGATCGACAGGTCGATGGCCATGCCGCCCACCCCAACCGGCGGCAGGATCCGCCGGACCGGCCGCAGCACGGGCTCGGTGACGGCGTCGAGCAGCTGGACCACCCGGAAGAGGGCCGTGCCCGGCCTGGCCGGGAGCCAGCTGAGGAGGGCCCGCACGATGAGCACGATCACGTAGGCCTCGATCAGGTAGGCGAGGATCCCGAAGATCACGGTCGCCTCAATGACGTCCGAAGCCGCGCTCCTGCAGCCGTTGGCGCTCCTCGTCCGACACCTTCACGTTGGTCGGTGCGAGCAGGAACACCTGGTCGGCCACCTTCTCCATCTCGCCGCTGAGTGCGTAGGTGACGCCGCTGCAGAAGTCGATCATCCGTCGCTGGAGGTCGCGCTCGGCCATCTGCAAGTTCACGATCACCGGGCGGTTGGACTTGAGGCAGTCGGCGATCTCCTTGGCGTCGCCGAAGCGGGTCGGTGCCACGACCTGCACCTTGGCCGCGTCGCCCGGACTCATCGGCCGCACCGACGGCGTCGGGGTGACCGCCCGCGAGCTCGGCGCGGGCGCCGCGGCGGTGGCCGGCTCGCGCGGCAACGTGCGGATCCGGCTCACCGGGGCCGGCCCGGTGCGCTCCGGCGGCTCCTCGGGCTCGGGCTCATAGCGCGTCCCGCCCCCGGCGTAGGCGTTGGGGGCGCGGTCGTCGTAGTCGTCGTAGTCGTCGTACTCGTCGTCGAGCAGTCCGAGGTAGACCATGGTCTTCTTCAGGAATGAATTGGCCATCGGGATCCTTTGCGGCCCCAGCGTAGTGCGTCACCCGCGCCGCGGGCGGACCCTCGTGCGGCCCGCGTCACCGGCTCGCCGGGCCCTCGTCGCCGGCCGGCGCCGTCGGTCGTCGGAGCGGCCGGTCGCCGAAGAGCGCCCGGCCCAGCCGCACCATGGTCGACCCCTCGGCCACCGCCGCCTCCAGGTCGTCGGTCATGCCCATGGAGCGCTCGGGCAGTCCCAGCCGGTCGGCGAGCTCGCGCACGGTGCGGAACCCGAGTCGGGCCGCGGCGGGGTCGACCGGGGCCACGGTCATGAACCCCCGCACGACGAGGTCCAGCTCGCCGAGGTCGCGGACCAGGCCCGGCGCCTCGGCGGCGGCGCAGCCGCCCCGGCCCGGGAGCCCCGTGACGTCCACCTCGACGAGGACCTCGGCCCCCGGGGCGCGTCGGGCGATCTCGGCGCCCTCGGCCAGCCGGGCCACCGACTGCCAGCAGGCGACCAGGGGGGCGAGGGACTTCACCTTGTTGCGCTGGAGCGCGCCGAGGAAGTGCCAGCGCGGACCGGCCGACTCGCCCAGGAGTGGGCCGACGGCCGCCGCCTTGGCCACCAGTTCCTGGGCGTAGTTCTCGCCCACGTCCACCAGGCCCACGGCGCAGGCCGACGCCACCGCCTCGGGGCCGAATCCCTTGGTCACCGCCACCACCCGGACCGCGCCGGGGTCGCCACCGGCCGACTCGATGCGCCGTTGGGCGACGGAGAGCCGCGCCGCCACGGCGGCGGGGTCCATGGGCGCGGCGCCCGTCGGGCTAGCGGAGGAAGGAGGGGACGTCGAAATCGTCGTCGCCAAGGTCGAGCTCGTCGTCGGCGGCGTCGGCGAAGATGTCGACCGGCTCGGGAGCCTCGAGCCCGAGGACGTGGCTCACCCCCTCGGCGGCGGAGGCGATGCCGCTCTGGCGGCCGCCCTCCTCCCACCGTTCGAAGCCGGCGGCGATGACCGTCACCCGCACCTCGTCGCCCATGTTGTCGTCGATCACCGCCCCGAAGATGATGTTGGCGTCGGGGTGGGCCACCGCGTGGATGATCTCGGCCGCCTCGTTCACCTCGAACAACCCGAGGTCGGTGCCGCCGGCGATGTTGAGGAGGATCCCGCGCGCACCCTCGATGGAGGCCTCCAGCAGCGGGCTGGTGATCGCCGCGCGCGCCGCGTTCACGGCCCGCCCCTCGCCGCCGGCCGCCCCGATGCCCATGATGGCCGTGCCGGCGTTGGTCATCACCATCTTCACGTCGGCGAAGTCGGTGTTGATGAGCCCGGGCACGGTGATGAGGTCGGTGATGCCCCGCACGCCGGCCAGGAGGACCTCGTCGGCCATCTTGAAGGCGTTCACCATCGACGTCTTGTCGTTCGAGACGGTGAGCAGCCGGTCGTTGGGGATGACGATGAGGGTGTCGACCTTCTCCTTCAGGTTCTGGATGCCCTTCTCGGCCTGCATGGCCCGCCGCCGGCCCTCGAAGGTGAAGGGTCGGGTCACCACCCCGATGGTGAGCGCCCCGAGTCCCTTGGCCACCTCGGCCACCACCGGCGCCGCCCCGGTGCCGGTCCCTCCGCCCTTGCCGGCCGTGATGAAGACCATGTCCGCCCCGGCCAGGGCCTCTTCGATTTCGCCCCGGTGCTCCTCGGCCGCCTGGCGGCCCACCTCGGGGTCGCTGCCCGCACCCAGCCCGCGGGTCAGCTGGCGGCCGATGTCGAGCTTGAGGTCGGCGTCGCTCATGAGGAGTGCCTGGGCGTCGGTGTTCGCCGCGATGAACTCGACGTTGTGCAGCCCGGCGTCGATCATTCGGTTGACGGCGTTCACGCCCCCGCCGCCGACCCCTACCACTTTGATCACGGCTAGGTAGTTGCTCTGTGACGGAACGGTCATGGACTCCCTCGGTGCTGGGGCGACCACCGGCGGGCCGCAATCTCGGTGCTCCCCTGCGTGCCGACGTACTTGGACGGCGGACCGCCGCGTCCACGGGTCTCAACCTTCGCCAGAGGTTGAACGACAGGTGACAACGTGCCCACACGATACGGGTGGCGTTCTCGGCGGTCAAGCATGGGCGCAGGTCGCCAACGCCACCGCGCCCGGCAGGCTCAGCCCGGGCCGACGGTGGTCGAGTCGGGGACGCTCACGTTGATGACGTCGCCGGCCGCCAGCTTGGCCCCGGCCAGGGCGGCGGCGGCGGCCTCGTACTTCTGGTCGAGCTGGGTGGTGTCGCCCAGCTTCACGGTGACCGGCGTGGTCATGTCCAGGGTCACCTGGCCACCGCGGTTGACCACCACCGCCGTCACCTGTGCCGAGAAGGCCCGCGGGAGGGTGGCCGCCACCACGAGGCCGGGCCCGGCGGCGGGCGCCAGCCAGCTCCCCGGCGCTCCGGGTCGGGACGGCGGCTCCAGACGCACGAGACCCGCCGGCGGGCCGGGGCGATCGGCCAGCACCCGACCGGCCCGGTCCACCAGGGCCCATGCACCCGGCGTGCCGGCGTGCGCCCGCGGGTCGCCGGCGGGCGGGGCCACCACCGCCACCGGGGTCTCCTCGACCACGGTCACCCGGACCCCGTCGGGCCACTGGCGCTGGACCGTGGCGCTGCGCACCCAGGGCAGCTGCTCGAGCCGGGCCGCCGCCGCCCCGGGGTCGACGTCGACCATCGGGGGGTGGCCGGCCAGGCCGGCCACGGCCTCGATCTCGGCGGGCGGGGTGTGGACCGAGCCCACCACGGTGACGACCCGGGCCGAGAGCCACCTCGAATGCAGGAGGAACCAGCCCCCCACCGCTGCTGCGGCGAGCGCCGCCAGGCACACCACCACGACCAGCCGCCGGCGGCCGCGCCGGCGGGTCACCGCGGCCCGGCGCTGGCGGATGCGCGGGTCGAGCGACGGGCGGTCGGTCGCCGGACGGCCCTGCGGGCGGGCCGGGGCGTCGGTCCGGGTCGGGCTCACCCGCCGTCCCCGCTGTCCGCACCGCGTGCCTCGTCCCCGGGTTCCACCCCCCCATTGTCGGCTGCGCCGAAGCCCACCAGGCGGACCTCGGTCCTGAGCACCACCCCGAACCGCTCGGCCACGGCGGCGCGCACGTGGTCGGTGAGCCGCTTCACGTCGTCGGCCGACCCCCCGTCGTCCGCCTGGATGAAGTTCGCGTGCTTCTCCGAGACCCGGGCCGTGCCCAGCGCGAACCCCTTCAGCCCGGCCTCCTCCACCAGCCGGCCGGCCGAGTCGCCGGGGGGGTTGGTGAAGACCGACCCGGCGTTGGAGCCCCCCGGCTGGTGCTGGCGCCGCCAGCGGACGATCTCGGTCAGCGCCGCCCGGCCCTCGTCGGCGTCCCCCCGGCGCACCCCGAAGGTCGCTCCCACCACCACCTCGCCGGGCGCCACCGAAGAGGTGCGGTAGCCGAAGGCGAGGCGCCCGGGGGTGTCCTCGCCCCCGGCCTCGGCAGCCAGGTCCACCCAGCGGTAGCGCAGGAGGCACGAGGCGGTGTCGGCCCCGTGGCCCCCGGCGTTCATGCGCACCGCCCCGCCCACCGACCCCGGGACGCCGACCGCCCACTCGAGCCCTCGCAGCCCGGCCTCGACCGTGCGCCGGGCGAGCACCGGCAGCCCCGCCCCCCCGCCGGCCGACACCTCGACCGGCTCGCCGTCCGGCCCGTCTTGTGCGCCGATCTCGATCCCGCTCAGACCGGGGCCGAGGTGGACGGCCAGGCCGAAGAAGCCCGCGTCAGCCACCAAGAGGTTGGACCCCTTGCCCACCACGAGCACCGGCACGGCGGTGCCGACCAGGGCCCGGCGCACGGCCAGCAGGTCGTCGACCGATCCCGCCTCGAACCACAGGGCCGCCGGGCCCCCCACGCGGTAGGTGGTGAGGGCGCCCAGGGGGTGGCCGGCCTCGGCCCGGTCCCCGAGGGCGGCGGCCACCGCGTCGAGCCCGGCCCGGTCGGGCCCGCCGCTCACCGCTCCTCCCGCAGCTCGTCGGGGAGGGTGGTCAGGTCGCCCGCCCCCAGGGTGAGGCAGAGGTCCCCCGCCTCGAGCAGCCCCGACAGCGTGGCTACCAGCCCGGCGCGGTCCGGCGCGTAGACCAAGGGGCGCGTGGGGTCGGCGGAGGCCACCGCCTCGGCCACCAGCCGTCCCGAGACCCCGGGGATCGGCGGATCCCCGGCGCCGTAGACGTCGGTCACCACCACCACGTCGGCGTCGCCGAAGGCCGTCCCGAAGGCCCCGGCCAGGGCGGCGGTCCGGGTGTAGCGGTGGGGCTGGAAGACCGCCACCACCCGCCGCCACTCCCCCGAGCGTGCCGTGGCCAAGGCGGCCCGCACCTCGCTGGGCAGGTGCGCGTAGTCGTCGACGAAGGTGACGCCCCTCCCCTCACCCCGGAACTCGAACCGCCGGGGGACTCCGGCGAAGCGGGAGAGGGCGGCGGCCACGGCCCCGAAGGGCGCGCCGGCCAGGGTGGCGGCCACCGCCGCCAGCGCCGCGTTGCGGGCGTTGTGCAGCCCGGGCACCGCCACCTCGAGCCGGCCCCCCGCCCCGTCGGGGCCCGAGAGGTCGAAGGCCGAGGCGCTGCGCGAGAGGGTGAGGCCGGTGATCCGCCAGGTGGCCCCCTCGGCCTGCCCGACGGTCACGGCTTGGCGGCGGCGGCCCAGCTCGGCGGCGACCGGGTCGTCGGCCCCCACTAAGCGGGCCCCGGTGGCGGCGTCGAGGAACGCCCCGAAGGCCTCGCTGAGGGCGCCGAAGGTCCCGTAGTGGTCGAGGTGGTCGGCCTCGACGTTGGTGACCACGGCCATCTCGGGCGCCAGCGCCGTGAAGGAGCCGTAACTCTCGTCGGCCTCGAGGACCAGCCACTCGCCGCGGTCCCACACGGCGTTGGTGCCCATCTGGCCCACGTCGGCGCCGATAAGGAAGGACGGCCGCAGCCCCGCCTCCACCAGCATGAGGGAGATCATCGAGCAGGTGGTGGTCTTGCCATGGGTGCCGGCCACGGCCAGGCACCGACGGGCGGCGGCGATGGCCGCCAGCATCTCGGCCCGCCGCACCACCGCCAGGCCGCGCCTGGCCGCCTCGACCAGCTCGGGGTTGTCCGGGGCCACCGCCGGCGAGAAGGTGACGAGGTCGGCCGCCCCGACGTGGTCGGCCCGGTGGCCGACCGAGACCTCCACCCCCTGGGCCACCAGCCGGTCCACCACCGGCGAGCCCCGCAGGTCGCTCCCGGTCACCGTGTGGCCCATGGCGGCCAGCACGGTGGCGATGGCACTCATCCCCGCCCCGCCCACCCCCACCACGTGGATCCTCCTCGGCACCGAGAGGTCGACCGGGGCCGGATCGCCGTCCGGGCGCTCCGCGGGCATGGGCGTCCACCACCTCGGCCACCCGGTCGGCCGCGTCGGGGTGGGCGGCGGCCCGCGCCGCCGCCCCCATGGCGGCCAGCCGGCCGGGGTCGGCCAGCAGGCCGTCGAGAACCGCCTCGAGCCGGTCGGGGTCGCAGTCGGCGTCGGGGAGGAGCACGCCCGCGCCCGCGGCCACCAGGGCCCGGGCGTTGGCCGTCTGGTGGTCGCCCGGCGCTCCGGGCAACGGGACCAGTACCGCCGGCACACCGGCCACGGCCAGCTCGGCCACGGTGATCGCCCCGGCCCGGCAGACGACCACGTCGGCCGCCTGGTAGAGGAGGTCCATGCGGGGCTCGAAGGGGACGAGCCGCAGGCACAGGCCGGCGGCGGTCCCGCGGTCGGCGCCACCCATGGCGTCCCAGTCCCGCCGGCCGGTCACGTGGTAGACGGAGCGGTCGGCGCGCCCGGCCCAACGTCGAGCCAGGCCCGACGCCGCCCGGTTGATCGACCGGGCCCCGAGCGACCCCCCGAAAACGCCGACCACTGGACGGTCGGGCGGGAGGCCGAGCTGGCCCCGGGCCTCGGCGGCACCGGTCGGGGTGCGGTCGACGGCGACCACCTCGTCGCGCACCGGGGCCCCGGTGACCACCGCCCTGGGCAGCGGGGTGCCGGGGAAGGCGACGGCACTGGCCGCGGCGAACCGGCCGAGCACCCGGTGGGCCAGGCCGGGCACGGCGTCCACGTTGACGAGGACCAGCGGGACCCGCAGGACCACCGCCGCCACCCCGCCGGGCACCGCGGCGTAGCCGCCGACCGACACCACCACCCGCGGGCGGTGGCGGGCGAGGCGGGCCGTCTCGGTGACCGTGGACCACAGGAGGCCGGCCACTGCCACGGCGTTGGCCATGAGCGAGCGCGGGTCCAGCCGTCGGGCGATCCCCCGGCCCGCCTGGAGGGTGTGGGGGAAGCCGGTCCCGGCCAGGAGGTCGGCCTCCTGGCCCCGCCGCGACCCCACGAACTCGATCGAGGCCGCATCGTGGCCCCTGGCCACCAGGGCCCGGGCGACGGCCAGGGCCACCAGCACGTGCCCTCCCGTCCCCCCGCCGGCCACCACCACCCGGTGCCGGCCCGTCACCGCCCGGTCCCGGCCCGCCCAGCTCCGGCCCGCCCAGTCCCGAGACCCGCCGGCCGCGGATCGGGGACCTCCTGGCGGGCGATGCTCACCAGGATGCCCGCGGCCAGAAGGGTGAGGACCAGCGAGGAGCCGCCGTAGGAGATGAAGGGGAGCGGGATCCCCGTCACCGGCAGGAGGCCGACCACCGCCCCCACGTTGATGAGGGTCTCCGCGGCGATCCAGGCCACCAACCCGACCCCGAGCAGGCCGCCGAAGCGGTCGGGGGCCCGGGCCGCGGCCCGCAACCCGAACCAGACGAAGGCGAAGAGGAGACCCAGCACGCAGAGCGCGCCCACCAGGCCCAGCTCCTCGCCGACCACCGAGAAGATGAAGTCGGTGTGGGCGTTGGGCAGGTAGCCCCACTTCTCCCGCCCGTTACCGAAGCCGACCCCGAAGATGTGGCCCGAGCCCAGCCCGATGAGGGACTGGAAGACCTGGTAGCCCGACCCCGAGGCGTGGGCCCGGGGGTCGAGGAACGAGAGCAGCCGGGCGCGGCGGTAGGGGTCGGCCAGCCCCACCACCAGGGCCAGGCCTCCGAGGCCCATCAGCAGCTTCACGATCGGCCCCGTGGGCACGCCCGAGGCGAAGAGGAGGGCCAGGGTGATCGCCCCGAGCACCAGGGCGGTACCCATGTCCGGCTGGACCAGGACCAGCCCGCCGGCCAGGGCGGTGAGCAGGAGCAGCGGCCCCACCACCATGCGGTGCCCGCCGTCGGCCCGCTCCCGCCTGGCCACCAGGTCGGCGCCGGCCAGGGCCAGGGCCAGCTTCATCAGCTCCGAGGGCTGCAGCAGCAGGGGGCCGAAGCCCAGCCAGCGCGTCGACCCTCCCGAGGTGGTTCCCAACCCGGGCACGAGCACGGCCAGGAGAAGGAAGATCGTGACCGCCATGAGGACGCCGCTCCACCGCCGCCACCGGCGGTAGTCCGTCCGGCAGGCGAACCCGAAGACCACCAGCCCGAGCACCAGCCACAGGCACTCGCGCAGCAGGATCGCCCACGACGTGCCGTAGGTGACGATGGAGACGACCTCCGAAGCCGAGCCCACCATGGCCACCCCGAAGACGCACAAGACCACGACCAGGCCCACCAGCACGGTGGAGGTCGGCAGCTGGCGGGCGGCGGCGAGCAACCCCGACCTCGGCCGGGGTGCGGCGCGGTGGCCGGCCGTCCGACGGCCGCGTTCGATGGTGTGCCGACCCACCGACAAATGCTGGCGCGCCGCTCCGCCCCGAGGGGGGACCCCGCTGTGCCGGGGACGGCCGGCCGTCCCCTCAGTGGTGCCGATCGAGCTCACGTGAGGTGGGTCGCCTTGAGGAACTCGCCGTAGAAGATGCCCAGGCTGAGCGCGCAGAACAGCCCCCCCAGCACCCAGAAGCGGACGATGACGGTGGTTTCGGGCCAGCCGAGCAGCTCGAAGTGGTGGTGGAACGGGGCCATGCGAAAGATCCGCCGGCCGAAGAGGCGGAAGCTCACCACCTGGGCGATCACCGACAGGGTCTCGAGCACGAACAGTCCGCCCACGATGGGCAACAGCAGGTCGAGGTTGAGCAGGAGGCAGACCGCGGCCAGCCCCGACCCGATGGCCAGCGACCCGGTGTCGCCCATGATGATGCGCGCCGGCGCGGCGTTCCACCACAAGAACCCCAGGCACGCCCCCCCGAGGGCCACCGAGACCAGGGCCAGATCGATGGCCGACGCCGGCAGGACGTCGAAGATGGCGCGGTGGCGGAAGATCCAGTACCCCATGATCCCGAGCACGGCGAAGCAGAAGGTGGCCGACCCCGCGGCCAGGCCGTCGAGGCCGTCGGTGAGGTTGACCGCGTTGGAGGTCCCCACCACCACGAACACGGCGAAGAGGGTCCACCCCCACTGCCCCAGCTGGAGGCCCGGTGTGGCCGAGCGGGTGAACGACAGGGCGGTCGAGGTGTGGGCCCAGTGCAGGGCGAGCTCGGCGAAGAGCAGGGCCACCGCCACCTGGGCGCCGGCCTTGGCCCGCTTGTTCAGCCCCAGACTGCGCCGGTGGGTGACCTTGATCAGGTCGTCGGCGAAGCCGATGAGGCCGAAGAGGAAGACCGTGATGATGACGAGGTAACCGGTGGCCGAGAAGCGCACCTCGGTGCCGGCGTGGGCCACGGCGTAACCGACGATCACGGCGGCGACGATGGCCAGGCCGCCCATGGTCGGCGTGCCGGCCTTGGCGCTGTGGCTGGCCGGGCCCTCCTCCCTGATGTGCTGGCCGATGCGGTTGCTGACCAGCCACCGCCGCAGGAGCGCGGTGGCCACGATGGCGACGGCGAAGGCGGCCCCGCCCGAGGCCATGAGCGAGAGCACCGCTCAGCTCCCCGCGTTCGGGGGTCCCGGCGACGCCGTCCTGGCATCGAGGACCTCGGCCACCACGGCCCGGTCGTCGAAGGGCAGGAGGGCGCCGCCCACCTCCTGAGTGGTCTCGTGGCCCTTGCCGGCCACCACCACCACGTCGCCATCGGCGGCCCGGTCGACCGCCAGGACGATGGCTCGCCGGCGGTCGGGCTCGAGGAGCAGGCGACCGGCGGCGAGCGTCTCGTCCGCCGAGGGCACCACGCCGGCCAGGACCTCGGCCGCGATGGCCCCGGGGTCCTCGCGGCGCGGGTTGTCCGAGGTGAGGACGGCCACGTCGGCCAGGCGCGTGGCGGTTTCGCCCATGAGGGGGCGCTTGGTCCGGTCCCGCTCCCCCCCGCAGCCGAAGACCACGAGGACCCGCCCACCGGCCCCGGCCAGTCGCCGGGCCTCCCCCAGGGCCACCTCGAGGCCGGCCGGGGTGTGGGCGTAGTCGACCATGACCGTGCAGGGCGCCCCCCCGCTCGGGGTCGCCACCACCTCGAGCCGGCCGGGGACCGGACCGGCGGACGACAGCCCCGCCGCCACGACGGCGGGCTCGACCCCGAGCACCACCGCCGCCTCGGCCGCCAACAGGGCGTTCTCCACGTTGACGGCGCCGGTCATCGCCAGCTCCACCCGCTGGGCGCGCCAGGTGAACGAGGACCTTCCGGCACCTAGCTCGACCGCCGAGGCGCCGTCCCGGCGCACCGCCACCAGGGGGATCCGGGCGTCGGCCAGCAGCCGTCGGCCCCAGCTGTCCTCGGCGTTCACCACCCCGCGCACCGCCCGCTCGGGCGTGAACAGCGCGGCCTTGGCGGAGAAGTAGCCGTCCATCGTCTGGTGGTAGTCGAGGTGCTCGTGGCTGAGGTTGGTGAAGACGGCCACGTCGAAGTGGACGGCGTCGACGCGCGCCTGGGCGAGCGCGTGGCTGGAGACCTCCATGGCCACCGCCGGTGCCCGGTCACCGGCGCCCCGCGGTGCGTCGCGCGCCTCGGCCAGCAGCCGTTGCAGTTCGGTCGCCTCCGGCGTGGTGCGCACGCCGGTGAGGGTGCCCACGACCGTGGTGGCGTGGCCCGCGGCGCGCAGCACCGATCCGAGGAGGTGGGTCACCGTGGTCTTGCCGTTGGTCCCGGTGACCCCGGCCATCACCAGGTCCCTCGAGGGGTGGCCGTAGAAGGAGGCGGCCACCCGGGCCATGGCGGAGCGCACCCGTCCGGGGGCGACCACGGCCTGCGGCACCGCTGCGACCCCGTCGACGGCGTGCTCGCACAGGAGGCCGACGGCTCCCCGGGCCACCGCCTCGGCCGCGTGCTCGTGGCCGTCGGTGGTCGCCCCGGGCAGGCAGCAGAAGAGGTCGCCCGGGGCCACCCGTCGGCTGTCGTGAGTGATCCCGCGCACGTCGGCGGCCGAGGGGTCGCCCGTCGTCACCACCACGTCGACCTCGTCGAGCAACAGGTTCATCTGCACGGATGCGGGTAGGCAGGCGGGGCCGCGATGGCGGACCCTCCGCGCCGCGCCCGGCCGACTGGCCGATGGTACCCCGGCGGTCGCCCTCCCCCCTGGGTCTTCACGTGACGTCCTGTGTGCCGGTCGAGGCCACTGTCCCCGGGGGGGGCGGCGTGGTGGGCGCTCCCGGTGTAGTGGGGATGTCGTAGCGATGCAGGGCGTACCCCATCACCTGGGAGAAGACCGGGGCCGAGACGGTGCCGCCGAAGATGGGGGTCGGCCGGTTGAGGACGACGATGCCGGCCAGCACCGGATTGGTGGCGGGGGCCATGCCGACGAAGGTGGCCATGTAGGCCCCCGGGACGTAGCCGGTGCCCCCGGCGGTGGGGATCTGGGACGTGCCGGTCTTGCCGGCCACGGTGTAGCCGGGGATGAAGGCGTTGGTGCCGGTACCCGTCTCCACCACCTGTTGGAGCATCGAGGTGAGCTCCCGGTCGGTGGCGGCCGGGATCACCCGTCGTCCGGGCCGGGCCGGTACCGGGGTCGGCCTCCCGTCGGGGGCCACGGTGGCCTGGACCAGCCGGGGCGCCACCATGACCCCGCCGTTGGCCACGGCGTTGTAGGCGTCGAGGACCTGCTGGGCGGTGACCGCGTCCACCTGGCCGATGGCCAGCGAGACGTAGTCGGTGGGCTCCCAGTCGGCCGCGTCGGCCAGCAGGCCGCGCTCCTCGCCGGGGAAGTGCAGGCCCGTGGGCTGGCCGAAGCCCAGGCTGGACACCTGGTGCAGCAGACGCTGCTCGCCGAGCCCATTGGCGATCTCGGACGTCCCGATGTTGGAGGACTGGGCCAGGATCTGGGTGGAGCTCAGCTCCTCGGTCGGGTGCACCTCGGCGTCGTGGAAGAGGGAGCCGTCCAGCATGATCTGGTCGGGAACCCGGAAGGTGGCGTTCGGACTGATCACGCCGTCGGCGAGGGCGGCCGAGAAGGTCACCAGCTTGAAGACCGATCCGGGTTCGTAGAGCTGGGTGACGGCCAGGTTGCTGGGGGCGTCGGCGACCGGCCCCTTGGGGCCGATGGTGATCGCCTTGGTCCCCTGGTCCGACGAGGCAGTGGGCGGTGCCCCCGCCGCCGACTTCGTGGACCCGGTGGCGTTGGACACCAGGTTGGCCATCGAGAGGATGTCCCCGGTGCGGACGTCCATGACCTCGGCGATCCCACTGGTGGCGTGGGTGGCGACGATCTGTGCGGCGAGGTCCTGCTCGGTCGTGTACTGCAGCTGCTGGTCCACGGTGAGCTCGAGGCCCGTGCCGGCGCGGGCCACCCGTGGATCGGCCGCCGGGGTCCCCGGCAGGGTCACGCCGCCGGGCGACTCGAGCAGCGTCTCACTGCCGGGGGTGCCCGACAGCTCCTTGTTGAACTCGTACTCGAGCCCCGACGCCCCTGTGCCCGACTGGTGGACGTCGCCGATGACCGGGGAGGCCAGGTCGCCGTCGGGGTTCACCCGCTGCGAGCTGTCGAGGAGGGTGATGCCGGCCGCGTCCTTGGCGGACACCAGCGACGCCTTGGACTCGGACAGACCCGTGGCCAGGACCACGTAACCCGAGTGCTCCGAGAGGAGGGTGAGCAGCCGGGCGGCCGGCAGCCCCAGCAGCGGCGCCAGCTCCAGCGCCTCGCTCTCGGGGTGGGCCACCTGGAAGTCGTCGGCCACCACGTTCGCCGTCGGCACCGACATCGCCAGCACGGCGCCGTCGCGGTCGTAGAGGGTGCCGCGGTGGGCCGGGACGGTGATGCGCTGGGCGAGCTCCTGGCCGGCCAGGGTGCCGTAGCCACTCGCCTCGAACACCTGGATGTAGACGAGGCGGGCCGTGATCCCGAGGAACGCCAGGACCAAGACGAGCCGGAAGAAACGGATACGGCGGGTCAGCAGGACCTGGCTCAGCGTGGCGCGGTGGTTGGAGCCGGAGGTCCGGCGGCGGGCGTGGGAGCGGGGCCGCCTGGTGGTGGCGGTCGGGGGGCGGGGGCTGACGGCGGGCCGGCGGGACGGCTCGCCTCGGCGCACCCCCGCCCCCTTCCGCCGGGTGGCGGGGAGAACGGGTGGCTGGGACCTCACGGACTGGCCGGCGCCGCGGGCGCCGGGCTGACCGTGGGGGTGGGCAGCGGGGTGCCCAGCGGCACGTAGGGCAACTCGACGATCTGGCCGGCCTCGACCATGTGCAGCCGATCCTTGGCCTGGGCCACGATCCGTGCGGGGGACTCGAGGGCAGCCAGCGAAAGGGTGTCCTGGCCGTTGGCCGCCTGCGCCGTGGAGAGCGCGGACTGCACGGCGGACAGGCGGACCTGCCCCTCGGCCAGGACGGCGTGGCCCGCCACCACCAGCAGGAGGCTGCCGATGACCAGGCTCGCCGCCAGGACGGGCGCCAGCCGCCCGCGCCGGGACCGGCCGCGGCGCGGTGCGTCCCCGACAACGCGCAGATCGGGGCGTTCGAACCGGGTGGGAGCGGGCCGCTCCCGGCGCTCGGCCGGTGCCCGGCGGGCGGCGGTGGCGGGAGGGGGGGTCACGACGGGATGCCGGTCCGCTCAGCGGCGCGCAGCCGGGCGCTCTCGGCGCGGTGGTTGCGGGCCAGCTCGCTGGCGGACGCGGTGCGGGCGCCCCGGAAGACGAGGCGGTGCTCGGGCCGGGCCCCGCAGACGCAGGGCAGTCCCGGAGGGCAGGTGCAGCCCCCGGAGGCGGCGTCGGCCATGGCGGCCTTGACCATGCGGTCCTCTCCCGAGTGGTAGGAGACGACGATCACGCGACCTCCGACGGCGACCAGGCCGAGGGCGGCCGGCAGCACCGCCGCCAGCTCCACCTCCTCCTCGTTGACAGCGATGCGCAGCGCCTGGAAGACGCGTCGGGCGGGGTGGCCGCGCCGCCGCAGGGCCGCCGGGACGGCGCGTGAGACGACGTCGGCCAGCTCGGTGGTGGTGGCGATCGGCCGGGCGGCGGCGACGGCACGGGCGATGCGACCGGCCAGCCGGCGCTCACCGCTGGCCGCGAAGAGCTCGGCCAGCTCCCCCACCCCGGCCTCGTTGACCAGCTCGAGGGCGCTACGCCCCTCGGTGGGGTCCATGCGCATGTCGAGCGGGCCCTCTTGGCGGTAGGAGAAGCCCCGCTCGGCCAGGTCCAGCTGGGGCGAGCTCACCCCGAGGTCGAGCAGCACCCCCGACACCTCGGCACCGGCCGTGGCCGCCTCCACCTCGGGCCACGACGGACCGCCCTCGGACTGGGCGTTGGCCACGGCGCGCTCGATGTCGGCGAAGCGGGACCGGCGGACGGCCGCCCGACGGCCGAACGGCGCGAGGCGCTCGCCGGCGGCGGCCAGGGCCACGGGGTCCCGGTCGAGGCCGAAGACACCAAGGTGCAGATGGGCGGTAAGGATCGCCGCGGCGTGACCCCCGCCACCGACCGTGGCGTCGACGACGACGCCAGGGGGCACGGGGGCGAAGAGCGCCGTCACCTCCTCCACCATCACTGGTTCGTGGATGAACCCCTGGGCCATGGGCAGCCCCCCGACCCGCACGGTGCTCGGGGGGGGGAACCCTCGGCGACCGGAGGGGAAGCAGGCGGAGGAACGGTCTTCCACTTTGCCGGTCGGGGGGCTGCGCAGGGTCCAGAGGTCACCGGGGCGGCACCTCGGGGCGGTCATGGTGTGCAGGCTGAGGGTCTTTCTCTCGTGCTCCTCTCTCACTCGTCCTCGTCTTCGAGGAACCACTGCTCGGCTGGCTGGACACTGCGCTCCCACACCGGTGGGCTCCACAGCTCGACGCGGTCGATGGCTCCGGTGACCAGGACGTCGCCCTCCAGCGAGGCAAAGGCCCGCAGCCGTGCCGGGATGGCCATGCGACCCTGGCGGTCGACCTCTGCCTCGTGGGAGTTGGCCGCCCACAGCCGGGCCCGGTTGCGGTCGGTCCGGCCCGACGCGGCACGCTCCTGCATGGCGGCCATCTGGCGTTCGAACTCCCCCGGGGTCCACAGGGCCAGGCACCCCTCGCGGTGCTCGGTCAGGTAGCCACCCCGGTCGAACGCGGCGCGGAATTTGACCGGCAGGATGACCCTGCCCTTGGTGTCGAGCGAGTGCTCGTACGTGCCAACGAATCCCGCCACCGGCCACAGCTCCCACGACGCTCCCTGGATCGCGCCCTCTTACTCCCTTTCCCACCACTTCGCGCCACTTTAATCCCCACCTCTCCCCCGGTCAACAACTGCGTGACATAAAGGTGGCGAAAACGGGCGGCGATGAACGATCGGGCGCGGCGCGGGCGCGCCGAACGCGCCGACTGAGGCCGTGTGGCGAACACGCCGGGCCGGCCGGGGGGCCGGCCGGGGTCAGTCCGAGAGGAGCTCCCAGTCGGGTCCCGGTGGCAGGCGGTCGAGGAGGGAGGCCGCGCCGAACGACCGCCCCGCGACGTCGTCGATCCCGACGGCCGACACCTCGAGGTGGGCGGCCAGGGCGTCCCGCCCCCCGGGCGGCGCCGCTGCGGGGTCGAGCACGTCGACCAGGGGCCGGGGGTCGAACCGGCGGTAGGCGCACGTCTGGAAGAGCGCTCCCTGCCGGCTCCGCCATTGTGAGACGCCCACCACCTTGCGCCCCTCCGCCTCGACCTCACCGGGCCCCATGCCGGCGAAACACGCGACCGCCGACCACGGGTCGCGCACCGACGGGCCGCGGTGGACCGATATCCCGCGCGCCCCCGCCGCCTCGAGGGCCGAGGACCACCACTCCCCCACCCAGCCGGCCGCAGCCAGCACGTCGTCGTCCCACAGAGGGTCACCGCGCGGGAGCCAGACGTCGACCCATAGGGGGTCCCCCGGTCCCACGCGGACCGCACCCCCCCCGCTGCGCCGGCGCACGATCACCACCCCGGCGG
Organism: Acidimicrobiales bacterium; assembly: GCA_052145775.1. Classification (GTDB taxonomy): domain Bacteria; phylum Actinomycetota; class Acidimicrobiia; order Acidimicrobiales; family RAAP-2; genus CAVYPR01. The sequence goes on from JBKQNY010000200.1 coordinate 16,458, forward strand.
CCTCGGCCTGGACCCGGTCGACTACCGAGGGCGGCTGGGTGCTGCCGAGCACCAGCGCGTCGGTCCCCGCGGTGCGCACGACGACCCGGCGGCGCACCGTTCGCCGGTGGCGCTCGACGTCGAACCAGTCGGAGGGGGACTGCTCGATCAGGAGGCAGCTGCCAGGTACGGCTCCCAAAGGGGGTCCACGTCGGCCAGATGGCGCAACCTCCACAGGTGGCCCTCGGGCGCACCGGGCTTGAACGTCAGCGACCAACCCAGCTCGGAGAGGAGTTGATCGCCCTTCAGGAGGTTGTCGCGCTTGCACGAGGCCACCACGTTGGTCCACTCATGGCGCCCGCCGCGGCTGCGGGGGACGACGTGGTCCACCGTGTCGGCCGTCTCCGAGCAGTAAGCGCATCGCCCGTCGTCGCGTCGGAGGACCGCCCGACGCGTCAGCGGCGGCGTCCGGGCCCACCGGGGGATGCGGACCATGTGGCAGAGCCGCACGATGGCCGGCACATCCACAGCCAGCTGCGCCGAGTGGAAGACCCGGCACTCCGGGCGGAAAGCCACCGCCTCGGCCCGCCCGTCGAGCACCAGCACGACGGCACG
>JBKQNY010000201.1:0-15147 GCA_052145775.1 Acidimicrobiales bacterium
CTGTGACTCCCGGAAGTGACCCTACGAAACCTGCGTCCCCGAAAGCGAAGATGCCCCCGTCAGACCCAATGAGCCAGTATCCACCTGTGTCAGCGGTGTGGACGATCCCGATGACGGGGTGTGCCGGAGTGACGTGCAGGGCAGGCAGTGTGCCCGGCGTCGGCTTCTTGGCGTTGCCGAATGGGTAGACGGACCCGTTCTGCGTCGTGATCCAGTACCCCCCACCTGTGGGAGTCCCGGCGATCGCGGAGACTGGCGATGAGGTTCCCTTGGCTGTGCCGAGCCCCTGGGCTGCACCGAATCCGTAGACGGTCCCTGTGGCGGAAACGAGCCAGTAGCCGTTCCCTGAGGGCGTCGAGGCGATGCCAATGATGTTGTTGGCGTGGATGCCTCTCCCTGGGAGCGACCCCAGGAATGGCACTGTGCCGAAGGCGAACACCCCTCCGTCACGACCCACGAGGAAGTAGCCCTTGTCTGTATCGGCCGCGACGATGCCCGTGATGGGTTGCGTCGGCGTGACGTGGTCACCTGGGAGCGAGCCGAGGAACGGGGCATTCCCGAAGGCGAAAACCCCACCGTCCGACCCGACGAGGAAGTAACCCTGGTCGGTAGTGGTGGGGACCATGCCCACGACGTTGTTGACGTGGACTCCCAACCCTGGGAGGGAGCCGAAGAATCCCCCGGACTGGCCCGTCGGGAAAACGAAGACTCCCCCGTCCGACCCGACCATGTCGTAGCCAGCGGTACTTCTCGTCACCGGATGTGTTGTCCCTTTAGGGGGGGTCGGCTCGGGTACGACGTACGTGTACTGATCAGCATCCGAAGGACTACTCGTCCCGTCGGTGGTAGTCACCTTGACGCTCACGGTGCCAGCCGATTGTGCTGGTGCTGGAACTGTGATCGTTCCATTGGCGTTAACGGTGCCATTTGCGACAACCGAACCAAAGCGAACTGTGAGCACCAGACCAGGGACAAGGTATTTGCCGGTAATCGTTACCTCAGTACCGCCACTCGTCGGACCTTGGGACGGACTCAGTCCTGTCACGGTGGGAAGAGGCGTTCCGTAGTAGGTAGTGAAGTTGTTTTCCGGCGTGCCTCCTGTCAAGAATGGGCCCGGATACGCGATGATCTTGCCTGTTGTGTTCACCATGTAGCTGGCTGTTGTGTACGCATTTGTGAGGTTGCTTCCTGAAACCGCCAGGTCTTGAAACGTCACTGCGCTGAAATCAGCCAAAGGCACCAGCATTGTGTCCGCAACTGGTCGCTCGGTGATCCACTCAGCGGACGCAGCGGAACCGGCTGTGTATGTCACGGTGCCTGTAACCAGCCAACCTCTCGTAACGTCCTCGATGGCGATCCGCCAACGATCCGTGGAGGTCTCAGCGATTTCGGCCTCCATCACATTTCCGGGGTTGATCGGCTCACTCAACACCACGATTCCGGCAGGCAAGAGTTCGTACCAAGCCGTATATGTGGTGGTGTCCCCGCTCGTTGCCGCGATGGTGCCCGTCTGAATCAAGGACGTGCTCTCCACACCGCCGATTCCGATCCAGGACGACGCCACCCTGGTTGTCTCCGAGGGGGCGATTGTGGGCACTATCCATTTACCCGCCACTCCATTGAACGTCGCGCCACGGTCAATCTCGCCTGCCCAGTTGAATGACCAACCAAGGTCGTTGCTTGCAACGTGCGCTCCCCTAGCATCTGGTCCGCCAGCTTGGCGGTCCACATCTGGGTCCTCGCCGGGAATGAGAGTTGAGCCAGTTGCCGGGAGAGGATCGACGCTACGCACTCCGCTGCCGATGCTTGGCAACGTACTGACTTCTCGATGGCTTGCCGAAACGGCCGTTGCTGGACCGGCGTTCAGGGTCCCGTAGATAACGGGCGTGACGACCAGGCCCGCAAGCATGACGACGAAGGACTTACGACGCTTCAACTCAACCCCCCAACCCTGGCGAAAATCAAAGACACATTGCTGTCACTGTGTTCAGCTGTGGCATTCACAACGCAGAACGCTACGGGTTGAAGAAGCCTCAGATCCAATTCCAAATCTGAGAAATGGCCCGATCACGCGGATGTCACACAACGCACAAGAGTGTCACTCGGCAGGTAGTGCGGCCGTATGCCCCCGGCGTGTTGGAGGGCCAACCTGGCGGCGTGCTCTTCCCCGTGGTCAGTGTGGGCGACGTAGGCCGGGGCGATGCCAGTCCCGTACCTCAGCCGCCCAGACCTTTTCGAGACTGCGCCTTGTCCTTCTTCGCCTGACGCTTCTCTTTGAGCGACTTGCCGGGCTTCTTGGGTGAATCCTTCTGTGGCGACTTGTCAGGCATTGGGACCACCTTCCTCGGAGAAAGGTTACCCCACCGTGCCCGGCGGTTCTGCTTGGCTCAGGATAGGACGAAGCGCCTCGAAGCCTCGATGGTCACTGGTCAAGCACGAGACGAAGCAGACGAACGAGGGGTGCGCTCTTCGAGCCGAGCGGCGCTGACGATGTTGAGCGGGATGAGACGCAGGGAGGACCGGGGTCGAGGTCAGCATCTCGCCGGTGACATGGACCGTGCCCAGGGTGATCACGGGGGCGCGACTGCGCCCCCCTAAAGATCATTTGGAGGCGCAGTGAGGGTGTCGGTGGGATGGACGCCCCGACGACAAGCTGGCCGGCGCCGCTGGCACGCTGGGCTGACCGGTGACCCGTTCGATCCCCGTGGCCAGGGACGAATCCCCCGCCCTCTCAGATATCGGCGAACGTTGTGGCACCCATCGGCTATACGCGGGCTCCGCCTCGCGGGACCCGACCGTCTTGCAGGTGGGCATCCCCGGCCTCTAGCCGGTCGTCGGCACCGCCCCCACGATATCGGTGACGTGGACTGTGACCCCCGGTAGCGATCCCACGAACCCTGCATCCCCGAAGGCAAAGATGCCCCCGTCGGACCCGATCAGCCAGTACCCGCGTGTGTCGGCGGTGTGGACGATGCCGATGACCGGAAGAGCCGGAACGACCCCGATGGTGGGCAGTGTGCCGGGGGAGGGCTTTCTGGCGTTGCCGAAGGGATAGACGGTCCCGTTCTGGGTGGTGATCCAGTACCCTCCGCCTGTCGGGGTTCCGGCGATGGCTGAGACCGGTGATGAGGTCCCCTTGACTGTGCCGAGGCCCTTGGCTGCGCCGAATCCGTAGACGGTGCCTGTTGCCGACACCAGCCAGTAGCCGTTTCCCGACGGCGTCGACGCGATGCCGATGATGTTGTTGGCATGGATGCCCCTGCCCGGGAGGGAACCGAGGAAGGGAACTGTCCCGAAGGCGAAGACCCCGCCGTCGTGACCAACGAGGAAGTAGCCCCTGTCTGTGTCTGCCGCCACGATGCCGGTGATGGGCTGGGCGGGGGTGACGTGGAGTCCGGGCAGTGAACCCAGGAATGGTGCGTTCCCGAAGGCGAAGACGCCGCCGTCGGACCCGACGAGGAAGTAGCCCTGGTCGGTGATGGTCGGCACCATGCCGACGATGTTCCTGACGTGCACCCCCAAGCCTGGGAGCGAGCCGTAGAAGCCACCGTTCTGTCCCGTGGGGAAGACGAAGACTCCGCCATCGGAGCCGACCATGTCGTAGCCCGCCGAGCCCGCCGAGCCAGCTGATCCTCCCGAGCCCGCCGAGGATCCGAAGGGCGTGACGGCATTCGATACTGTCGACGACGGGCCTGTGCCGTCGGCATTGAAGGCCCGCACCGTGAAGGTGTAACTCGCCCCGCTCTTGAGTCCCGTGACTGTGCACGACAGACCAGTGGTTGTGCAGGTGTTGCCTGTCGGTGTCGAGGTCACCGTGTACTTGGTGATCGGGGAGCCGTTTGTCACGGCCGGGGTCCATGTGACTTTTGCCACGCCATTACTTGCGGTGGCAGTGGGTATCCCGGGCTTCCCGGGAACGGTCGATGGAGTGACTCTGTCCGAGGGCGGCGAGGCCGGACCTGTGCCGTCGGTGTTGTGGGCTTTGACCGTGAACGAGTAACTGGTCCCGTTTTGAAGTCCCGTGACCGTGCAGGTAAGGCCTGTCGTGGTGCAGGTCTTGCCTGTCGGTGTCGAGGTCACGGTGTACTGGCTGATTCTCAGGCCCCCTGTTGTTGCGGCTGTCCAGGACACCTGCACCTTTTGATCACCAGCAGAGGCGGTGGGCTTGGCGGGCATGGCGGGGGCCCCCGTGGGCGTGACCTTCATCGAGGGTGTCGACGGTGTGCTTATACCGCCCGCGTTGTGAGCCGTCACCGTGAAGGTATAGGACGTCCCGTTCCTCAAGCCGGTGACTGTGCAGCTCAGACCGGTGGTTGTGCAGGTCTTGCCTGTTGGAGTCGAGGTCACCGTGTAGCCGGTGATGGAGCCGCCTGTTGTTGGCGCCGTCCAGTAGACGGTGACCTTGCCGGTGCCCGCAATGACGAAGGGTTTGGCGGGCTTGGACGGGGGGATCGCGGGCACGAGGGTCCAGGTGTCGGCGAGGTAGCCGCCGTCGGAGCCGCCGAAGAGGACCATGTTCGCCGTGGCCGGGTCGTAGGCCATGGACGCTCCGTCGCGGGCTGTGGGGCTCTTGGCCGGGGAGAGCTTCGTCCAGGTGGTGCCGCTCCACGTCCAGGTGTCGGCGAGGAAGCTGCCGTCGGAGCCGCCGAAGAGGACCATGTTCTGAGTGGCCGGGTCGTAGGCCATGGTGGCCCCGTCGCGGGCTGTGGGACTTGTGGCCGGGGTCACCTTCGTCCAGGTGGTGCCGTTCCACGTCCAGGTGTCGGCGAGGTTGCTGCCGTCGAAGCCGCCGAAGAGGACCATGCTCCCGGTCGCCGGGTCGTAGGCCATGGCGGCCCCGTCGCGGGCTGTGGGGCTGGTGGAGGGCGAGAGCCTCTTCCAGGTGCTGCCGTTCCACGTCCAGGTGTCGGCGAGGTAGCCGCCGTTGGAACCGCCGAAGAGGACCACGTTCCCCGTGGCCGGGTCGTAGGCCATGGTGGCCCCCTCTCGGGCTGTGGGGCTGGTGGGGGGCGAGAGCTTCGTCCAGGTCGTCCCGTTCCACGTCCAGGTGTCGCCGAGGTAGCCGCCGTCCGAGCCGCCGAAGAGGACCAGGTTCGCCGTGGCCGGATCGAAGGCCATCGCGGCTCCGTCGCGGGATGTCGGACTCGCGGCCGGTGAGAGCTTCGTCCAGGTCGATGCCGGCTGGGGTGAGAACCCCCACGTCCAGGTGTCGGGGAAATTGTATGTTGTGCCGGCACCGCCGAAGAGCACCATGTTCCCCGTGGCCGGGTCGAAGGCCATCGAGGCCTCGTAACGGCCTAGGGGATGTGTGGCTGGGGCGAGCTTCGTCCAGGTGCTCCCGTTCCAGGTCCAGGTGTCGTAGAGGTAGGCGGCCCCGCCGGCGCCGCCGAAGAGCACCATGTTCCCCGTGGCCGGGTCGTAGGCCATCGAGGCTCCGTAGCGGGGAGTAGTGCTGGTGGCCGGGGAGAGCTTCGTCCAGGTGCTCCCGTTCCATGTCCAGGTGTCGCCGAGGTTGTCGACCGCGCTCCCGCCGCCGCCGAAGAGGAGCATGGTCCCCGTGGCCGGGTCGTAGGCCATCGAGGCTCCATAGCGGGCTGTGGGTGTCGTGGCCGGGGGCACGGCCGGTGTGAGCTTCTCCCAGTTGGTGCCGTTCCACATCCAGGTGTCGCCGAAGAACGTCTTGATGCCGAAGAAGCCGCCGAAGAGGACCATCTTCCCCGTGGCCGGGTCGTAGGCCATCGAGGCCTCATAGCGGGCTGTGGGGCTCGTGGCCGGTGAGAGCTTCGTCCAGGTCGTGCCATTCCACGTCCAGGTGTCGGCGAGGTAGCCGTCCTTGCCTGCGCCGCCGAAGAGGACCATGTTCCCCGTGGCCGGGTCGTAGGCCATCGAGGCTCCGTAGCGGGCTGTGGGGCTCGTGGCCGGGGAGAGCTTCGTCCAGGTCGTGCCGTTCCACGACCAGGTGTCGGCGAGGTAGGGGTTTGCGCCGCCGACGTCACCACCGAAGAGGAGCATGTTCCCCGTGGCCGGGTCGTAGGCCATCGAGGCCCCGAACCGGGCTGTGGGGCTCGTGGCCGGCGAGAGCTTGGTCCAGTTGAGCTTGGCAGACGAGGTGGCGCTCGCCTGTGCAGTTCCGAGACCGATGACGCTGAGGAGCCCCAACAGCACCATCGCCGGGGTGGCGATCCGGACGAGTCGATCGAGTCTGCGCCAACGCTCCCGAACACGCACTTGCACGAGCCCTCGCCCCTTATGCACGACTCCCGGGCACAGATTCCGCCGCCTGCACCCGGTGATTGGATGGGAGGATAGCGAAGCACACCTTGGCCTGTCTGCCGGGTTGTCCAGAAGTTGTTCGGCTGAGGGGGCGGGCCACGGGCACAAACCGCTGGCCCGCTTACGGCACATCCTCTGCTTCGACCGTCAGGTCGACGAACGTCGGCGCACCCTCGAATATCTCTGCCATCAGTGCCCGCGCCGGCTGAAGGGCTTCCTCCCGTCGAGGGTCGTTCTCTCGTGCGCGAGCCGCCTTCTCGCTCTCGAAGACGATTAACGCGTAGAACTGGCGCCCATCATGCTGGTCGCGCATCATCGTCGAGCGAACCAGACCCGAACCCGGCTCCTCCGCCGATCGCAGGTGCTCGATCAGCTTCGGCAGATCGCCCTCCTTGCCCTCCTTGAGACGCATGGTGATGAGCTGTGCCCACATTGAATTCCCCCTCCGCTCGGTGTCGTGCACAGGACCATAACGCGGCGAACCGCGAAGGGGTCTGGTCGCCACTTGCCGCAATCCGCAGCAGCCAGGGAGCAGGCGTTCCCGGCCTTCGACTGTTGACCAAGACACCTGGGCTGCTGGGTGGGACAATGACCCCGATGATGAGGTATTGCCGGTACAGAGGGGTATCTCTCCCCTCGGGGCGACTTACTGTGTGGTCCGTGGCCAAATTCGGGACGGGTGTGATGGTTGAGGTGCTCGGGCGGCGGTGAGGCAGGACCGAACTGCAGACGACCGCCTGCCGGGGACGGGGTTGGCACGGCACAGGACGGTCGGGTTGCTCGTGCCGCGCCGGTCGTGAGGCGTCGACTCTCGACGGACGGTCAGCTTCTCGAGCAGGCGCTGCGGGCGCATCCGGGGACTGTGACCGAGTTCCTTGAGGGACTGGCGGGGGAGTCCATCGACGCCGACAAGCTCTCACCGGAGCCGTCCAGACGGCCGGCACACCCGTTAGACGGCGTACCCACTCGGCCGCTGGTCCGGCGGGCCGTCGTGCTTCGGGGACGACGGACCCGCCGTGCGTACGTGTATGCGGAGTCGTTGCTGTTCGCCGACCGGGTGCCACCGGAGGTCCGAGCCGTTCTCGATGCCACGAACGACCCCATTGGTCGCGTGTTGGTGGCGCATCACCTCGACGTACGGCGCCAGCCGTCGCCTCCACCGAGACACACGCCGTCGGGAGTCGGCGAGGACCTCGACGCGCTGGTCGACCTCTCGCCGCTGTCGAGGTCGTACCGCCTCCTCATCGACGGGGAACCGGCAATTGAGATCGACGAGTGGTTCCTTCCCGCCGTCGAGGACGCGCTGCGCGAGCGCACCGAAGGGGCAGGCGGGGGACCTCGCTCCCCCTGAACCGAGGGCTCCGATCGCACGGTGTCTGGCGAATGGCGCGGGCAAGGCCGTGCCAAGCTGCAGACCGTGGAACCTCCTGGTCGGCTGCTCGCATCGGGGCGCGACGCCGACATCTTCGAATACGGGCCGGGGCTGGTCCTGCGGCGCTCGAGGGCCGGACGGTCGATGCAGGCCGAAGCTCGCATCATGGAGTTCGTGCGCCATCACGGCTACCCGGTACCCGCCGTCGATGAGCTGAGCGGCGACGGATTGGACCTGGTGCTCGAGAGGGTTGACGGGGTCACGATGGCCGAGGAGCTCCGGCGCAGGCCATGGACGGTTCGCCGCCAGGGCGTGGCCCTCTCCGAGCTGCACCGCAGGCTCCATCAGATCCCCGCCCCGCCGTTCCTCCCGCCGGCTCCGGTGGGGGAGGGCGACCGCGTCCTGCACATGGACCTCCACCCGCTCAACGTCATGGTGGGGCCCACGGGCCCGGTGGTCATCGACTGGGCGAACGCCGCGGCGGGGGAGGCCGCGGTCGACGTGGCCCTGGCCTGGGTCCTCATACGGGCCGGCCAGCTCCCCGACTGGCAGCCGGCCGCCGCGGTCGAGGGCGCGTTGCGCTCGGTCGTGCTCGGGGGGTTCCTCCGCGGCGTCGACCGCGTCGCCGTCAAGGCGGTGGCACCCGCGGTCGTCGAGTGGAAGGCGCGCGACCCGCACCTCTCCGAGCGCGAGCGAAGCGACATGCGCCGGGCGGTGACGAGGCTGTAGTGCTCCTGCACCCACCGGGGGCGTCCTACCGCCGCGCCCGGTGCTCCAAGGGACTGTGCGTGGGATCGACACTGTCGGACCCGTGCCGTGAGGGCCGGCGCCGACGGCCCGGCCCGTAAGCTCGGCGGCATGGAGGGCACGGCGCTCCCGGTGCTCGTCTACGACGGTGACTGCGGGTTCTGCACCGCGTGGGCCGGTCGGGCGGCGACCATGCTGGACGGCCGGGCGCGCGTGGTCCCCTGGCAGCAGCTCGAACACGACGGTCTCGCCGGGCTGGGACTGACCGCCGAGGAGGCAGGCGACGCGTCGTGGTGGGTGGACGGCGGTGGCCGGCGCTTCGGCGGTGCGGCGTCGGTCGCCAAGGTGCTCGAGGCCAGCGGCGGCCCGCGGCGCCCGCTGGGGGCGGCGATGGGCGTCCCGCCGGTCAGCTGGCTGGCTGCAGGCGTCTACGCCCTGGTCGTGCGTCTGCGGCACCGGCTCCCCGGGGCGACGCCCGAGTGCCGCAGGTCGAACGTGACCCCCTGACCGAAGGCCAGACGGCGGTCGGGTGGGCCCGGCAGTTGGTCAGTGCGCGCAGACTGTCGTGGTGACGCCGGGCAGGCCCACGGGCTTGTAGGGATCGGGGTTCGGGTCGCCGGCGAATCGGTCGTCGAGCCAGTGGACCATGTCGCCCATGTAGTACTGAATGACGCCGGCGTGCGACTGGCCGGGATAGATCCAGCGCTCGGTGTCCTGGCCGATCTTGCACAGGTGTGTGAAGAGGAGCTTGGTGGAGGCGACCGGGATCTGTGTGTCTGTGCCGCCCTGAGGCATGAGCAACGGTGCACTCGAGGGCTGGGTGAAATTCTCCGGGTCGTTCTCGGAAATGAGCTTGCGCCAGGCGGGGATCAGGAACGGGTTCCCCTTCACGATCCCTGTGATCTTGTAGGCGTCGAGAGTCTTCTCGAGGTATGTGTAGCAGCCTTTCTCGAGGTCCGGCAGCAGCTTCTGTGCCTGCGCGGTCATGACCTCTGTCAGTGGCGCGACTCGGTTGCCGTAGGCGGTGTTGAACCCGGCGGCCACCATGAAGAGGTAGAACCGGAACTGGCTTGTCTTGAGGAATGTGTAGATCAGGTTGAACTGCGACGGCGGCGCCCCGGCGACGACGCCCACTAGGTGGAGTGTGGGGGCGTAGGAGTGCGCCAGATGGAGGGAGAACAGCGCCGTCTGACCTCCCTCGGAGTGACCCCAGACGGCGTAGGTCCGGCTGGCGTGGAACGAGGCGACATGCCCAACGGCCCGGGCGATGTCGAGGGTGTTGCGGGCGGACACCGACCCCACCAGATAGGGAAGGGGCCCCGGCGTGCCTTCACCCTGGTAGTCGCTCCCCACGACCTCCCAGCCCTTGGCCAGCAACTGATTGGCGAATGGGACTGCTGTGTACGTTGTGGTTGTGCCGGGGTGGAGGGACGGCGCGCACTGTGGGGCCATGCCGTTGGTGCCGTGCGCCCAGGCCACGACCAGTACCCGCCCGCGGGCGGGGGGAGGTGGGGGACGAGCACGGTCCCGGTGACGGCGATGGGCCGTCCTTGGGTGTTCTCCGACACGTACATGAGCCGGTAGGTGGTGCCGTCGACCTTGGGTGAGCTGATCCGCTCGGTCTTGATCACCGTGCCCGGGGTCGTCGAGGGCAAAGTGGCCGGGACGCTGTAGAAGCTCGGGAGCCCCGGCGGCGGCGTGCCCTTCTCCAGGGACGCTCCGCCGGCCGCCGCGCCCCACGCCGCCGTCAGCACGGTGGCGAGGAGGCCGATCAGCCCGGTGGCCTGCAGGGTGGAATGGAACCTTCGCATCGCGTCCCCGATCGAGGCGGCGTCGCCGCGACGCCGCAGCAGCTTGCGGGCAGTTTACCTGCAGTCCTGGCGGCGGTGCGGTCGCGGCCAGGCCGCTATCGCCGGCCGATCCGAGTGCGCGGCTCTCCAGCCGTGAAGGGAGCGGGCTTGGCGGGCAAGCGCTGATGGGGCATCACTCGCCGCCCTCGCCGGTGCACAAGGCCATCGGGCTCGGCAGAATGTGGTCATGCAGAGGATCACGACCTTCCTGACCTTCGAGACGGGTGGCAAGGAGGCCGTCGATCTCTACCTCTCGGTCTTCGAGGACTCGGCCCTCCACAACATGATGGTCATGCCGGGCACCGGACAGTTGTTGCACGCGTCGTTCTCCCTTGCAGGACAGCAGTTCATGGCGATGGACGGGGGAGAGGAGTTCACGTTCGGGCTCGGCACGTCGCTGTACGTGGACTGCGCCGACCAGGCCGAAGTGGACCGATACTGGGACGCGCTGACCGCTACAGGGGGCGAGCCGGGCCGGTGCGGCTGGTTGAAAGACCGCTTCGGCGTGTCGTGGCAGATCATCCCGCGGGTTCTCGGAGAGCTCATGAGCGGCCCCGATCCGGCGAGGTCGATGAAGGTGCGCGACGCCATGCTGTCCATGGGCAAACTGGACGTCGAGGGCCTGCGCCGCGCCTACGACGAGGCGGGGTGAATGCGGACTTGGCGTGAGGCCCGCAAGCGCGGCGCCGTCGGTGCGCCAGGGGTTTTGAGCGGGAAAGGAGCACGACATGGCCGACATCCGGCACCGCGTGGGGATCGAGGCTCCCCAGGAGAGCGTCTACCGGGCCGTCGCCACGAGTGACGGGCTCCGCACGTGGTGGACCCGCCGCGTCGAAGGGGACCCGAGCGTCGGCGGCTCGCTCGACTTCTTTTTCGGGAATCCCGAGCCGAGCGCCGTCATGAAAGTCGTCGAGCTATCGCCGCCCCACTGCGTCGTATGGCGTTGCGTGGGTGGACCCGACGAGTGGGTGGGCACGCACGTCACCTTCGACGTCAAGAGAAACCAGGATGAGTCCGCGCTGGTGTTCACCCACGGCGACTGGCGCGAGCCAGTCGAGTTCATGCACCACTGCAGCACCAAATGGGCCTACTTCCTCCTCGGGCTGAAGGCCAGCCTGGAGGGAGCACGAGGCACCCCTTTCCCCGAGGATGTGAGGATCAGTTCGTGGGGGTGAGCGGGACTCCCGCGGGAGTGTCGGAAGACCTTCGTGCTGCGTTTGGGGTACGCGGGCGTTGCCTGGTCGGTCCTTCGGAGACCCACTCCCGTCCTCAGTGGAGCGGGCCCCTGGTCACCACGGGAGTTACTCGGAACGCCTGGCACCCACCATGAGGCGGCGGATATGCGCAAAGCGTTGGCGTCGGCACGTCGTCGACGACGGGCCGGGGATCGGAGAACCTGGCGCTGCACGGGAGCCGGCCGCGCGAGAAGACGCCCGCGGCCACCCACCCAACCCCGGGCGGTCTTTCCCCGACCATCCGGGTTTTACCGGCGTCGGTCAGCTCTTGACGGCCTTTCCGGCTTCGCCCAGCGCATCCTGGCTCACCTTCGCCAGCTGCCGGGCCACGTCGGACCACGCCCCGACCAGCTCCTCGGTCATCTTGAAGGCCGAATCGATGACCTTCTTGCGCCCTTCGGAGCCAGGGACATCGGGAATGGCCTCGTGGACCGTGGTGATGAAGCCGTGGACGGCATCGAGAGATGACGTCTCACCCTTCTTGATGGTTTGAATTACACGGTCCGCCACTTCAGGCGGTGCCTCTGCCATGGCCACTGTGTCCTCCTTTCCTCGTTTCTCATACTCCTCCTCCTTTCATGGTGCGCTCCTGAGGGCGCGGCGACTAGGGCCATGTGGCAGAAGTTGGATGCCCGTCGTGGGTGCTGCGCGAGTGCGCGGCGTGGCGGGCCGGATCGGGAACAGGCCGGGTCCCGGTGGGGTTGAACAAGGTGTGAGACCCGAGGGGTTGTCCAGAGGGATTGCCCAGAGGGTTGGGAAAGGAGGCAGCCGAAGGAGTGGATAGACCTGACAAGAAGGACCCGGAGCGTTGGGCGCAGGGTCTGCTACTCAGCCTTCGGGCTGCAGCGGCGGCACCGGGAAGCGAGGCGGTTACCCCGTAAGCGGGGTCCGCAGCGGTAGAGCGTCCGTAACTCCATTCGGGAGCCGACCCAGGCACCCCGTTTCCGGGTCGGAGAAAATGAGAAGAGGCGTCTGCTTCCCGCAACGAGCGGGACGGGCGCCTCTCGTGCTGTCGGGTGGTCCACGACCCGGACCCCCGGGCCATCCGGGGCGACATCCGGTGGGAGATGCCGATGGTAAGGTGTGCCTACCATGAGGTCAGAGGGTGCCCTTAAAGTCCGTGCAGCAGCCCGGCATCGGGTCCGCGGTCGGCACGGATCGCGCCTGGTCGGCGCAGCGGTCCTGGTGGCGGCGGGTGGGTTCCTGGCCGGCTGGCCCAGTCCGGCCGGGGCGGCGGCGCAGTCGATCACCCTCTACAACGGCCAGCACGTGCAGACCACCGACGCCCTGGTCTCGGCCTTCGAGCGGCAGACCGGCATCACCGTCAACGTGCGCAGCGACACAGAGGACACCTTCACGGACCAGATCATCGCCGAAGGGTCGAGGTCGCCGGCCGACGTCTTCTACACCGAGAACTCCCCGCCCCTGGAGGAGCTGGCCTCGAGGGGCATGTTGTCGGCCGTTGCGCCGTCGACCCTTCGGCACACCGTCCAGCGCTACGACTCACCTGCGGGGGCATGGGCGGGGGTCTCGGCCAGGGTGAGCGTGCTGATCTACAACACGCGGCTCCTCAAGCCCAGCCAGCTGCCGACGTCGGTGATGACATTGGCCTCGCCGAAGTGGAGCGGGAAGCTCGCCCTCGCCCCCGGCGAGACCGACTTCCAACCGATCGTCACCGCGGTCGAGCGCACCCACGGCAAGGCATCCGCCCTCAAGTGGCTCGACGGGCTGAAGGCGAACGCCGGATCGCACATCTACCCCGACAACGAGACCATCACCTCGGAAGTGAACGCCGGGCAGGTGGCCGTCGGCGTCATCAACCAGTACTACTGGTACCGGCTGCGGGCCCAGCTCGGCTCGAGCGGCATGCACTCAGCCATCGCCTACTTCGCCCCGCACGACCCCGGCTACATCGTCGACGTCTCGGGCATCGGCGTCCTGCGCTCGAGCACCCACCAGTCGGCCGCCCAGCGGTTCGTGGCCTTCGTCCTCTCCCGTGAGGGCCAGGAGATCATCGCCCATTCCGACAGCTTCGAGTACCCCATCGACTCCGGGGTGGTCACGGCCAAGGGGGAGACCCCCTTCGGACAGCTCCAACCCGACCCGGTCAGCGTCGCCGAGCTCGGGACCGGCGCCGCGGCCATCTCGCTCCTCCAAGAGGCCCAGCTGCTCTAGGATCGGCGAGCGGAGAGGTGGGGCAGTGATCTCGACCATCGTGGTGGGCACCGACGGTTCGCAGACGGCCAGGCGCGCCGTGTCGGTCGCCGCAGACCTGGCCCGTTCCCTCGGTGCCGAGTTGCATGTCGTCCACGGCTTTCGTGATCCCGCCGCGGGTCAGGAGGCGGGTGCGGCGGGCGACCGGTGGCGTGAGGCGAACGAGGCGGTGCTGGCGGACGCGCTGGCCGACCCGGCCCTCGAGGGCGTCCGGGCCCGGGGCCACACGGTGGCCGGCGGACCGGTCGAGGCGCTCGTGTCGGTGGCCACCGAGACCGGGGCCGATCTGATCGTGGTGGGCAACCGCGGCATGCACGGGCCGACCGGGTCCCTCGACTCGGTGGCCGGGCGGGTGGCCCTGGCCGCCCCCTGTCACCTGCTGGTGGCCAAGACGACGTAGACGGCAAGCCGTTCAGGGCGTGAGCGGCGCCCCGTCGCAGCGGTCGACCGTCGTGAACTCCCCGACGCCACGCCGACGGAGGCGGGTCGGGCGCTGGCTTGGGTGCCCGAGGGCGAGCAGCCCCGCCACGGCCAGGGCGGGATCCGCGCCGACGAGCGCCTTCACGTCGTCCTCGCGGCGGACGGGCATGGTCGTCAGCACGCCGCCCAGGCCCTCGGCCCGAGCGGCCAGCAGCACGCTCCAGGCGAACGGGTAAACCGAGGCGCCGCCGGCGAAGGTGTAGCGGCCCAGGTCGCGGTCGACCGCCGCCAGTGTCCGCAGGTCGGCCAGGAGCAGCAGGAGCACCGGGACCCGGTCGAGGTGCTCGGCGAAGCCCCCCGGCCCGGAAGCGGCCCGGGCGGCCAGGGCCGGGGCGCCGCCGAGGGCGTGTCGCTCCGCCTCGGTGTCGGACACCGGGGACCAGGGCACCAGGCCGGCCGAGGTGAGCGCCAGGTAGTCGTACCAGCCGTCGAGGTAGAGGTCACGGAGCCGTACCCGACGCCCGGGGTCCTTCACCACCACCACCCGCCACCCCTGGCGGTTGCCGCCACTCGGGGCGAAACGGGCGGTGTCGAGGATGCGGTGCACGACCTCGTCGGCCACCGGCTCGTCGGTGAACTCCCGGACGGCACCGGTGGAACGCAGGGACTCGGCGAGATCCATGTGCGGACCGTACCCGCGGGTGGCCATACGCGGCGGGCTGCGCCCCGAGGCGCTAGACACGCGGCGTGCCGCGTCGTGTCGAGGAGATCGTGTTCACCCCGGAGGACGCCACCAGGGTCGTCGGGGAGATGGACAGGCTGGCCGCCGCGCACGACGGCTGGATCAACCTTCTGCCAGGGGTTCCCGACGACGAGGTGGAGGGACCCGGCAAGCCGTCGGCCTTCTCCACTCTCTTCGGGGGGACGCAGTCGCCGGTGACGATGGTGACCTGGTTGCCGGCCCGGCCGGGCCGGACGGGGCCGGGGGGGGCCACCGGGGGGATGATGCACCCGAGGGGGAAGCGCGCCGTGCTCC
>JBKQNY010000202.1:0-30612 GCA_052145775.1 Acidimicrobiales bacterium
GAGGCCGAGCGACAGCTCGTCGGCCACCAGCAGCTTGGGCGGGCACACCAGCACCTTGGCCAGTGAGAGCAGCCGCTGCTCCCCGCCCGACAGCGTCCCGCCTCGCTGCTTGCGCCGGTTGGCCAGCATCGGGAACTCGTCGAACGTCCTCGCCAGGGCCGGCTTCACGAACTGGCGGCCGCCGCGTTGGCGGAAGGCCAGGATCAGGTTCTCCTCGACCGTCAGGTTGGCGAAGATCCCCCGGCCCTCGGGGACGTGGCACAGACCGGACCGGGTGATGCGGTAGGCGGGCAGGCCGGTCACGTCATGGCCGCCGATGTGCACCGATCCCGAGGTCACCGGCAGGAGCCCCGAGACCACCCGGGCCACCGTCGACTTGCCCGCCCCGTTGGAGCCCAAGAGGGCGACGACGCCCCCCGCCGGCACGCTGAAGGTCACGTCGAACAGCGCACGGTAGGGGCCGTAGGCGGCGCTCACGTGGTCGACCTCGAGGGCCAGCGGCTCCCCGGCGAGGTCCCCCTCGGTGGTCGGGGCGGCCTGGGCGGTCACGTCGTGATCCCCAGGTAGGCGTGGCGCACGTCGGGGTCGGCCATGACCTCGTCGAAGGTGCCCTGGGCGATGATCTGGCCCAGATCCATCACGATGCACCGGTCGACCACGTCGCTCACCATGCCCAGGTCGTGCTCGACCAGGAGCACCGCCATCCCTCGCTCGGTCTGAAGCGTCCGCAGGACACCCGCCAGCTCCCGGGTCTCGTAGACGTCGAGGCCCGACGAGGGCTCATCGGCCATGAGGACCCGCGGGTCGCCCACCAGGGCCCGGGCCAGCTCGACCAGCCGGCACATGCCCAGCCCGAGGGCCGCCACCGGGGTGTTGGCGCTGCCCGACAGCCCCACCAGCTCCAGCACCTCGTCGACGTGGTCGATCTCCTCGGGCCGGGGGCCGCTGCGGTTGCACAGGTCCTTCCACAGCCGCCCGTCGCCCCGCCGGGAGCGCTCGGCCACCATCAGGTGCTCGCGCACGGTGAGGTCGGGGAAGACCTCGATGCGCTGGTAGGTGCGGCCGATGCCCAGGCGGGCCCGGCGGTAGGTGGGGACCTGGGTGAGCTCGACCCCGTCGAGCTCCACCGACCCCTCCTCGGGGCGGAGCTGGCCACAGACGCAGTTGAACACCGTCGTCTTGCCCGCGCCGTTGGGCCCGACCAGGCCCACGCTCTCGCCGCGCTCGATGGAGAAGGTCACATCGCTCACCGCTTTGATGCCGCCGAACTGCTTGGAGAGCCCGCGCACCTCGAGGAGAGGCGTCGGGTCCCCGAGCAGGGAGCGGCCGTCGCCCACCGTCGAGCGGTCGGGCACCTTGGTGCCGTTGCGGCCCAGGCGGATGCGCGAGCGCATGAGGCGGTCAGGCATTCTTTCCCCCCGCCCCGAACAGTGGGCCCGGGGCCCCCGGCGGCCCCTCGGCCGACATGGCCAGCTGGCGCGGCTGAAGGAAGAGCCGCTCGAAGCGCGCCGTCCACCGGCGTTTCTGGAACTCGAGGACCCCTTCGGGATGGAGCGAGTAGGTGAGCGCACCGAAGGCGAAGAGGACGACGGTCAGCCCCTGGAACCGCTGCGGGGCGTATGTGAGCAGCTGCTGGATGACCACGAAGCCGATGCCTCCTTGGATGGCACCCTCCACGGTAGACACGCCGGTCGTGACCACGATCACCACGAAGACGAGCGAGTACTCGTAGCTGAACTGGTGGGGGCTGATCCGGCCCTGCTGCATCGTGAGCAGGGTCCCTCCGATCCCGGCCACCGCCCCCGAGAGGGCGAAGATGAGCACCCGCTGCCAGGAGAGGTTGATGCCCACGCCGGCGGCGCCGGTCTCGCTGCCCCGCATGGCGGCCAGGTAGCCACCGACGGTGCCCCGTCGCAAGAGCAGCACCGCCGACACGACCACCACCAGGACCACCATGAGCAGGATGAACATCGGGTGGCCGCTCGGATCGAAGAAGTTGATCCGCCCGAACCAGCTGCGCTTCATAATGAGCCCACCTGTCCCGTTGCTCACCGCTTTCTGACTGAAAATGGCGTTGTCGAAGAGCAGGGCCGCGGCCAGGGTCATGAGGGCCAGCCCCAGACCCTTCAGGCGCAGGCTGCTGAGTGCCAGCACCGAGGCCACGACCGCAGCCGCTACCGCCCCGACGAGCCCCCCGACCAGGAAGTTCAACCCGAAGTGATTGGCCAGCTGGCCGGCGGTGAAGGCGGCCACCCCGGCCAAGGTGGCCTGGCAGAGCGACAGCTGTCCCCCCATGCCGGTGATGAGGGTGATCGACAGGAAGATGGTGGAGAGGGCCAACCCGGCGTTAAAGACGTTTTCCCAGGTCTTGGGCATCCAGGTCAGCATCGAGATCACGAATGCGGCCAGCAGCACGTACCACGCGGACTTAATGATGCGGTCGAACTGGGGCGACCTCGAGGCGGCGGCGGTGGGCGGGGTCGGTGGATCGACGGTGGCCAAGGGGTCCTTCGAGTCGTCGAGGGAGCGCAGCCCCGGCACGAAGAGGAGCGCCCCCACGAGCGCGATGAAGGGCAGGGCCGGCAGGACCGCCGCGTACCACACGCTGTTGGGTGTGAGGTAGCCCCGGGCGGTCAGGCTGATCACGCCCAGCAGTACGCCCACCCCGGCGGCGATCGGCATGGACCGCAGCACCCCCCAGGCGGCGGCGGCGATGGCCGCCACCATGAGGGTGATGTAGATCTGTGTCCCCAAGATGGTGTTGAGCGGCGAGGAGGCGAACAGCACCCCGACCAGGCCGGCCATCAAGCCCGAGACCGCCCAGGCCACGGCCACCACCCCGCCGGCGTTGACTCCGTCGAGCTGGACCAGCCGGCGGCTCTCCACCGCCCCACGCATGCGCAGCCCGAGCGGGGTGAAGCGCATGAGGATCACCAGGGCCACCAGCATGATGACCGTGAAGATCACGGTGCTGGCGTCGAACCCTGTGATCGGGAAAGCCGAGATGCCGAAGAGGTGGAAGTAGAATGTGGAGCTGAACCCGATGGGTGGGGTGGCCGTGAGGTTGCCGTTGCCAAACAGGATCGGGAGCAGCGTGGGGATCCCGACCAGGAGGCTCAACCCGGTCACCAGCTTGGCCGTGGAGTTGGTGGACGGGATGTGCCGGAATAGCAGTCGGTCGAAGGCGAGGCCGAGCCCCGGCCCCACCACCAGCACCGCCAGCACGAAGGCCGTCCACACCGGCCAGTGCCGGGTCTCGATCAGCCAGGCGAAGAGGAAGGCCGAGGCGTAGGCCTGGGCGCCGTAGGCGAAGTTGAAGACCCCGGTGGCCTGGTAGGTGAGGACCAGGCCGACGGCGAAGATGGCGTAGGCACAGCCATAGGGGATGCCGGGAATGGCGAAACCGAAGAACTGCTCCACTGACGCGCCCCGCGGCCCCCGACCCGCCCGCCGATCAGTGCACGGCCGGACCGGGAGTGCCCGGCCGGGTGGCCACCGGTGTCGGGTGCTTCGGTGTCTTGTCGAAGCAGACGAAGACCTGCTTGCCTGTGTTCAGGACCGGGAGGAGCTTGGTCCCCTGGGCCTGGACGAAGGCCTCGCAGTAGGGCTCGGTGACGGTGGTGTGTGTGTACTCCCAGTTCATCGGGGTGTACAGGCCACCGGCCGTGAACTGCGTCAGGCGGTTGGTGGCCTGCACCACGCTGGCCTGGGTGAAGTTCTTGCCGGCCGCCTCGATGCCCGCCACCAACAGGGCCGCCGACTCCCAACCCTGGAGGGCGATGTTGTCCCCGGCGACCGACGGCTCGTACTTCTTGATGGCCGCGTTGTAGGCCGCCAACCCCGGGTAGGTCCCGGGGTACTTTGTGTTGGCGGCCGAGGGCACGTTCCCCTCGCCGAAGAACACGCCCTGCAGGAGGCTCGAGTTCTTGGTGATCACCGACTGGTTGGGGACTGTGAGCCAGAGCATCTTGGCATCGAGGCCATACTCCTTGGATGCCCTGGCGAGGGAGAGGTTCCCACCGATTGTCATGCAGCTGATGATGAAGTCCGCGCCCGCCGCCTTGAGGCGCTGGACGTCGGGGGTGACGTTGGGGTTGAGCGGTGTGAGCTTCAGGTCGTCGTAGGCGACGTTGACGCCGTTCTTCTTCAACCCTGTGACGAAGGTGGAGCAGGCGTTGGACGAGCTCGACACGCCGTAGGCGAGGACACCGGCGGTCTTTATCTTCTCCTTCTTGACGAGATACGTCAGCCCTGGGATGAGGGTGTGGTATGTCTGGGTCGACCCGCCGGCGGCGAAGAGATTCGGGGCCTTTGTCCAGTCCCCGGTCACGTTGTAGCCGTAGGTCGGGGTGCAGGTCGAGACGAAGTAGGTGGGGCTGAACCAGTAGGACGAGACGATGGTGGCGAAGGCGTGGTCCTGGTCGATGGCCGTGTGGGTGAGGGATGCGAATCGGGTGCCTGTCCCCCCGTCGTTCAGGTTGTAGGCGAGCTTGATCTTGCGCCCGTCGACCCCGCCCTTGGCATCGATCATGTCGAAGTAGGCCTCGGCCCCGGGCACGAGCCCCGAGAACCCGGCCGATATCGAGCCGGTCAGGGTGGAGATGCCGGCCACGTTGATTGTGGTGGCCGTGACCCCCGGCGCGCTGGTGCCGGTGCCGGCCGGGCACTGCAGGGAGGAGGCGGGCGAGATCGGTGGCGTTGTGGCCGCCGCGGCCGCCCCGGCCCCGAAGACCGCGGTCGAAGAGGCCGCCGTCACCAGGGCAACCAGGGCCACCCCAAACCTGGACAGACCCCCAGATTCCCCGTCGCCCCGCAGTTGCATGCCGCCCCCTTCTGTCGATCCGCCGACCTTGGTCAGCGGCGGTTGCGTGACCCCCGGTGACGGGTGCGGACGATAGTCCACCTCCCGTTCACCGTGCACGAGACACTACCGCCGAGCCTCTGCGGGCGGCCGTCGCCCCTGGGTGGTGCGCAGACCCCCGAATCACCCGAGAAACAGCCGTTCTCGGTCGTACTCCCGCAGGGCCAGCACCTCCCGCTCGTCGACCGGGTCCAGCTCCTCGATCTGCCGGGCCGGCTCGGGGTCCCAGCCGCACGCGGCGACCAGCTGGCGCACCCGCTCGGCGACCGATCCCTCCCCGGCCGGGACGGCGGCCACCCGCAGGACGCCGTCGAGGCGGCGCAGGACGCCGCGGTCGGTGACCACGCTGGTCACGGCGTGGCCCGGGGAGGTGACGTAGGCCACGTCGGCCGGCAGGCGCTCGGGGCGGGCCATGGTCACCACCACGCAGGCCGCGGCCCGGCTGGCCACGTCGTTGGCCCCGCCCGAGCCGACGAGGAAGCGGTCCCCGGCCAGCAACGTCGAGTTGAGGTTGCCGTGACGGTCGACCTCGGCCGCCCCCAGGCAGCCGACCACGGTCGTCCCCGGCCCCCCGACCACCATGCCGAGCACGGACGAGGCGTCCGAGAGCATGGTCGTGGACGGGAAGACCCGATGGTTGAAGATGTACGGGTCGGCCGGCGTGGGGTGGTAGCCCCACAGGCCGAGCTCGGCCGTGAGGTGCACCGCCCGGCCGCCCTCACGGGTCCGGGCCACCGCCACCCAGGCGGCCAGGTTGGCCACCCCGGCCCCGGCCAGGACGGCGTCGGCCCCCACCCGCTCCACCGTGCCGGCGACCTCGCGGGCGGCCAGGACGGCCGCCACCTCCCACCGGCTGGGCGGCCCCGGCGGCACGGGGTGGGCGGCGTCGTCGAGCTCCCAGCTGGCGGGGTCGGCCCGGGCGCTAAGGGCGGCGAGCCGGTCGGCCCCGAGCACGTCGAGGTAGGCCCGGTGGTCCGGGGGGTCCAGGGCGTAGGTGCGGGCGAAGGCGGCGAAGTCGCCGCGCGCCGCCTCGGCGGCGGCCGACCAGAACGGAATGTCCTCGCCGTAGCCGGCCACCGGGAGCCCCCCGGCGTAACAGCCGCCGGGGTGCGCCCCGAACGGCGCCTCCACCACGGCCAGCACCCGATGGGACGGGATCCTGACCCGCTGCCCCAGGCCGTCGAGGCTGTCGACCACACGCTCCACCGTGGCCACCACCCCCCGCCGTGCCGCCCAGGCGCCCCACACCCCCTCGAGGAGCGGCTCGGAGACGGCCAGGTTGCCCTCGGTGTCGGCCACGGCGGCGTGGAGGAGGGCCACGTCGGGGGCGAGCGGGGCCAGCAGGCCGATCCCCTCCTCGGGTCCCTGCCCGAAGGGCGAGGCGACCGTGGCGAACCCGTCGTTGCCGGCCATCGACGACCCGGCGAGCGACCCGGTCACCACGGCCGGCAGCCCGCGGGCCGCCGCCTCGAGCCGCTGGGCCAAGGTGAGGATCGACCAGTGCTCGACCTCGACCGCCCCCGACTGGTACCCGCGGCAGAAGATGGGGTTCGGGTTGTAGGTGGGGAAGCTGTTGCCCGAGTAGGCGGTCACCACCCGGCGCACCAGCCCGCCCTCGAAGAAGAGCGCCCCCAGCGCCCCCAGGCTGGTCATCACCAGGGTGAAGCCCGGGTCCTCGCCCCAGAACTGGCGGGCCAGCTCCCGGGCGGCCGCCGTCCAGCGGCTGTGTCCGAGCATGACGTGGATTGAGTCGCCGGGCCGCACGTTGCGCTCGACGGCGTCGGCCAGCGAGCACCCGATCACCGCCACCTTGCGGCCCTCCTCGCCCCCGCCAGTCCGCCATGGCCGCGCATCGGCGCCACGTTACGCCGCCCGGGCCGATGTGACCGGCGGCCGAGCGGCACCACCCGCTGCTACGGAACGGGCTCGACCGCGACGTCGATCGACGAGGCCCCGGCGTCGGGAACCCTGGGCTGCCCCCACACCTCGACCGGGAACGACACCGTGACCAGCGAGCAGAACAGCCAAAGCAGGTTCCGGTCCTCGTCGCGGATCCCCTCCAACGACACGCCCTGCAAGTACTCGGTCCCGTCCTTCAGACGGGGGAAGGCAGCGTCGTAGAAGGCCTGGAGCTCGTCCATCGAGCTGCCGAGGCGCTTGGCGTAGCGGTCCTTCTCGCTCGGCAGGATCCAGTCGCCGAACGGCTCGAGGTCGGCGAAGTCGGGGGGAAGCATGGCGGCCACCGTCCCTCAGCGCGCCACCGGGACGCGGGCCGCCGCCCCCGTCCGGCCGCGGCGGTACTCGTCGACGTACTGGCGGCAGGTCTGGTGGAGGTGCCGGAGCGCGATCTCCTGGTCGCAGAGGGGGAACTCGCCGACCACCCCGCTCTCGAGCATGGACTGGGTGGCTTCGAGGGTGTTGCCGTCCTGCATGCCGTACTCCTTGAAGGTCACGACCGCCAGCTCCTGCTGGAGGCGCTCGTAGGCGTTGGTGGGCGGGACGAAGTAGAGCGACGTCTCGAAGATGTGGGTGTTGTAGGAGGTCGGCCAGTAGTGGTACGTGAGATACCAGTTCGGCTTCCAGATGAGCAGCATGAAGTTGGGGAAGAACAGGAACGAGTCCTCGCCCCACGACCTGTGCTTGGCGGGGTTGAGCCCCTCGGGCAGCTCGCCGATGTCGGGGGCGTCCCACACCCCGAACAGGCCGCTGCGGAGCACCTGCTCGATCGGCTTCACCATGCTCGGGTCCTTGGGGGGCGCCATCCCGCCCCAGGACGACACGACGGAGTGGGGACCGTCGATGTCATAGGCGAGGGCCTCGTAGCCATAGCTCTGCAGCTTGCGCGACTCGTCGGAGACGGACTGCTTCGCGTGCAGCACGGGTGCGTGGTAGAACTCCATGAAGGCGTCGATGAAGAGCTTCCAGTTGCTCCCGACCTCCGCCCGGTACGTGTGCTTCTGGGTCATCAGGTGGAACGGGTACGACTCGATGCCTGCGGCCAGTCGTCCGAGGTAGTCCTTGAGCGGCTGGGCCTCGGGGTCGAACGTCACGAAGAGGAAGCCGGCCCACTCCTCGACCCTCACCGGCACCAGCCCGAAGTCCGCCTTGTCGAGGTCGAAGAACTCGGACTCTTGCTGCACGAAGGTGAGCTGACCCTCAAGGTCGTAGCGCCAGCCGTGGTACTTGCAGGTGAACTGGCGGCAGACCCCGCTGGTCTCCTGGCGCGGGAAGTCGTTCCACACCAGCTTGTTGCCGCGGTGACGGCAGATGTTGTGGAACGCCCGGACCTCGCCGCCCATGTCCCGGACGACGATCACCGAGGTGCGCGCCGCGTCCAGCTCCTTGGTGAAGTAGGTGCCGTTCCTCGGGAGCTGCTCGACGCGCCCGACGTTCAGCCAGGTGCGGCGGAAGATCGCCTCGCGCTCGAGCTCGTAGGTCTCGGGCGAGATCGAGTCGTCGTAGGACACCGGGGTGGTGGCGAGCCCGAAGTGCTCGGTCCAGGTGCCCTCGGTGGGCTTTGTGAAGTGAGGCATGTGGCAAGGCTCCTCGTCCCGTCGGCCAGCCTCGACGATAGCAGGGGTCTCCGCCTGCGAGAAGGTCGTTTCCGTATTGTCGAACGCCCTTGTTCGGACGGTCGGCAGCGGGAGGGAACTCCCCCACCCGGCCGGCTCAGGGCCAGGTCAGCGACGGCGGTCCCGCCACCTGCGGTGGCCCCCGACGGCCCTCCCGGCGCCCAGAGCCCCGGCGACGGGCGTCGGCGCCGTGGGACAATCCGGACCCGATGAGCGCGACCCGCCGGATCGGCGCCGAGAGCTCAGCCAGCCGGGGGTTGCTCCTCGACGCTGCGCTCCGGCTCATGGTCGACGAGGGGTACGCCGCGGTCACCTCGCGGCGGGTGGCGGCGGAGGCGGGGCTCAAGCCGCAGCTCGTCCACTACTACTTCCGGACGATGGATGACCTGTTCGTGGCCGTGGTGCGGCGTGGGGCGGCCCAGAACCTCGAGCGCCAGGCCCGCGCCCTGTCGTCCCCGCAGCCGCTGCGGGCCCTGTGGGAGCTCAACAGCGATCCGACGGGGACCACGCTCTTGACCGAGCTGGCCGCACTCGCCAACCACCGCAAGGCCGTCCGATCCGAGCTCGCCGCCTTCGCCGAGCAGTTCCGCCGCCAGCAGGAAGACGCCCTGCCCGGCATCCTGGAGCGCTGCGGCCTCGGTGCCGAGATCGTCCCCCCGCTGGCTGCCCCGGTGATCCTGACCGGCCTCACCCGGATCATCGGCGTGGAGAAGGACCTGGGCTTGACCACCGGCCACACCGAGCTCCGCGAGCTGGTCGAGAGGTGGCTCGACACCGTCGAGGGAGCGCCGCCCGCCGAACGGTCCCAGGACCCCGAACCCTCTGCGTGACGGTGGGGCCGCACGCCGCGCCCGCCCACTTCCACCCAGGTGCGGAGCTGGGCGGGACCGTCGAGGGAGGCGATCGTCTGCGGTGGTGGCACGCGGCCGGTCCGGCCAGCGATCGGCCCGGGGTCAGGAGTTGGGTCGCGGGCTCCGCTGGCGGCGCAGACCGCCTGCCGCGGATATGGCATCGTGGGCTCGTGCAGGCTGACCCCGTCCTCCGTGCCGAACACCTGGACGTCCGCTACGGCGGGTCGCGTGCGCTCTCGGGCGTGTCGATCGACCTCTTCCCCGGAGGCGTCACGGCCCTCCTCGGACCCAACGGCGCCGGCAAGAGCACCTTGGCCCGGGCGCTGTCCGGGCTCGTCCCGTTGGCCGGTGGGCGGATCGAGTTCCGCGGCGACGACATCAGCCGGTGGCCCGCCTACCGTCGCCACCGGGCGGGGCTCACGTACATCCCCGAGGGACGGGGCATCTTCCCGGGCCTCTCGGTGATCGACAACCTGCGGATGGCGGTGCGTCAGGCCGGCGGTCGCGCCGAGAGGGAGCGGGCCGTCGAGCGGGCGGTGGAGCTCTTCCCCCTCCTCGGTCAGCGCAGCACGCAAAGTGCCGGGAGCCTGTCGGGGGGCGAGCAGCAGATGCTGGCCCTGGCCCGGGCCCTGGCGGTCGAGCCCAAGCTCATGATCGCCGACGAGATGTCCCTCGGCCTCGCCCCGCTCGTCGTCGACGTGGTCTTCGAGGGCCTCGAACGGGCCCGGGACATGGGGATCGCCATCCTGCTCATCGAGCAGTTCGTCCACCGGGCACTGGCCATGGCCGACGACTGCGTCATCCTCTCGCGAGGTGAGGTGAGCTGGAAGGGACGGGCCGAGGATGCGGGGCCCGAGGTGCTCGACCACTACCTCGGAGCGGCCACCACGGCGTGAGCGCCGAGGGGGCACACCGCCGGGTTCCACCGAGGTCGATGCCGGCACCGCCCTTCACCCGTCGACGGTGGGCTCCTCGCCGTAGGGATTGTCGCCCAGGTACGCCGCTTTGACGGCCGGGTCGTGGCGGATCGCCGCCGCGTCCCCTTCGGCGATGACGGTGCCGAAGTCCAGCACGTAGATGTGCCCGCAGAGGCGGAGCACGGTCGCCACGTCGTGCTCGACCAACAGCAGCGAGATCCGCTCCTCGCGCACCACCCGGACGAGGGCGTCGGCCAGGTGGGCGCTCTCGCTGGCGTCCAGGCCCGAGAGCGGCTCGTCCAAGAGCAGCACCGAGGGGCCGGCGGCCAGGGCCCGGCCCACCTCCACGAGGCGGGTGGCGCCCAGGGGGAGGACGTCGACCACCCGGTCGGCCACCGCTGTCAGCGAGAGCAGCGGGAGCAGCGACCCGACTCTCTCCACCTCGGCGGCACTGGGCCGCCGGACGCTGCCCGCCGTGAACATGTCCGTCAGCAGGCGTCGACGCACCCGGGCGGCCCGGTAGGCGAGGATGAGGTGCTGGCGGACCGTCAGCCCCATGAACAGCTCGGGCTGCTGGAACGTCCTGGCCAGGCCGAGCCGGGCACGGGCCTGGGGCGAGGCACTCGTCACCTCTCGACCCCGGAGCAGCACCTGGCCGTCGTTGGGCTTGGTCAGGCCCGAGCACACCCCGAAGAGCGTGCTCTTGCCGGCCCCGTTGGGACCCACCAGGCCGGTGAGCGACGCCTCGGCCACTTGCAGGTCCACCCCGTCGAGCGCCATCAGGCCGCCGTAGCGGACCCGGACGCCGGAGACCTCCAGGGCCGGAGGGGCGACGGGGTCGGCGACGGCGGTCAACGCGCCGCCTCGGAGCTGAGCACGTCCGCCGCCGACAGCTCCATGCCGCTCGCCGAGCCGCGGCGCCGGCGCACCCGCGCCTTGGCGGCCAGGGTCCGCAGGTAGCGCGCGTAGTCGGCCAGCACGCCGTCCGGAGAGCGGGCGATCCCGATCGCCCCCAGGCCGAAGAGGATCGGTGGGATCTGCTGGAACCAGGTTGGAAGGTAGTTCTCGGCGACCCCGGGCAACAGGGTCGTCATGAGGCCGGCCACGAGGGCGGCGATGTTCGACCTGATGCCGCACAGCACCACCACGGCCAGCCAGGCCACGCCGAGAAGGGTCGCGTAGTTGTCCGGCAGGGCCACGCCGAACGAGATGGCGAGCAGGGCGCCGCCGATACCGGCGATGAAGGCGGCGAGTCCGGCCGTCACGACCTTCATGTGCAGGACGCTCAGCCCGATGGTCTTGGATCCCGACTCGCTCCATCGCACCGCGGAGAGCGCCAGGCCCGTGCTCGAGCGTCTCAGGTTGACGATGAACACGGCGATGACGGCGAAGATCGCCAGGGCCAGGTACGTGAACGCCCTGGGGGTGGTGGCGAAGCCGGGCATCGGCACCGTGACCCCGAGGCCCTGGTTCAAGAACCTGGCCTGGCTGAAGACCAGGTTCTCCATCAGCAGGCCGAAGGTGAGGGTGACGAGCGCCACGTACAGGTCACCGAGCCGGATGGTGAGGGCCCCGAGGATCACGCCGAACGGCACGGCCACGAGGCCGCCGACGACGACGGCGGCCATGACGGGCCAGCCGTGCAGCTCGGCCAGCTGACCCGTCATCAGTCCGCCGACCGCGGCGAAGGTGGGCACGCAGAGCCACACCATGCCGCCCTCGCCGGTCACCAGCGTGTACGACAGGAAGAGCACGCCGTAGGCGACCCCGGTGGCCAGCAGCCCCACCCACAGGCCGCTGAGCAAGAACGGCAACGCGCAGATGATGGCGAAACCCACGATCGACGGCAGCCACCCGACCGGGCGTGAGCTCAGCCGCACGGCACCGGTCTCGTCCTTGGCGGCGTATTCGCCCCCATGGACGGCGATCGCCCGGTCGAGCGCGCCGCCGGTGCCCTCGCTCTCGCTGATCCTCCCGCGGCGCACGAGGTAGTAGATGAGGAAGATCGCCGTCACGACAAATGGGATGCTCGGGATGACGGCCTGGGTGAAGGGGCTGTCCGGGGGCAGGTACTCGGGGATGACCGAGGCGGCGATCCCCATGATCAATCCGACCACCACGGCCACGGTGAGGTTGTAGAGCTTGGCCGCGATGACGGCGGCGAAGGCGGCCGCCATGAGGAGGGTGAAGTCGGTGGCGTCGAGGCCGATGACCGGCGCGGACAGGACCCCGGTCAGACCGGCCAGGAAGATGCTCACGGCCCACACGCCGACCGACACCGCGGTCGGATTGGTGCCCGACAGCGACGTCATGGCCGGCGAGTCCACCATGGCCCGCACGCGGAGCCCGACGTCGGTGTAGCGGAGCACCACCGCGCCGACCACCACCACCAGCACCACGCAGATGTAGACGATGATCTGGTCCATCGTGATGGGCACGCCAGCGACGTGGAAGATCTTCACCGGCTCGGGGGCGAGGCCCGGAGCCTTCAGGATGGCTGTGTTCCCGAAGATCAACGTCGCCAGCGGGGGCAGCATCACCGACAGTCCGAGCGTGGCCACCACCTTGATGAGCGTCGTGGAGAGGGTCAGGAACCGGAAGAGGGCGAAGTAGAGGACGACGCCCAGGGCCGGCCCGGCCACGCACACCGCCACCAGCGCCGCCGGCGCGATGGCCCAGTTCTGCTGGGTGTGCAGGAAGTAGTAGAAGCGGGCGATGAAGTAGGCGGTCGACCCGAAGGCGAAGTTGAGGATGCCGGACGACCGGTAGGTGACCACCAGCCCCGACGCGGCGATGGCGTAGATCCCTCCGAGCACCAGGCCGGCGATCACATACTGGAGCATGCGTGCCTTCCTCCCCGCGGGGAGTCTCGCATGGCCGCGGCCGCTGTGCCCGACGCCGGCGGCACCCGGTGGACCGTTCCATCCCTCCGTGGCGGTGGGGCGGGATCCTCCGAGGCTCTCGGCATCACGGGGGCGGCGTTAGCCCGAGGTGGTCCCGGTACCGGGGATCGCTGTGCCGCAGATCGCCTTCGTGCTCACCGGTGTGAAGCCGGACTGGACCGCCTTGACCAGGTACAGGCAGCTGGGCCCGTAGGTCTTCATGATCGTGGCGTAGTTGATCGGGCGGGCCAGCAGGTTGTTCCCGGTGAAGTTGGTGACCTTGCGCAGCTTGGAGATGATGCCCTGGGAGGTCGGGTTCGGTCCGTCGAGCTGGAGGCCCTTGATCATGAGTGTGGCGCCGACCCACGACTCGTAGACGGCCCAGTCGGGGAATGTCTTGGTCGGCACGTGCTCGTACTTCTTCAGCGCGGACTGCATGGCGATGTTCGTCTTTGTCTTCAGCTGGGAGGGCTTCCACACCTGGAAGAAGTAGGAGCCCAGGAGGGTGGGCCACGATCCCGAGCCGATCACTGTCGGCTCGAGGCCGGTGGCGAGCATGCCCTTCGCCTTCGAACCGGCGTTGCGCAGGTCCTGCATCAGGGCGAAGTTCGAGTTGTCGTCCATGCTCGGCGCCACGAAGTTCGAGCCCGCGTTCTTGATGGCCAGGGCCTCGGAGGTGAAGTCCGTGGCCCCGTATGTCACGCTGGTGTTGACGTACGGCGCCTTGATGTGGACGTACTCGGCGGAGGCCGCGAAGTTTTTCGCCGCCTGCGATGAGAGCGGCGAGATGCTGTAACCGATCGACGACACGTTCTTCGCCCCCACCGCCAGCATCACCTTGCTGAGCGCGGCGGTCGCCGGTGAGTTCGGCTGCACCGCCGGGGTGTCCGCGGGGAACATGTTTGTGTTCTGCGGCTGTCCCCACTCAGGGCCGTCGGAGCTGGCGCCGGTCACCGGGATGTGGTTCTGCTGGAGCCAGCGGTAGGCCTCGAACATGAAGGGGGTCACCGAGACCACGCCGATGGCGCCTTTGGTCTGCACGGCACCTTGGACGATGGAGCTCTCCTCGGTGTAGTTGCCGGCGTCGTTGACGACGACCCCGTTGATCTTGTGCCCGTTGACGCCACCCTGCGCGTTCTGCAGGGCGATGCGGGCCAGGAACCCCTGGGGCGCCCTGGCGTACTGGGGCCCGGCCGGCCCGGTGGTGGACGAGATCAAGGCGATGGTGATCGGTGCCTTTGTGGAGGCGCCCGCCATGTCCACCGTCACGGTCGTGAACCCCGCCAGCACGACGGCGGCGACCGTGGTCGCCGCGCACATGCCCCGCATCGGCTTCCTCATCCTGACCTCCTTCACAGACGCCTCGGCGTCAAACCGGATCCCCGGCGCCGGACTATAACGGAAGTTTCCGCAAATGTAGGTCGCGTTGTCAGAAATGGATACGGGCATTCCGACCGGCCGATCGGGGGGGCGTCGCCGGCTCCTCGGGTCTCTGGCCTGGGAGGAATGGTGCGACGCTCCCCGGCGCCGCTGGTGCCGCCCGAGCGCGGGGATTCTGGGGCAACCCTTGGCGGCGTGACTCGGGGAGACCCGCGGTTATACGATGATTCTTGATATCCGGAAACGACCTTCTCGGAGGGATCCATGGCCGCCGTCGATGAAATGATCCTCGTCAGCGTCGACGACCACCTCATCGAGCCGCCGGACCTGTTCGTCAACCACCTGGCCGCCAGATACCAGGACCGCGCCCCGAAGCTCGTCCGCAACGAGGAGGGCTCCGACGTCTGGGTCTTCGGCAAGGTGGTCGTGGAGACCGCGGCCCTCAACGCCGTCGCGGGGCGGCCCAGGGAGGAGTACGGGCTGGAGCCCCAGAGCCTCGACGAGGTCCGCCCCGGCTGCTACGACGTCCACGAGCGGGTGAAGGACATGGACGCCGGCGGCGTGCTCGCCTCACTCAACTTCCCCTCGTTCCCCACCTTCACCGCCCGGGTGTTCCAGAGCGAGGACCTGGACCTCTCCAATGCGCTGGTCCGCGCCTACAACGACTGGCACATCGACGACTGGTGCGCTTCGTACCCCGGGCGGTTCATCCCGATGGCCGTCCCCATGATCTGGGACCCCGAGCTCACCGCCGCCGAAATCCGGCGCACGGCCGAGAAGGGGTGCCACTCCCTCAGCTTCACCGAGAACCCCGCGGCGCTCGGCTCCCCCAGCTTCCACGACCCCTACTGGGACCCGGTGTGGCGGGCCTGCAGCGACACCGGGACGGTCCTGTCCATCCACCTCGGCTCCTCGGGAAGGCTCTCGATCCCGGCGGTGGACTCCCCGCCGGACGTGATGATCACGCTCCAGCCGATGAACATCCAGTCCGCGGCGGCCGACCTCCTGTGGTCGCGGGTGCTCAAGGTCTTCCCCGACCTGCGGGTCGCCCTCTCCGAGGGCGGGACCGGCTGGATCCCCTACTTCCTCGAGCGCGTGGACCGCACCTACGAGATGCACCACGCCTGGACCCTGCAGGACTTCGGCGGGCGGCTGCCCAGCGAGGTGTTCCGCCAGCACTTCCTCACCTGCTTCATCAGCGACCCGGTGGGCGTGGCCATGCGGGACCGCATCGGCATCGACAACATCGCCTGGGAGGCCGACTACCCGCACAGCGACTCGATGTGGCCGGGAGCACCCGAGGAGCTCGGTGCGGTCTTCGCCCAGAACGGGGTCACCGACGACGAGGTGGCCAAGATCACCCACGAGAACGCCATGCGCTGGTACTCCTTCGATCCCTTCGTTCACGTGCCGAAGGAGGAGGCGACGGTGGCTGCGCTGCGCCGCCGGTCCGCCGGCCACGACGTGTCGACCATGGCGAGGAGCACCCGGGTCCGCACCCCCGACGAGAAGCTCGAGGGCTTCCGGCGGCGGGCCCGTCAGGCCGTGGCATCGGGTCGCTGAGCCGGTGGCCGACTACGGCCGGCGCCGGGCCGCCGGGTTGTCCTGCTCTCTGCCCGGCATGACGAGGGAGCGGTGATGGCGAAGCGGTCGATGTCGCTGGTGGGGTTCATGCAGGCCGGGAGCACGACGGTCTACGCCGGGTCGTGGCGCCACCCGGCGACCGAGCACGGGTTCCTCGACGCCGGCTACTACGCCAAGCTCGGCCGGATCCTCGAGCAGGGCTGCTTCGACATGCTGTTCTTCGACGACCGGCTGGCCATGCCCGGCATCTACGGCGGCTCGGTGGCCGAGGCCGTGCGGGTCGGGGCGCGACCGGTGAAGCTCGACCTCAGCGTGGTACTCGGTGTCATCGCCGGCGTCACCGACCGGATCGGGCTCGGCGCGACCTACTCGACCACCTACTACTCCCCGTTCCACGTGGCCCGCACCTTCGCCACCCTCGACCACCTCACCGGGGGCCGGGCGGCGTGGAACGTCGTCACCTCGGTCAACGACAGCGAGGCCCAGAATTTCGGGGTCAAGGAACACCTGGCCCACGACGAGCGCTACGACCGCGCCGACGAGTTCCTCGAGGCCACCACGGGGCTGTGGGACTCGTGGGAGGACGACGCCCTCGTCCTCGACCGGGTCGGCGGGGTCTTCGCCGACCCGGGCAAGGTCCATGAGCTGGACTACCAGGGCAAGTGGTACAGCGTCCGCGGTCCGTTGACCGTCCCCCGGTCGCCCCAGGGCCGCCCGGTGCTCTTGCAGGCCGGGTCGTCGGGACGGGGCCGCGACTTCGCCGCCCGCTGGGCCGAGCTGATCTTCACCGGGGATCCCGACATCGACATCGCCCGCTCCCACTACAAGGACCAAAAGGAGCGCATGGCTGCCGGGGGGCGGGATCCCGAGGCGATCAAGATGCTGCCGATGGCCTACACGGTGGTGGGCGAGTCCCGCGCCCACGCCGAAGAGCGCGAGCAGGTCTTCCTCAACGACCTCGTGGACCCGCTGGCGTCGCTGACGCTGCTGTCCGAGCTCATGAACTACGACTTTTCGACTATGAGCCTCGACGACGAGATCACCGACGAGCTCGTCGAGTCGGTCTCGGGGATCCGCGGCCTGGTGCAGAACCTGCGGGCGCACATCGGAGAGACCGTCACCCTCGCGGACCTGGCCGGGCACCGGGCCACCCTCCTGCAGGGGCCGCGCTTCGTGGGCACGGGGACCGACGTGGCGGACCAGATGGAGGAGTGGGTGGAGAGCGAGGCGTGCGACGGCTTCGTCGTCGCGGCCACCCACACCCCCGGGGCCTACGAGGACGTCGTCCGCATGGTCGTGCCCGAGCTCCAGCGACGCGGCGTGTTCCGCACCCGCTACCCCGGCCGGACGTTGCGCGACACGCTCGGGCTCCCCCGACCGGCGGCGCTCGCCGGTGGCTGAGCCCACGGGGCCCCTCCAGGGGCTCCGCGTGATCGACGCCGCCACGCTGGCCGCCGGGCCGGTGGTGGCCACCGCCCTCGGGGAGTTCGGGGCCGAGGTGATCAAGGTCGAGCAGCCCGGCATCGGCGACCCGCTGCGCACGTGGGGCGAGTGCAAGAACGAGATCGGCTTGGTCTGGAAGAGCGTCAACCGCAACAAGCGGTGCGTGACCCTCGACCTCCGGGTGCCCGACGGCCAGGAGCTCTTCAACCGGCTCCTGTCGATGAGCGACGTGCTCATCGCCAACAACCGGCCGAGCGCCCTCGAGCGCTGGCATCTCGACTACGAGTCGGTCCACCGCGTCCACCCGCGGGTGGTCATGCTCCATGTGAGCGGCTACGGCCGCGGCGGTCCCAAGAGCGACCGCCCCGGCTTCGGCACCCTGGCCGAGGCGATGAGCGGCTTCGCGCACCTGACCGGCCAGCCGGACGGGCCGCCGACCCTTCCCCCGTTCATGCTGGCCGACGGGGTGGCCGCCATGGCCGCCACCTACGCCGTGATGATGGCGCTCTACCACCGCGACGTGCACGGCGGCGAAGGGCAGCTCGTCGACGTCAACCTCATCGAGCCGCTCGCCCGGCTGATCGAGTCGTCGACGCTCGCCTACGACCAGCTCGGCATCGTTCCCGGCCGCGTCGGCAACCGACTCGACGCCAGCGCGCCCCGCAACGCGTATCGGACCAAGGACGACCGGTGGCTGGCCATCTCCAGCGCCTCGCCCAACATCGCCGCCCGGGTGTTCCGGGCCATCGACCGTCCCGGGCTCGCCGAGGATCCGGACTACATGGAGCCCGACCCACGCAAGGCACGGGCGCTCGAGATCGACCGGCTCGTGTCCGACTGGGTGGGAACCAAGACGCTCGACGAGGCCATGGACGCCTTCGAGGCCCACGAGGTCGCGGCGGCTCCCGTCTACGACGCCAGCCAGCTCATGGACGACCCGCACCTGGTCGCACGCGGGACCTTCGTCGAGGTGGACGACCCGGAGTTCGGGCCGGTCAGGGTCCAGGCCCCGGTGGCCGTCCTGAGCGAGACGCCCGGCAGGATCGAGTTCCTCGGCCGTAGTCTTGGCGCCGACAACGAGGCCGTCTTCGGGGACCTCCTCGGCGTCGAGCCCGCCCGCCTGGCCGCCCTGCGGTCGGCGGGCACCATCTGACCCCGTGCCGGCGAAGGAGGAGCAGTGAACGAACCACGCGCTCGACGCTCCGAGCTGGCCACGCCGGCCAGCAACGAGCGGATGTGCGAGAAGGCGGCCGGCTCGGGGGCCGACCTCGTGTTCTTGGACCTCGAGGACGCGTGCGCCCCGGTGGCCAAGGCCGGGGCCCGCCGGACGGTGGTGGAGGCCCTGACCACCCTCGACTGGGGCCGGACGGTGAGGGCCGTCCGGGTGAACGGCATCGAGACGCCCTGGTGCCACGGTGACCTCATCGAGGTGGTCTCCGGCGCCCGCGAGGCTCTCGACGTGGTCATCGTGCCCAAGGTCCGGGCCGCCCGGGACGTGTGGTGGGTCGACGTGCTGCTGACCCAGCTCGAGTCCGAGCTCCAGCTGGCCACCCGCATCGGCCTCGAGGTCCTGGTGGAGGAGGCCGAGGGCCTGGTCAACGCGGCCGAGATCGCCACGGCCAGCGACCGGCTCGAGGCGATCATCTTCGGCGCCGGAGACCTTTCGGCGTCGTTGCACGCGCGGGTGGACGGCAACTTCGACCCGCTCGGCGAGTACCCGGGCGACTTCTGGCACTTCGCCCGCGTCCAGGTCCTGGCGGCGGCCCGCGCCGCCGGCATCGACGCCATCGACGCCCCCTACCCCGCCTACCAGGACACCGACGGCTACCGCCGCGCCGCCCTATCGGCCAGCCTGCTGGGGTTCGACGGCAAGTGGGCCATCCACCCCGACCAGATCGCCATCGCCAACGACGTCTTCTCCCCGACCCCCGAGGAGGTGGCCGAGGCGAGGGCCACGATCGCCGACTACCGCGACGCCGAGGCCAGCGGCGTGGGGGCCATCGGGCGCGACGGTCGGCTGGTCGACGCCGCCCACATGCGCCTGGCCGGCAACGTGCTCCACAAGGCGTCGCTGGCCGAGGCCGAGCGCCCGGGACCGTGACCCCCGCCGAGGACCGGTCCCCGCCGCTGCGGGTCGTCCAGTGGGCCACCGGCAACATCGGTGCCCGGGCCCTGCGCGGGGTCATCGAGCACCCCCGCCTGGAGCTGGCCGGGGTCTACGTGCACTCGCCGGACAAGGCCGGCCGGGACGCCGGCGCGCTGTGCGGGCTCGGCCCCACCGGCATCGTGGCCACCCGCGACCTGGAAGAGGTCCTGGCCCTCGGCGCCGACTGCGTGCTCTACATGCCCCAGGGCTGCGACTTCGGCACGGTGTGGCCATCCTGGCCAGCGGGACCAACGTCGTGACGACCCGGGGGGAGTTCCACCACCCCCCGAGCATGGATCCCGATCGCCGCCGGCAGGTCGAGGCGGCCTGCGAGGGCGGCGGGTCGTCGATCCACAGCACCGGGAGCAGCCCGGGCTTCATCACCGAGGCCGTCCCGCTGGCCCTCACGTCGATGCAGCGCCGGCTCGACCACCTGGTCATCGAGGAGTTCGCCGACCTCTCACGGCGGCCCTCACCCGAGCTCCTCTTCGACCTCATGGGCTACGGCAAGGACCCGGCCGAGTTCGACCCCGGTCGCTGGGCCCACGGGGTCCAGAGCTTCGGTCCCTCGCTGCGCCTGGTGGCCGAGGAGGTGGGCCTCCCCCTGGACTCCCTGGATGGCACCGGCTCGGTCGCCGTGGCCCGCCGGACCACGCGCATCGCCGCCGGCACGATCGAGGCCGGGACCGTGGCCGCCCAGCGGATGCGGGTCTCGGGCCGGCGCGGGGGCGAGCCCCTGCTCGCCTTCCAGGCCACGTGGTACTGCACCGAAGACCTCGACCCGGCCTGGGACCTGCGCGCCACCGGGTGGCGGGTCTCGGTCGCCGGCGACGCCCCCCTCGACGTCGAGATCCGCTTCGACGTCCCGCTCGAGCGCATGGGCGAGCTCTCCCCCGGCTTCACGGCCAACCGGGCCGTGAACGCCGTTCCGGCCGTCTGCGCCGCGCCGCCCGGCGTGCGCACCGCCTTCGACCTCCCCCACATCGTGGCGGACCTCGGGGCACCGTCACGGTGAGGCCCCTGCCCGAGGTGACCCCGGCCACCGAGTGGTTCTGGACCTCGGGCGCAGACGGGGTCCTGCGCATCCAGGGGTGCACCGACTGCGGCCGGCTGGTCCACCCCCCGGTGCCGGTCTGCCCCCGCTGCGCCGGCCGGTCGTGGGCGCCGACCACCGTCTCGGGCCGGGCCACCGTGGCCGGCTACACCGTCAACCAGCACCGCTGGCACCCTGACCTCGACCCGCCGTACGCGCTGGCCGTGGTGGCCCTGGCCGAGGACCCCGACGTCCGGCTCACCACTGCCGTCGTGGGGTGCGACCCCACCGAGGTGCACGTCGGCCAGGCGGTGTCGGTCCGCTTCGAGCAGCACGACGACGTCTGGCTCCCCCTCTTCGAGCCGACCGGTGAGCCCGACGGCCCGAACCCGGTCCCGGGCCCCGGGCCCTTCACCCCCCGCGCCCCGCTCGGCCCCGACCGCTTCGAGCACCGGGCCGTCCTGTCGGGGATCGGCCGCTCGGCCCTGGGCCGGCGCCTCATGGTCGACCCGCTGTCGCTGGCGGTCGACGCCTGTCTCGGTGCGATCGCCGACGCCGGCCTGGTCACCGGGGACATCGACGGCCTCTCCACCTACCCCGGGCCGGGTGGGATGGGCATGAGCGAGGGCGGGGTGAGTGCGGTGGAAGAGGCCCTGCGCCTCCACCCCACGTGGATCAACGGCGGGGGCGACCTGCCCGGGCCCGGGGGCGCCGTTGTCGCCGCCATGCTGGCCGTGTCCGCCGGCCTCTGCCGGCACGTCCTGTGCTTCCGCACGGTCTGGGAGTCCACCTTCGCCGCGCTCGGCCAACGGGGACCCGCCGGCGGCCGGGCATCGGGGCAGGCCGCCTGGCGGGCGCCGTTCGGGGCGCTGTCGCCGGCCAACTGGATCGCCATGAACGCCAACCAGTACCTCCACCGCTACGGCGCCACCCGCGAGCTGCTGGGATGGATCGCCCTCAACGGCCGGGCCAACGCCGCCCGCAACCTCGCCGCCATCTACCGCGACCCCATGACGATGGAGGACTACCTCTCGGCCAGGCCGATCACCACCCCGTTCGGCCTCTACGACTGCGACGTCCCCTGCGACGGGTCGATCGCCGTGGTCGTGTCGGCGGCGTCGGCCGCGCCCGACCTCCCCAAGCCGGCCGTCCGCATCGAGGCGGTGGGCACCCAGATCCTCGAGCGGGTCTCGTGGGACCAGGGGACGCTCACCCACGAGCCCCAGGTCCTCGGCCAGGCGGCCCACCTGTGGACCCGGACCGACCTGCGACCGGCCGACGTCGACCTGGCCCTCGTCTACGACGGGTTCACCTTCAACGCCGTCTCCTGGCTCGAGGCCCTCGGGTTCTGCGGGCTCGGCGAGGCCAAGGATTGGATCGACGGGGGACGGCGGATCGCCCTCGACGGCGACCTCCCGGTCAACCCCCACGGCGGCCAGCTCTCAGAGGGCCGGACCCACGGCTTCGGCTTCTTGTACGAGGCGGTGACCCAGCTCCGCCACGAGGCCGGCGACCGCCAGGTCCAAGGGGCGACCACGGCCGTGGTCACCTCGGGCGGGGGGACCCCCTCGGGGGTCCTCTTGCTCCGAGGCGGCGGCTGAGGGGACCGTCGGGCGCTCCGTCGGGGTCCCGCGGCCCGGGCGGCGCACGGTACGATCGCTTGCCTCGCGGGAGAACGCCCTTCTCGACGATCGGGGGACACGATGCCGTCATCGACCAGCGAACGCAGCGGGGGGCGGCGGCGCGGGCCCGAGCTGGTCCACCTGCGGTCCGCCCGGATGCTCGACGTGGTGAAGGGCGAGCTGGTCGGGCCCGGGAGCCTGCTGGTCGAGGGCGAGCGGATCGCCGAGGTCGCCCCGGCGACGGTGCCGCCCGAGGCGGTCGTCGTCGACCTGGGCGACGTGACCCTCCTGCCGGGGCTCATGGATATGGAGGTCAACCTCTTGTTGGGCGGGCCGGACCACGCCAGCCCGCTCAACCCGGTGCAGGACGACTCGGCGGTGCGGACGCTGCGCTCGGTGGCCAACGCCCGCCGGACGCTCTGGGCCGGCTTCACCACCGTGCGCAACCTCGGGCTGTTCGTGCCGACCGGGGGCCTGTTGCTCGACGTCGCACTGCAGAAGGCCATCGACCTCGGCTGGGTCGACGGCCCCCGGGT
Source organism: Acidimicrobiales bacterium (assembly GCA_052145775.1). GTDB lineage: Bacteria > Actinomycetota > Acidimicrobiia > Acidimicrobiales > RAAP-2 > CAVYPR01. Next base: position 22,828 of record JBKQNY010000202.1, read on the forward strand.
GGTCCCGGCCGGCCACGCCATCACCCCGACCGGCGGCCACCTCGACCCGACCATGTTCCAGGCCCTGGCCCCGCACATCATGCCCCTCACCGTCGAGGAGGGGGTGGCCGACGGGGTCGCCCAGATCCGCCGGGCCGTCCGCTACCAGATCAAGCACGGGGCCCGGCTCATCAAGTGCTGCGCCTCGGGGGGGGTCATGTCGCACACCGGCCCGGCCGGGGCCCAGCAGTACTCCGACGAGGAGCTGGCGGTGATCGTCGACGAGGCCCACCGGGCCGGGCTCCGGGTGGCCGCCCACGCCCACGGGGACCAGGGGATCCGGGCGGCCATCGAGGCGGGCATCGACTGCATCGAGCACGGCTCGCTCATGAGCGACGAGACGCTCGACCTCCTCGTCGAGCGGGGCCGGTTCCTGGTGCCCACCACCTACCTGGCGGACGGCATGGACGTCTCACGGGCGGCGCCCGAGCTCCAGGCCAAGGCGGCCGAGGTGTTCCCCCGGGCGAAGGAGACGGTCAGCAAGGCCATCCGGCGCGGGGCCCGCATCGCCTGCGGGACCGACGCGCCGGCCATCCCCCACGGGCGCAACGCCAAGGAGCTGGTGGCCCTGGTCGAACGGGGCATGACCCCGCTGCAGGCGCTGCGCGCCGCCACCACGGTGTCGGCCGAGCTCATCGACGTCGACGACCGCGGCCGGCTGGAGGCCGGGCTCCTGGCCGACGTCGTGGCGGTGCCCGGCGACCCCCTCGTCGACATCACGGCTACCGAGCGGGTGTGCTTCGTGATGAAGGGCGGCCTGATCTACCGCAACGACGTGGGATGACCCCGGGCCGGCCGCAGCCCGCCACCGGGTCGGCCCTCAGGATGCTGAGAGTTCGGTAAACCCGTGTCTCGCCGCACGGGCACCATGGCCCCGACAGAGGTCCGAAACCCCTTATTGGCCGTCTGACCTGGAACAACGCTCCCACTCAAAGCTCACACCACCGACCATGCGATGTTGTGCCGGCACTGTTGGTTGGAGCGGGTGCTTCTTCGCTCGGCCACGAGGCCGAGGACCGGCTGGGCCGATCACCGACTCATCTGCAGGCAGCCGCTTGGGAGTCGCTTGGGATTCGCAATGGACAGCCCGTTCGCGAAGCGCCCCACTGCGGCACTTCCGGGACGCCCCGCCCGAGATCCTCGGCGCCTTATTGGGATACTCCAGGAGGCCTTCTGACCGCTTTGTTGGTGAACGAGAGAGGGTGGAATTTCCCTGATGCCCCGGACTCGACGGCTCCAGAGTTGTCCAACTGAAGCCGTCGGACCGTGGCGCGGATGACCCGACTAGGGGTGAACAGAGCGTCGCAGGACGATCAATTGGAATTCGGCGGGTTGCTCACCTGCATGCGCCGGTCACGAAGACCGAGTGGCGGCTCATTTCGATTGGTGCAGGCGGTGGCGCAGCTGCCAGATTCGCAGTGACGCCAAGATCCCCGCTAGCAACACACCGCCGATCGCTGCGAGCAGCAGAGCAACGCCGAGCGGCATCTGCACATTCACGGTGAAGAAAGACACCTTCACCGACCGACCATTTTGAATGATGAACACCAGCAAGAACGCCAACACCACGACACCGATGATGACGCCCACCCAGGCCGCTGAGATTCGAGTGTGACTCGTCGGACTTCCCGGAGAAGTTGCCGTAGGTTTGGCCACACCGGGCGCTTCGGCGGGTTGCGGGGTGGAACGATCCGACTCTTGGGATTCACCACTCATGACACCACCACCTCTTCAGGACCCGGTCACGAGCTTATTAGGATCGATCTCGCCCAGTGCGGAACCGCAGAATCGCAGCGGTGGGTTGCTGGTACACGCGTTCCCCTGAACCGGCAACGGGATGAACTCGCCCGCTCCTTGTGCTCCGAAGGCAGAGCGCCGTTCTACGCGAGAAAGATCACCGCAGCGGACACGCATGCCAGTCCGACGCAGATCAGGGTCGCCCATACCGTCTTCTCCCTGAACGCGATGAATCCGGCCACAAGGAACACGATTACCGCGATGAGGCTGAAGACCTGCACTGCGGTGGGACTGGCGCTGACAAGAGTGTCGAGCATCTTGGACATCCTCCTTCGGTAGTGGTGTCGACGGTGAGGATTGGGACGGGAAAGGCCCAGCTGGTTGAACCACTACTCGGTGCCAACATGATTGCCCGCCACGGTGTGTCGTCTCTTCGCAGGTGCGCTCCTCGCTTCACGCACTGACGGAGCCCACCCGTTCGTCAGCCGTGGTGCAGCGCATCCTTGACCTTGTCGATTGCCTCATGGACCTTGTCCATTGCGTGGCCAACCTTCTCCTTGACCTCGCCAGATCGACGTTCGGCCTTGCCTTCGGCTTCAAGGTCCTTGTTACCGACGAGACTTCCGACGGCCTCTTTTGCTTGACCCTCCACCTGGTCAGTCTTTCCAGCCATTGCGCACCATCCTCATTCGTCACTCGGCGTTGCCCAACTGGGTTCGCACCGATCACCTCTATTGTGACGCCGCTATACCAAGGCCAGTAAGAGGAAGAAGTCCTTCGTGGGCGAACGTTGCTCAGATCTGGCCCAGGCCGGCGAAAAGCCGGTCGACCGCCAACCAGGCAGAGCTTTTCCGAAAACCGCAGGACGGAGCCGGCCAACCGGTCGCGATGCTCCCTGAGTGTCCTTTGACCCTCGACGCGATCACCTCAACCAAGCAGAATTTGGGTATGAGAGAAGCCGATGTGAAGGAGTCCCCGCACCGCCTAACAAGTAGGCGGGATGCCGAGGGCAGCGAGCCCGTAGAGACCACGAAGGAGACCCCGCCGACAGACGGATTGCGGGTACAGCACCTCTCCCTCAACGGTCACCAAATCGGCTACAGACGCGGTGGTCAGGGCCCAGCGTTACTCCTACTCCACGGCATCGCGGGCAGCTCCCTCACGTGGGTACCCGCCATGAAGCTGCTGAAGAGCGACTACACCGTGCTAGCCCCGGACTTCCTCGGCCATGGGGGGTCAGCTAAACCGCTGGGCGACTACTCGCTCGGCAACCATGCCAGCACCGTGCGGGACTTCATGCAGCTCTTAAGCATCGATCGCACCACCGTGGTCGGGCAATCCTTCGGGGGTGGCGTGGCCATGCAGTTCGCCTACCAGTTCCCGGAACGCTGCGAGCGTTTGGTCCTCGTCGATGCTGGTGGCCTGGGACGCGAGGTGAACTGGATGCTGCGTCTCATGACGCTACCGGTCGCCGAGTACGCCATGCCGTTCTTGTTCCCGGCCATCGCGCGGGGCCTAGGGGACTCGATCGCCAGGTTTCTCGGCCACCGGGGCGTCGGTAGCGCCCAGACCAAGGAGATGTGGCGCTCCTACCGCTCGTTGACCGAAGCAGACAGTCGCCGCGCCTTCGTGCGCACCATTCGGGCTGTGATCGACCCGCGCGGGCAGTCCGTGAGCGCGCTCGATCGCCTCTACTTGGCCGCGAGCATCCCAACGCTGATCGTCTGGGGCGACCGCGATCCGATCATCCCCCTCGAGCACGCCTACAAGACGCACGAGGCCATCCCCAACAGCAGGTTGGAGGTGATGAAGGGGGTAGGCCACTATCCCCACGTGGAGGACCCCATTCATTTCGTCGAGATCCTGAAGGACTTCTTGCGTACGACCGAACCCGCCAGAGTCACCCCCGAGCAGCTGCGCGACTTGCTGCGGCGGGGACCCACAGACAGGACCGTATAGCAGCCCGCGACGTGTACCGCGAGCTCTGCATCGCCTGCGCACAATCGTTGCAGTGAGCGTCAGGCAGTGAAGGCAATCACAGCTAGCACCAGCTACTCCGATGCCCAGATCTCCGCTCGGCAGAAGTCGGGGGGAGTTGGCGGATACTTGAGGAGAAGCGTGCCCCCAAACTTGGGGTCAGTATCGTTACGCCGACTGTCACATAACGCCGGGTGCCGGGCACCCTTGGGGCACTTCGACTTGGCGCCGTGCCCGATTCGGCGCACCGTGCACTTCTCCGCCTGCTGCTGATGGCGTTGGTCCCCACCATGACCACCGAACTCATCGACTCCGAAGCTTGAAGGATACCTTGACCTTGGCCCGGTAGGTCTTGACCTGTCCATCTTCTATCTGGAGATCGAGCTCCACCACTTCTGCTATGCGGAGGTCGCGCAATGAGCCAGCGGCTTGGGCCACGGCGGCGCTTGCAGCTTTCTCCCACGATTCATCACTAGTGCCGACGAGTTCGATGACTTTATACACGCTCTCGGCCATTCAAATGTCCCTCTCACGTAGCCGCCAAGAGAATAGGTCTTGGCTCGCGCCCTCTACCACTGCACAACTCGTCGTACCAGATTCCGAACTTGGCTAGCTTCCGGTGCTCCACCATCACCGCCCAGCGAACCAGTCCCCTAATGGGGGGCAGACCGTCGTCGCCGTAAATCCTGCCACCTACCGCCGGCTGAGGGACCAAGTACCTGATTCGGGTCGATAGCTAATCGGCTATCATGAGGGCATGCCCTCAACGCCCCCCACGACGGCTGGAGCTCTCCTTCTCCTCGCCCGTCAGCAGGCAGGACTATCCCAGCGCGACCTGGCGGACAGAGCAGGGGTATCGCAGTCGGAAATCGCTCGGATCGAGTTAGGGAAGCGAGAGCCGAGCATCCCGACGATCCAGCGGATCCTGGCCGGTGCGGGACTCGAGGTTCGTTTCCGCCTCATGCCTTTGGACGACCACGACGAGGTGCTCCGTGCCCAAGACCAGCGGCGTTCCCCTTCGGAGCGAACTACTCAGGCATCTCGTCACCGCAACAATGTTGCTGCCTTCGCCGGGAACGCCAAGCGGACGTGAGCCCCGAGTCCGCTCCGTTTGAGCACCTGCTTGAGGTTCTCAACCGTCACGGCGTGCGCTACGTCGTCATTGGTGCGTTCGCAGCCATTGCCCAAGGTGCGCCACTCGGCGCGACGTACGACATCGACATCACGCCGAGTCGGAACGTCGAGAACCTGGCCAACCTCTCGTCCGCTCTGACGGAGCTTGGCGCACGTATCAGGGTTGCGGACACCGCAGAAGGCCTGGCGTTCTCACACGATGCCGGCTCTCTGGCAAAGATCGACATGCTCAATCTGGTCTCGCCCGACGGAGCTTTCGATCTCGTATTCATTCCTGCGGCGATGCCAACAGGTTTCGATGACTTGGCGCCTCACGCGGTCGACATCCGGGTCGGAGTCCAGCATGCACAGGCGGCGAGTCTGTCTGATGTGATTCGTTCCAAGGAGGAGGCCGGCCGCGAAAAGGACCTCCGAGCGCTTGTCGTCCTACGGCGGTTCCTCGCGGAACGTGACGATTCAGGCGCGACCTGATGCTGGCTGACTCGCCGCCTGTCCCATAATCACGGCCGCCTCCCCATTCGAGACTGCCTCCTACCGCCGGGATTGGGCACTGCGTGCTGCAGTGTCAGTTTGACGGGCGGAGCTTGAATCGGGCGACCTCGATTTCCCGTTGCGGATCGTCTGCTGTCAACAACCGGACCAGCCCGGCCTCGAACAGTTCCTCGTTGGTTCCCTCGACTACTTCCAGGCCTCCCAGCCCGCCGCGTCCGCTTCGGCGATTACCTCATCCATGGTGAGGCTGACCGCGGCTAACCAGTCAGGCATATTCTTTGTCCGCACCATCTCCACCAGCGATGAGCCCTCCGAGGCCCAGTCTCGAATGGCTCGATGTTCGTCATCGGCAAAAGACGAGTCCCGGGAGGTCCCGAACTGTTCTGCCAGACCGAGTAGGACGGCGATCGCGGCGACCCACAGGCCCAGCACAACCCATCCAACAAGAACGCTTTCGGGGATGCGGGCCCGAGAGTTCTGCGAGCGCTTTCTGTCGGCGAGAAATCAGAGAACACGGAATCCGATGCCGTCAGCCTTTGCGGCAGTGCGGAGGTTGGGTCCTACGTCGTGCCTTGATACGGCGATGCCAGCGCCAAGCTGGTGAGCAGCGGCCAGCGCTTCTACCATGGCAGCCGACATGGCACGCCCCTTCGCTCGGTGTCGCTCTTGGAGCTGTGCCATCGACCATGAGAGATCGCGCATGGAAACGACTTCGATCTCGTCGGGGAGCCTGACCAGTTGGGCTCGGAACCGGTCCTGCATTTCGCTTGGCAATTCCGTGACAGGCGCGGAGAGCTTGCCCGCGGTGACTGGGTCGGCAAATGAAGAGCACAGACGGAACAGCCACAGGCCGGTGGTGGCAATGCCCGCTGGCGCAATACCACCGAGGTCCGCTGGCCGTTCTCCCGTCAGGACGTCACGAAGGAGGTGATCGTCGACGACCCAGGAAGCCATCTACATCGTGGCCAGATCGGGATCCTCGAGGTTGCTGACAAACTGACGGTGTCTCTCGGCGGTGAGCGCCTCGGCCAGGAGCTTTTGCCGCCCTCCCGGCGGCAGCAGGATCACGGCGTCGCCCAGGTCGACGATCGTCACTCGCCCACCGCGGTCAAGTCCCCAGCGATGCCGAACGGCCGCCGGGACCGACATCTGTCCGCTCGTAGAGACCAGAAACTCAGCTGGCACCGCCATGGGAACTCCCTTCACACTTGGTAAGGAGAGATTATACCAAGTGTCCTCGAAGATCCGCCTTCGAGGTCCGCTACCTGCCCCCGACCGGCAGTGTGACGACGGTGTTGGCGAAACCGCGAAGCAGGATCTCGCCGATGCGGCATGCAGGAACTCCGCAGGTTGGCAAGCCTCATTTTCCACGGCACAGTCAACGGCGCATCTCACACCATTTGTCCTGTGAATTGGTCGTTCTCGCAGGGCACCGTTTGTGCGCGATGGCGCAGACGTAAGTCGGTTCCTCTGTCTGAAACTATTTTGCGGGATGTCCTTCCATGGGACGAATGGGAGAAATGGCGGGATCGCCGGTCTTGCGGGGGCCGGACCAGAGCGCTGGCACCACGTCGAGTCGGCTGGCGAGCGCGTAGGCGGCTTGCTCGTAGTTCAGTCTCCAGCCCACGAAATCGGGCCAGGCGTCGGCAGGATCTCGCTCGATAGGGAAGTCGACACGGCGCATACGCTCAACGGCATCAAGGAACTCCTCATAGGTCAGGCTGATCGGGGTGTTGGGGTCGGGTTCCTCAGGCACGTGGATGCCCATCGCGTTGGCGATTTGGTTGAAACAGAGGAAGCCAGAGCGCAGGAACATACGAGCAGGAACAACAGGCGCCGACTGGGGCGACAGGGCCAGAAACAAAGCCGCCGAGTCGAGCATCGCCAGCAGAGCGGTTACCCAAGACGACAGCGGTCTGGGTGACCGAAAGCGCACCAAGGGCAAATAGGCAGTGTGGCTTTCCGCCACATCGGCCGCCCAGCGCTGCCACTGGGCATACAGGTCGGGCAGGGTGTCGAGGGTAGACACGCCCGATCCAAGCGCGTAGTGAGTTCGAGCCAGCAGTTCGGGACCCCAGGTGGGCACACCGGCCTGGCCGTTGAGCAATGCCACCTCGGTCTCCCTGCGATTGAAGGCCGCGTACAAAGTCGGCAGGTAGGCGATCTGCAAGGAGACGATGATCAGGCCCGAGGCGGCGGCGATGAACACGATCACCGAAGGGGCGCCACCGCGCGGAAGGGCGAATCCGAGGGTGAACAACGATGACCCGGCGAGCGTGAACGCCCTCGATATGCCGCCCAATACGAAAGGCCAGAACAACAGTGCGTACCCGACGAAAGCCGCGACCAGCCATCTGAACCGGCCTGGGATCCCCGGAGACTCCATACCTTGGAAGCGAGGATGGA
>JBKQNY010000203.1:0-3298 GCA_052145775.1 Acidimicrobiales bacterium
AAGCACACTCCGGCGCGCCTAGAAGTCGTTAGCGACGAAAGCGTCCGAAGCCTAAGCGTCGAAGATCGTGATCTGGTCGTCGACTTCCTCACAGAGTGCCTCGCCCAAGATGCTTATTTGTACGCTGAAGTTGACCTTGGTAGTGTCGAGGGCAACAGCTGTCTATGGCATGTGATAAATACGATGATCATTCCCCTCGTCTCCGAGCACGCTGATGCGATCGTCAATCTCTACCCGTCGCTGGCTCCAAGCGGCAGTTCTGCAGATGAGCTGCTGGAGTGGGCAGATGCCCCAGACCTTTCCGTAAACGATCGCCCAGTTTGACAAGCCACAGCATTCAACCGCTACGGGGGCATCAAACATTTCGCGGCACCAACGCCGAACTAACTGGAATGAAGGTAGCTAGACCAATGAGTCCAGCGCCTGGGGTCGCTGCCGGCACTGCTCAATCGATGCGCGCGTCCGCGTCAACAGGCCTCATGCGACACGTGCCATGGAGAGGCTGTCAACGATGACGACCGGCCTGAGATCCCCACGTTCTTGTGCCGGCCCTGGTATTGGCGAAGATACTCCCGTGCGGTCGGCAGGTGACATGGAACCATCACGCACATCTCAGAGGGCATCGGAGACTCGTCGACCATGGCCACGCCACACGGCATTTGTAGGATGCGTCCCATTGTATTTGCACCCAACCACGGCCGATGCCGTAACGCGAAGCCAGGCTGACGTCTTAGCTTGCAGTTAAACCCTCGCCTCAGGTTCCCGACGTCGCCTTGAGGCGAAGTTCGCCAGCTTTGGCTGCCACCTGGCGCATCTGGGCGAGCAGCCGGCGGACCTTGCGGTCGTTGTCGATCCACTCCTTGTAGAGCTTTGCTTCCGCCGCGCTCAGGCGGCGAGTGACCGTCTTGCCGTTCACCTTGCGAGTCCACTGGTAGTACGGGCCGTGGGGCTGAGGGGGATCTCCCTTGCAACGACATCCCGGAGAAGTGCAGTAGGTGTAGCGCCGCGTGACGCTACCCGAGGAGATGAGACCGATCTCGGCCAGTTGTCCGGCCAGTTCCCGGTAGCGGTGTTCGTAGTCCGCCAGTCGTTGCGTCGGTGTCGTCTTCGCCATCGTGCCTCTCCGAGAGTATCCCACTCTGCAGGGCAGACAGTCTGCATACTGTCTGGTATGACCCCAAGGGGCGGTGTCGGTGACCTGGTTGGCTTCAGAGAGGACCTGTTCGGATGCTTCACCCGCTGGGGCGACGCCCTTTTCGAGCTGGCCGACGCCGGTCTGTGCAGCGCCGGGCCGATCGGCTCGGTGCCCACCTTGAGCCTCGAACCCGAGTTCACCCGGTCCCACGGCAGCCTCTACAAGGCGCTGGCTCGGGGGCGGATCGACGAGGAGGCGCTCCGTCGCCTGCTCGTGGCCGCTCGCCCCAATGACTGGCCCATGGTCTTCGCCGTCGACGCCTCGGTGTGGGACCGCTGCGATGCCGAGTGCAGCCCCGAGCGGGGCTTCTACTACTCGGCGTCGAAGCACTCGGCCGGCCAGCCCATCGTGGCCGGGTGGTCGTTCCAGTGGATCACCCAGCTGTCCTTTACTCCCGACAGCTGGACCGCCCCGGTGGACGTCGAGCGGATCACCCCAAAGGAGGACACGACCGTTGCCACCATCGACCAGGTACGTCGACTGGTCGACTTGTTACCCGGTGACGCCGAGGTGCCGCTGTTCGTCTTCGACGCCGGCTACGACCCGATCGCCTTGGCACACGGCCTGGGTGACGTCCGGGCCCAGCTGCTCACCCGGATCCGAGACGACCGGGTCTTCTACGCCGATCCCCCTCCCCGGCCGAGGCGACCCAAGGGCACCGGCGGACGCCCGCCCCGCCACGGCCGGCGCATGAAGTGCTCGGACAAGCGCACCTGGGGCAAGCCCAACAAGCGCCTGGTGACGACCGACCCCCGCTACGGGACGGTGACCGTCACTGCCTGGGCCGACCTGCATCCCAAGCTCGCCGGACGCGGCCGCTGGGCCGGCCAAGGCGCGCCACCCATCGTGAAGGGCACCGTCATCTGTGTCGAGGTGGAGCACCTGCCCAAGCCGACGGCCCGGACGAAGAAGAAGCTGTGGCTGTTCTGGTCCGGACCGAAGACGCCCGACCTCGACCTGTGCTGGCGGTCCTACCTGCGACGTTTTGACATCGAACACACTTTCCGTTTCGCCAAGAACACCCTCGGATGGACGTCGCCGTCACTGTGCACGCCCGCCCAGGCCGAGCGCTGGACCTGGCTCGTCCTCGCCATGCTCACCCAGCTCCGGCTCGCCCGAACACATGTCGATGATCTCCGGCTTCCCTGGGAGCGTCCCAAAGAAGCCCACAAGCTCACTCCCGCCCGCACCCGCAGAGGGTTTCGTCGACTTCGTGCAGTGATCGGCACGCCGGCCAGCCCGCCGAAACACATCAAGGCCGGACCCGGACGGCCCAAGGGCACCCGAAGACCCCCACGAACGCGCTATCCGGCCGTCAAGAAGGCGGCGTGAGTAGGGCCCGAGGGTTTAACTGCAAGCTAAGACCACACGGACTCTCCACGTCCGCGGAGGGTCCGTTGAAAGGCGTGGGTAGCCTGTGCAATGGGCGGCGGTCCCCACCAAGGTTCCGATGCGCGATGCAGCCGTGGCACTTCCGGACCCTGCGAAATTGCCGACCGCCAGCACGACCAGCAACACCGAACACGTTCCGGCAGTGCGCGTGACATGCACCCGGCTACCTCCCTACCGCGTAGATCATTTCGATTGTAGGTTCCTCCCGTCCGGGTTCCGCCGCGGGACTGCCCACCACCCGGCGGTACGAGATACCAACTGCCAACCACGCGGTCGGGATTCGGGGGCAGGCAGAGGCGCACTCTTAGGATGGCGTTCGTGGAATCCGACGCCATCAGCCAAGCAGTCGTCGTGTGGACTGGATGGGGACACACCGCGTGGCCTGCCAGAGATGATGAGCGACTCGTCGAGAAGTTTGGAGAGGCTGGTGGCCTCGATCTAGTCCCGAAGGTCCACGCACTTCAAGAGCAGTTCTATGAGTCCTACGCCAACCTGAAAGCTCATGACCTCGTTGAGATGGGTTCACTTGCTTCGGAGCGATTTCGACAGTTACACCCCGAACTCGCCAATGACGCTGTCGAAGCACTCGCTTGGTGTTATACGTTCGACTTCAAGTAGCGAGACACGCGGCCGATCCGGCGATCTGGGATAGGCGATGACCACAAGCTGTCCGCGCGTTAGGGGGAACAATCGATGGCAGGCGAACCACCG
>JBKQNY010000204.1:0-3105 GCA_052145775.1 Acidimicrobiales bacterium
TGGCCCGGCGCCGCGGCACCTGATCGGGAGCCGATCCGGGGCGGGGTGCTCGTACGGGGTGCTTGTAACAGTGCATTCACGTACGGGAAACCGGCCGCGAACGTTGCCCACTTAGGGTGAGCGGCACAGTGCCGTAGGAAGCGGGGACGATCGGGTACGTGAAGCGAGACCTTCTGGTTGGTGTGGCCCAGTGGTTGTCCGCCCCAGGCGAGCCACGGCAGAACATGAGCGTGGCGATCGGCATGATGGACGAGGCGGCGTCGCGCGGGGTCGAGCTGCTGGTCCTCCCCGAGTTGTGGTCGTGCGGCTACGACCCCGAGACCCTCGGGCGCGACGCCAGGGCGGATGCCGAGCCGATCGGGGGCCCGCGCTCGGAGCGGCTCGCCGAGGCCGCCCGCCGGCGCGAGATGTGGCTGGCGGCCGGGAGCGTGCCCGAGCTGGGCGAGAACGGCCTCCTCTACGACACCGCGCTCGTGTTCAACCCGCGGGGCGAGCTGGTGGCCTGGCACCGCAAGGCGCACCTGTTCCCGCCGACGCTGGAGCCGACGGTGTTCACCCCGGGCGACCGACTGACCACGTTCGACGACCCCGCCCTCGGCCGCGTCGGTCTCGTCGTGTGCTTCGACGGTGACTTCCCGGAGGTGGCCCGCACCCTGGCCCTGCGCGGGGCACGGCTCATCCTGGCCCCCGCCGCCTACGAGGTGGAGGGCGCCAACGCCTGGGACCTCCTCTACCCCGCGCTGGCCCTCACCAACAGCCAGTGGTGGGTGCAGGCCAACCAGGCCGGTTCGCACTCGACGTCCACCCTGTTGGGCGCAAGCCGGATTGTCGCGCCGACGGGCACCGTGGTGGCCGAGGCCAGCCGGGCGGTGCCGGGGTCATCGAGCCGGGCGGAGCTGCTGGTCCACCGGATCGACCTGCACATCGCGTATGCCCGCGAGGGGATCTCGGGGTTGCTGGAGGACGAGCGGCATCCCGAGCTCTACTTCGACCGCGTGCCGGTCGAGTCGGCGTAGCGCAGCGCAGCTCGCTGGTCACGGCGCCGGGTCGGCGGGGAGACCCAGCGCCGCACGGACGCGGTCTCGAAAGGTGAGGTACTGCGCGTGGGCCAGCCAGGGAGCCGACGCCAGCCTCTCGATCAGGTGCGGCTCCCCCACCACCTCACCATCGGTGAACTGTGCAAAGGTGAGGTCGACGTCGAGGCCGGGCAGCCGGTTCCAGTAGTGGAAGCCCTGCGGCGAGCCGTCGGCGTGGTGCACCTCGGCCTCGAGCAGCAGGCCGCCGAGCAGGTCGTGGACCACGAGCGCGGTCACGGCACACTGACCCCGCGACGGGTTGGCCGGTCTCCACAGCGCGGCGTCGCTCGGATCGCAGGTCTCGACGGACCACGAGGCACGGATGGCGGCCTCGAGGTCGTCGAGCGTGGGTGGCCGTCCTGCTCGGGATTCGTCGGAGCAGGTCACCCCTTCAGTTAACACGGAGCGGGACGGGTTCCGGCCGCGAGCCCACCACGCCGGCCCGTGACGGTCCGGCGTGGGTGGGGTTGGCTGGCCGCCGGGCCGGGTGCAGACGCCGGCCGCGCGCGCAGAGGGGATCGCATGAAGATCGCACTCATCGGGACGGGCTTCATCGGCACCACACTCGGGAGCTCGCTGGCCGATGCCGGGCACGAGGTCGTCTACGGCTCCCGGCACCCCGGCGAGAGCGCCCCCGGCGGCGGGACGGTCGCGTCGATCGGCGAGGTGCTGGCCGACCCCGACGTCGTCATCCTCGCCCTGCCCGGCGCGGCCGTCGCCGAGTTGACCGCGGCCCACGGTGATGCGTTGGCGGGGAAACTCGTGATCGACGCCACCAACCGGATGGGTGCAGAGGTGGCCAACGCGAGGGCGTCCCTCCCGCCGACGGTTCGCTACGCCCGCGCCTTCAACACACTGGGCGGGGAGAACATGGCCGATCCCGTGTTCGGCGGTGAGCGGGCCGACATGTTCTTCTCCGCCCCGTCCGGTGACCGGGAGGCGGTCGAGACCGTCATCGCCGGGGTGGGCCTGCGGCCGATCTACGTCGGGGAGGACGAGGAGGCGATCATCGACGCACTGTTCCAGCTGTGGATCGCGCTGGCCATGCGACAGGGGCGGGGGCGCCGGCTGGCGCTGCGACTGCTGGAGGGCTGAGCGGGGCGACACAGCTCCGGGCCAGAGGACCTTCGGCCCTGGTCCGCCGGCCCGGCCGCGGGTGGACTGGTCAGGTGACCCAGCTGACCCGATCGGCGGTCACGCCGGTCGGCCCCCAGGATTGGCGCCGGTGGGCGGCCCTGGTCGTGGTGTGTCTCGCCGCACTCATCGTCAACGTCGACAACACCATCCTCAATGTCGCCCTGCCGACGCTCGTCCGGGATCTGGACGCCTCGTCGAGCGAGCTGCAGTGGATCGTCGACTCCTACGCCATCGCCTTCGCCGGCCTGCTCTTCGTCGGGGGGAGCCTGGCCGACCGCTTCGGGCGCCAGCGGTTCTTCCTCATCGGGCTGTCGGTCTTCGCCCTGGGTTCGGTCGGCGCCGCCTTCTCGGGCTCCGTCCATGTCCTGATCGCCTGCCGGGCCGTGATGGGAGCCGGTGCGGCCCTCACGATCCCGGCATCGCTGTCCATCATCAACGACGTCTTCCGTGACCCGGAGGAGCGGGCCCGCGCCATCGGCGCCTGGGCCGGGACCATCGGGCTCGGGATCGCCATCGGACCCATCGCCGGCGGCCTCCTGCTCTCGCGCTTCTGGTGGGGGTCGATCTTCCTGGTGAACATCCCGATCGTCCTGATCGGGTTGGTCGGTGCCGCCGCCCTGGTGCCGGACTCGAAGAACCCGGACGTGCAAAGGCCCGACCCCGTGGGCGCCCTGTTGTCGATCGTTGGCCTCGGGCTGCTGCTGTGGGCGATCATCGAGGGCCCGACGCAGGGGTGGACCTCGGGGATCGTGGCGGGAACCGGATCGGCCAGCCTCGTCGCCCTGGGTGGGTTCGTCGCCTGGGAGTGGCGTTGCGGACACCCCATGCTCAAACTGGCGTTCTTCCGCGACCGCCGGTTCTCCGTCGCGCTGGCGGCCGAGTGCCTCGCCGT
>JBKQNY010000205.1:0-9201 GCA_052145775.1 Acidimicrobiales bacterium
CCACGGTCCCATCCAAGCCGGCCAAGCCGACCGCCACCGCCGGCAACGCCAAGGTCACGGTCGCCTGGACGGCGCCGACATCGGGGGGCAGCCCGATCACCAAGTACACGGTGACCTCGACGCCGACAGGCATGACGTGCACCACGACAGGCGCCCTCACTTGCACAGTCACCGGCCTGAAGAACGGGACCGCCTACACCTTCACCGTGAAGGCCCACAACGCCGATGGGACAAGCGCGGCGTCGACACCGTCGAATGCCGCAACCCCAGCTACAACGCAGCCGCCCCCTCCGCCGCCACCGGCAAAGACTGCCGGCTACGACATGGTGGGCTCCGACGGCGGGGTCTTCGTCTTCTCCCCGCCGGGGACCACGGGCGGCTTCTACGGCTCGCTGCCGGGACTCGGCGTCACCGTCCACAACATCGTGGGCATGGTGCCCACCGCCAATGACCAGGGCTACTTCCTGGTGGGATCGGACGGCGGGGTCTTCGCCTTCGGCAACGCCCCGTTCCTGGGCTCGCTGCCAGGTCTCCACGTCACCCCCAGCCAGCCCATCAGCGGGCTGGTGGCGACCGGGACAGACGGGGGCTACTTCCTGGTCGGCAGGGACGGCGGGGTGTTCGCCTTCGGGAACGCCCCCTTCCTGGGCTCGCTCCCGGGCATCGGGGTGCACCGTGACGACATCATCGGCATCGCGGCCACCCCCTCGGGCAACGGCTACTGGCTGGTGGCCGCCACAGGCACCGTCTACGGCTTCGGGGCCGCCCAGACCCTCGGTTCGGCGACCGGGACCTCCTCACCGGTGTCGGCCATCGCCGGGACCCCCGACGGAGGCGGCTACTGGATCGTCACGCAGAACGGCACCGTCTACCCGTTCGGTGACGCCAGGAGCTTCGGCACACTGCCGGCCCTCGGCGTCTCCCCGGCCTTGCCCGTCATTGGGATCGTCCACACCGCCGACACAGCCGGCTACTGGCTGATCGGGGCCGACGGAGGCATCTTCGCCTTCGGGGACGCCGGCTTCGTGGGGTCGCTCCCCGGGGTCGGGGTGCACGTCACGAACATCGTGGGGGCGGTGCCCACGACGAGCTGAGCCGGAGACATACAGCCCTCGGTGTGACCGGCCCTGTTCCCGCCCGGCGCGGGAGGCGGGGCCGGTTCGCCGTACCCGGGCCGCGGCGCACCCACTTCGCCGGTGCCGGCGTGGAGGCCGGCGGCCGGAGGCGTCAAGAGTGGCCGAGCTGTGCCTCGCGCTGGCGGGTGGTCGAGTGGACCGGGTCCTTGTCGAACTGGGGCAGCACGTGCTTGCCGAAGGTCTCCACCGCCTCGAGGCAGGTCTCGCGCTCGATCGACGAGGAGAGCATCCCGAAGGCCAGCTGGTCGGCCCCGGTGTCGACGAAGACCTGGACGCTGCGGGCCACCTCCTCGGGATCGCCGATGGCCACCGCGCCGCTCTCGATCATGGCCTCGACGTGCTCGGGCGTGGCCGCCGGGATGGTCTCGGGCCACTCGGGGATCCCCTTGGGTCGGGGGAAGGTGTCGAGGTAGCGGAAGACCAGGCTCAGGTGGAAGTTGGAGTCGGCGTCGAGGAACGCCTGGCGGGCCCGGGCCCCGTCCTCCATGCACAGCATCTGGGAGGTGATCATCACGTTGTTGTTGATGTAGGCGCCAACCGGGTCGGTGCAGTCCTCGATCATCTCCTTGTACTTGGCGATGAGCGGGGTCAGCACCTGCGGCGGGGTGAAGGCGAAGCACAGGACCCCCACACCGAGCCGGGCCGCCAGCTCGAAGGTGCTGGGGCTGCCGGCGGCCATCCACAGCGGGGGGTGGGGCTGGGTGTAGGGCTTGGGCAGGACGTTGCGCTCGGGCATGGAGAAGAACCGCCCGTCGTGGGAGTAGGTGGATTCCTTCCACATCGAGACGATGGCGGGCAGGGTCTCGGCGACCATCTCGCGGGTGATCTCGGGGTCCTCGATGCCGAAGCCGCGCTGCTCGGTGGTGGACGAGCCGCGGCCGGTGCCGAACTCGAACCGGCCCTCGCTCAGGTGGTCGAGCATGGCCACCCGCTCGGCGATGCGGGCCGGGTGGTTGGCGGGAGGGGTGATGTTGAAGATCCCCGACCCCATGTGGATGTTGGACGTCTTGGCGGCGCAGAACGAGAGGAACGACTCGGAGTCCGAAAGGTGCGAGTAGTCGGTGAGGAAGTGGTGCTCCGAGGCCCAGCTGTACTTGATGCCGGCGGCGTCGGAGGCCACCACGAAGGCCACCTCGTCCATGATCCGGTCGTGCTCGGCGGCCGCCCCATGGGCCTCCCGGTACCGGGGGAGGATGCTGACGGCGTTGAAGATCCCGAACTCCATGGCGCTCCGGCTCCTGCGATCGGCGCCCCGAGACCGCTCCCGGAGGCAGTTCGGCGACGGTAGCACCCGTTCGGCTAAATTGCAACGTGTTCCAGAAACGAGCGCGTCGTCCCTGTTCGGCGTCGTAGGAGGGTTGCCCGTGGCTGCAGACACCGTCGCCGAGCTGGTGGCGCAGCGGGCAAACGACCCCCGACCGGGGCTCCTCACCACCGCGCACAGCTACTCCCACGCCGAGGTGGTGGCGCAGGCCGCGGTGCGCGCCGCCTGGCTGGCCGAGCGGCGGCGCCCGGGCCCGTTCCACCTGGCCCTCCTCCTTGACAACGAGGCCGAGCACGTGCTGTGGCTCCAGGCGGCGGCACTGGCCGGGGCGGTGGTCGTGGGCGCCAACCCGACGCACCGCGGTGACGAGCTGGCCCGCGACCTCACCCACACCGACTGCCAGCTGCTCGTCACCTCGACCGCCCACCTGCCCCTGGTCGCCGGCCGCCGGCTGGGCGACGCCCTGGGCACCGTCGAGGCATCGAACACCCGACTCCTGGTGGTGGACGACCCCGCGGCCGAAGGGGCCCTCGCCCCCTACGCCGGGGCGGCTGTACCCGACGCCGCCGAGGGCATCCGCCCCGACGACCTCGGCTACCTCCTGTTCACCTCGGGGACCTCGGGGGCGCCCAAGGCCTGTCGCTGCACCCAGGGGAGGCTGGCCCGGATCGGGGCGATCGTGGCTCAGATGTTCTCCCTCACCGACGAGGACGTCTGCTATCTCTCCATGCCGCTCTTCCACTCCAACGCCCTCATGGCCGGATGGGGGCCGGCCCTGGCCGCCGGCTCGGCGGTCGCCCTCCCCTCGGGCGGGCGTTTCTCGGCCTCTGGGTTCTTGCCCGACGTCCGGCGGTTCGGCGCCACCTACTTCAACTACGTGGGCAAGCCTCTCGCCTACGTGCTGGCCACGCCCGAGCGCCCCGACGACGCCGACAACCCGCTGGTGCGGGGGTTCGGCAACGAGGGCGGCCGGGACGACGTGGAGCGCTTCGCCGTCCGCTTCGGCTGCTCGGTCACCGACGCCTACGGCTCCACCGAGGGCGGGGCGGTCGTCGCCCGCACCCCCGACACCCCGCCGGGGGCGCTGGGCCGCGCCTCAGAGGGGACGGTCGTGCTCGACCCGGCGACGGGCGCCGAGTGCCCCCCGGCGCGCTTCGACGACCGGGGCCGGCTCCTCAACGCCTCCGAGGCCATCGGCGAGCTGGTGAGCCGGGACGGAGCGTCGGGCTTCGAGGGGTACTGGCACAACGAGGAGGCCGAGCAGGCCCGCCTGCGCGAGGGCTGGTACTGGACCGGCGACCTCGCGTACCGCGACGAGGCCGGGTTCTTCTACTTCGCCGGCCGGGACCACGACTGGTTGCGGGTGGACGGGGAGAACTTCGCCGCCGCCCCGGTGGAGCGGATCCTCGAGCGCCACCCCGACGTGGTCCTGGCCGCCGTCTACGCCGTCCCCGACACCGTCGTCGGTGACCAGGTCATGGCCGCGCTCCAGCTGCGGCCCGGGGCCCCGCCGTTGGATCCCGGGAGGATCGATGAATTCCTCTCCTCCCAGGGGGACCTTGGCACCAAGTGGGCCCCGCGCTACGTGCGCGTCTGCGACGTGCTGCCGGTCACCGCCACCAACAAGATCTTGAAGCGCGCGCTGCGGGCCGAGCGCTGGCACTGCAGCGATCCGGTGTGGTGGCGCCCCGACCCGGCGGGCCCCTACGTCCGACTCGGTGCCGACGACGTGGCCGGCCTCGACGCGGCGACCGCCTCACGACCGATCTGAGAAGGCGCTCGGGCTCGGCCGCGTGGCCCGGGAACGTGCGGGACCCTCACCTCCCCCGGTCGCCACGCGCCGGACCGGGAGCGTCGCCGGGTCAGCGGTCGACGGAGAGGATGAGCCCGCTGGTCGGCACCCCGGTGCCGGCCGTCACCACCACGTGCTCGAGGCCGTCCACCTGGTTGACCGAGGTGCCCCGCACCAGGCGCACGGCCTCGGCGATGCCGTTCATCCCGTGGAGGTAGGCCTCGCCCAGCTGGCCGCCGTGGGTGTTGATGGGCAATGAGCCGCCGAGCTCGATGTTGCCGTCGCGTACGAACTCCTTGGCCTCCCCCCGCTGGCAGAACCCGAGCTCCTCGAGCTGGTAGAGGACGTAGGGGGTGAAGTGGTCGTAGAGGATGGCCGCATCCATGTCCTGGGGCCCGAGTCCGGAGGTCTCCCAGAGCTGGCGGGCCACCACCGACATCTCGGGCAGCCCCAGGAGGTCGTCGCGGTAGTAGGAGGTCATCATGTCCTGCCCGGCACCGGACCCCTGGGCGGCGGCGGCCACCACGGCCGGCGGGCGGGCCAGGTCCCGGGCTCGCTCGAGCGAGGTGACCACCAGGGCCTGGGCGCCGTCGGTCTCTTGGCAGCAGTCGAGGAGGTGCAGGGGCTCGACGATCCAGCGGCTGGCCTGGTGGTCCTCGAGGGTGATCGGCTGTCCGTGGAACCAGGCCTTGGGGTTGGTGGCGGCGTGGCGACGATCGGCCACCGCCACCCGACCGAGGTCCTCGCTGGTGGCCCCGGTCATGTGCAGGTAGCGCTGGGCGGCCATGGCCACCCACTGGGCCGGGGTGAGCAGGCCGACCGGCGCGTAGAAGGCGAAGTGGGCGTTCTCGGCGTTGGCCATCGGCGGCCGTCCCTGCACCCCGGTGCCGAACCGGTGGCCCGACCGCTCGTTGAAGGCCCGGTAGCACACGACCACGTCGGCCACCCCCGAGGTGACGGCCAGGGCCGCCTGCTGGACCGTGGCGCACGCCGCCCCGCCCCCGTAGTGGATGCGGCTGAAGAAGGAGAGCTCCCCCATCCCGAGGGATCGGGCGATGTCGATGTCGGGGTTGGTGTCGGCGCTGTAGGTCACCATGCCCTGGACCCCGGACGGCTCGATCCCCGCGTCGGCGAGGGCGGCGTCGACCGCCTCGACGGCGAGGCGGAGCTCGGAGCGCCCCGAGGCCTTGGAGAACTCGGTGGCCCCGATGCCGGCGACGGCCACCCGCCCGGCGAACGAGTGGTCGGTCACGGGCGAATCCCTTCGTCGGGCAGGGCCACCGTCACGGTCCCGGTCACATGGTCGCCGAGGCGGTTGCTGCCCCGCACGGCGACTCTGACCCGGCCCCGGCCCCCCTCGGGCTCGGGCCCGAGCTTGGCGTCGACGGCACCGGTGAGCGTCATCGAGTCGCCGGGGTAGTTGGGGGCCCCCAGGCGGATGGCCACCTCGCGCAACAGCCCCCCGGGACCGGTCCAGTCGGTGACGAACCTCCCCACCAGGCCGTTGGTGGTCAGGATGTTCATGAAGATGTCGTCGGACCCGCGCTGGCGGGCGAGCTCGGCGTCGTGGTGGACATCCTGGTAGTCGCGGCTGGCCAGCGCGGCCGCGACGATGAGCGTGCGAGTGACCGGGACGACGAGCGCGGGCAGCTCCTCGCCCTCTTCGACCTCGTCGTAGCCGAGGGTGCGTCGGAGGGGACCGGTCACCGTCCCGCCCCCGAGCCCGCCTCGGCACCCAACCGCGCCGCCACCAGAGAGCCGAGGTCGGCCAGCTGCCGGCCGGGGCCGCCGAGGACCAGTTCGAGCTGCTTGCCCCACAGGAAGTGTCGGTGGATGGGGTAGGTGACGTCGGCCCCCATCCCTCCGTGGAGGTGCTGGGTGGCGTGCACGACCCGCTGGCCCCGTTCGGACGCCTGCCACTTGGCCACGGCCACCGCCTCGGCCGCCGGCCGCCCGGTGTCGATCCGCCAGGCCGCCTGCCAGAGGGTGACCCGCATCGCCTCGATGTCGATGGCCGCGTCGGCGGCGCGCAACATGGTGGCCTGGAAGGAGCTGAGGGGGCGGTCGAATTGGTGGCGCTCGTTCAAGTACGCCGCCGTCTGGCGGAGGGCCGACTCGGCGACGCCCACCGCCAGGGCGCACAGCCCCGTGCGGGCGGCGGCCAGCGTCCATGCCAGGGCCGTTGCGCCCTCGGCCGGGCCGGCCACCACGTCGTCGGGGCCGACCGGTGCCCCGTCGAGGTGGAGGTGGGGGTGGATCTCGCGGTTGGTGGTGACCGCCCACTCGAGGCGCGCCCCCTCCCCCGCCGGGTCGACCAGGACCAGCACGACCCCGTCGCCGGCGGTGCGGGCCGGCACCAGCACCCGCGCCGCCACGTGGGCCTGGGGGACGGCTGGCTCGGTCCCGCCCAACCGCCAGCCGTCCCCGTCGGGAACGGCCGTGACCCGGGGAGTGCCCGAGGTGCTCTCGGCGGTCCCGGTCAGAGCCGCGCTCAAGAAGACCTTCCCGGCCACCACCTGGGGCAGCCAGTGCGCCGCCTGCCCGGCCGTGCCGAAGCGCGACAGCGGGAGCGCCCCCAGCACCAGGGTGGGCCACAGGGGGACCGGGGCGACGCACCGTCCCTGGGCCTCGAGGAGCAGGCACAGCTCGGTCAGCCCCAGCCCCTGGCCGCCGAGGTCCTCAGGGACGGCCAGACCCAGCAGGTCGGCGGAGGCCAGGGCCGACCAGAGCCCGGCGTCCACCCGGTCCTCGGTGGCCTCGACCCCGGCCACCCGACCGGGGTCGACCAACGACCCGAAGACGCCCTCGGCCGACTCGGCGACCGCGTCCTGCTCGGCGGTGAAGGTGAAGTCCATCAGGCGCGTCCTTCGGTGCCGCCGGGCGCCGGCCGGAAGACCGGGAGGCTCAGGTTCTCGTCGAAGTCGACGAAGTGGGCCTCGACCGCCATCCCGATCCGCCAGCCGTCGGGCTCGAGGCCGTCGAGGTCGGCCACCAACCGGGTCCCCTCCTCCAGGGCCACCAACCCGACGGGGAGCGGGTACTCGAAGGCGGGGACCTGGGGGTAGTGGACCACGACGAAGCTGTAGAGCTCCCCCTTCCCCGACGACTCCACCGAGTCCCACTCGAAGGACCGGCACTCGGGGCACGAGGGGAGCGGCGGGTGCCGGAGCGTGCCGCACCCGGTGCAGCGCTGGATCAGCAGGCGGTGCTCACGCGCCCCTTCGAACCAGAAGGCGTTGTCGTCGGTGATGGCCGGCCTCGGGCGCAGCGGGCGGCCCTCGTCCTGTTCCTCGGCCGGGCGCGGGCGGAACTTCAGGATCCGAAAGCGCATGGTGGCCACCGGCTCGCCGGCCGCCGCCAGCTCCTCGGAGCCGGCACCGGGCGCCGCCTCGCGCACCGCCACGAACTCGGTGCGGGTGGTGACGAACCGGCCGGTGCCGAGCCCGGTCGCCTTGACCGGCGAGACCTCCTCGAGGAACGAGGTGGCCACCAGCAGGTCCCCGGCCACCAGGGGCCGGTCGTAGCGCTGGTCGCAGTTGGTGGCCACCACCGAGGTCATGCCCTCGGCGTCGAGCAGGGCCATCATCTGCTCGTGGTTGGAGAGGGGCCGGCCCCCGTCGTCTTCGGCCCCGCTGGCCGCGTCCCGCCGCAGGGTGGCCGCCAGCCCAGGCATCGTCCAGGCCTGGAGCATCGTCGGGGGGGCGATGGCCTGGGCCAGGCCGACTGCCCGGGCCGCCTCGTCGGAGAGGTAGACCGGGTCCTCGTCGCCCATGGCCTCGACCCAGTGGTGGATCATCGCCTGGTTGACCGCCGAGTGGGCCACGAGCGGCGGCCCGGTGGGCCGGCCCACCAGCGCGGCGAGCTCCGCGCTGTGGTCGGGGAGGTCGGAGGCGCCGGGGGTGCTCACCGCTGGCCCCGCCGCATGCCGAGCCCAACCATGGCCACGATCTCGCGCTGTACCTCGTTCACCCCACCGCCGAAGGTGTTGATCTGGGCCTGCCGGCCCGAGGCCTCGAGGCGACCGCGCAGGATGGCCCCGGGCGAGCCGGGGGCGAGGTAGCCGGCGGACCCCACGATGCCGAGCAGGAGGTGGTAGACGTCGACGGTCCTCTCGGTGCCGAAGACCTTGATCGACGACGACTCGTCGGCGGTGAGGGTATCGGCGGCCACCGACGTGGCCATGCGCCAGTTGAGGAGGCGCATGGCCTCGAGCTCGCACTCGGCCCGGGCCAGGTCCATCTGCACCCAGGGCTGGTCGATGAGGCGCCGGCCGTCGTCGCAGTCCTGGTCGGCGGCCCACGCTGCCACCTCGTCGAAGAGCTGCAGGGAGAGCCCGCTCCAGGCGGCCAACCCCACCCGCTCGTGGTTGAGCTGGGTGGTGATCATCCGCCAGCCCTCGTTCTCCTCGCCCACCCGCATGGTCACCGGGACACGGACGTCGTCGTAGTAGGTGGCGGTGGTGGTGAGGCCGCCGACGGTGTGGATGATGTTCCACTCGAAGCCCGGGGCGGTGGTCGCCACGCAGAGGATCGAGATCCCCTTGTGCTTGGGGGCGTCGGGGTCGGTGCGCACGGCCAGCCATACGTAGTCCGCCTGATCGGCGCCGCTGGTGAAGATCTTGGCCCCGTTCACCAGGTAGGTGTCTCCGTCGAGCGAGGCCCGGGTGCGCAGCGACGCCAGGTCGGTGCCGGCCTCGGGCTCGGTGTAGCCGATGGCGAAGTTGACCTCTCCGGAGAGGATGGCGGGGAGGAAGTACTGCTTCTGCTCCTCGGTGCCGAAGCGCATGATCGTCGGGCCCACCGTGTTCACGGTGACGAACGGGAAGGGGGCGCCGGCCCGGCGCGTCTCGTCGAAGAAGATGAACTGGTCGGTGGCCGGCCGACCCTGCCCGCCGTACTCGGTGGGCCAGCCGATGCCCAGCCAGCCGTCCTTGCCGATGGTCCGGACGATCCGCCGCCACTGCTCGCCGCCCTCGCCCCCCTCGGCCAGCCCGGCCCGCACCTCGTCGG
>JBKQNY010000206.1:0-5809 GCA_052145775.1 Acidimicrobiales bacterium
GTCGCTTGCCAGGCTCGCTCTGTTGTTGAGCGGGGCAGGACCGGCCACTCGAACCTGGGTGGATGTGGTGTGTGCTCGGGCGATGCCAGCGGCGTCGTGATGGTGCTCAAGCCTCATCGTCAGGCTGGGGAAGACTGTCTCGGCCACAGGCGGAATGCAGGACCCGGAAACCACGCTCGGAGCGGAGGGTACCCCCAACTCTGGTGCGGAAGAACCGCGCTTGCCGCTGCCGGCAGCTCGTGGATCGTGGCCACGGCGCAGCCGTTGCTGTCCCCAGTACAGTGCCATACTCCCTGTTCGGTAGCCTGGCGAACCCAGTGGGTCCCATGGCTTTGCGTCTCCGCCTTGCGACGGATTTGCCTTTATCGATTGAGATCGCCAGTTTTGGCGACGACGGAGTCGTTGTCAAGGATCTCCGATGACAGGCGACAGCATCCTGCCTGAACTGTGGATGGTCGACGCCGACGGCTCGCATCTTTGGGTGTTCACGCT
Source organism: Acidimicrobiales bacterium (assembly GCA_052145775.1). Lineage (GTDB taxonomy): Bacteria > Actinomycetota > Acidimicrobiia > Acidimicrobiales > RAAP-2 > CAVYPR01. The sequence continues at coordinate 493 of JBKQNY010000206.1, forward strand.
GACAGATGGTCAAACCCTCTGTGTTAGCCGGAAGCGAGACCGTTTGGACCGGCGATTCGTTGCATTGCAGTTGCGGGGAAGGGGTTCGCGAGATGACCACGATGATGCAATACCCTGGTTCGGCGCGGACGATGCGTGCCGTCCACTGTTGAAACTCAGAGGAGGCCCTCGATATGTAGGGGGTCAGGGACCAGTTGGGGCTGCAAGCCGACCGGTGTTCGGCGATGAAGCCCGAAGCCAGGGTAATTCGTCTTGGGCGGCGCCAAGATCGCAAGGTCACACCGCCGGGCGCCGCCTGCTCGCCCAGCAATGTCCACAAGACCCCCGAGCCGCACACCCTGTTGGCGGTGGACCGGGGCCTATGTCGGCGCGCTCTTCAGAGTACCGTGTGTCATTGTACTGACAGCTTTAATCTGGCATCTGCAATGGTGACGGCTCCGTCACTTCTGTCTCGGAGTCGCAGCATGCGCCACACCACTCAACCTGTTCGAACAAGACTGATCCGTGGAACTCATTGGCGACCCAAGGTCTGGACCGTACCGCAAGAGTCGTCTCATCCCACGATGGCTACGGCCAGCATTGCGCCGAGCTCGTGCGGCCCTCCATCGTGGCCCGAGGCTGAGAAGCTACGAACCACTTAGCCTGTTGGTGGGCACTGGGCACCTCGTTCCTGCTGCGCAGTACCCGGTCATCGATGTCCATTCTCACTTAGGGCGTTGGCTCACGCCCGGTGGCAGCTGGATGGCACCTGACGTTGCGGAGCTGTTGGAGGTCATGGACACGTGCAACTTGGAGATGCTGGTCAATCTTGACGGTCGGTGGGGCGAGGAATTGGAAGCCAACCTCGACCGCTATGACCGTGCTCATCCGGACCGTTTCCTCACCTTTTGCCACGTCGATTGGAGTGCCCTCGGGTCGCCGCGCGGACAGGCCGAGTTGGTTCGCTCCCTCGAAGAATCCGCTCAGCGCGGGGCGCGGGGGCTCAAGGTATGGAAGGACCTCGGGCTGCACGTGATGATCGGGGGCCGCAGGCTTCTGCCCAACGATCAGATCCTCGGGCCAATATGGGAAAGTGCTGGTGCACTCGGCTTGCCGGTGCTCATCCACGTAGCCGACCCTCTGGCGTTCTTCCAGCCCGTGGACAACCAAAATGAGCGGTTGGAGCAGCTCCTGGCGAACCCTTCCAGCTCGTTGGCGAAGTTCGGCCAAGTGGTCTTCGATGAGCTCATCGCCGCGCTGGAGGATGTTGTCGCTGGCCATCCGGCTACGACCTTCATCGGCGCTCACGGCGGTTGCTACCCGGAGAACCTCGGTTGGGTATCGGGCATGCTCGATCGTTGTCCCAACTTCTGGATCGACATTTCTGCCCGTTCAGAGCTCGGGCGCCAGCCGAGGGCGGCTGCTCGCCTCATCGAGCGTCATCCTGACCGAGTCCTGTTCGGGGCGGATATCTTTCCGATCCGGGCCGACGTGTACGGCAATTACTTCCGAATGCTCGAGACTGAAGACGACTACTTTCGCTATGCGACAGATAGCGTTGCTGCAGAGGGCCGATGGCGCATCTCGGGATTGGGACTGGACCCGAAACATCTCGAGCAGCTCTACAACAAGAACGCCCGGCGGCTTTTCAGCCTGGGTACCGGCCGCACATGACAGTCGAATCCATCCCTGCGGCGGCGGTGGCCCAGGGATCCCTCGGTCGGCTCGAGATTGCGGGACCCACATCTTTCAACTGGAAGAGCCATGTGGTCGTCGCACGCTCGCTGGAGCGTCAGCGGACCGACGATCTGGCCCTCTCGTGCTCGGCCCTGATGACCGGCTAAGTACACGGTCGGACAGTCGGTGTTGGTGGTCGGTTCGCCGCGAACCCATGGTGTGGAGCGCGCACTTGGCGCCACAGTAAGCTTGCTGAGAGCCTAGGTAGGGAGGGGCATGCGATCACGGCTGCCTTCGGCATCTCCTGAGGCGACCGGGAGGTGGGCCGTGCAGGTGATCACGCCGACATCGGCGGGTGCATAGATGCACGTAGACGACTCGCTGCGGGCATCCGATGAGCCGACCTGCCGGGTAGGTGTCGACCTGACGTCTGTTGGTGAGGTGGCGCAGTCCCTCGCCCAGCAGGGGGAGCGTTACCTCCGTCGGATCTTCACCGAAGACGAGGTGGCCAGTTGCCAAGGGGCGGCGGGACCGTCGCCGGCCTCGCTGGCGGCGCGGTTCGCCGCCAAGGAGGCTGCACTCAAGGTGCTGCGGCCGACGGAGAGCCGACCGGAATGGCGTGACATCGAGGTGCGTCGCAACGCCAGCGGTGCCTGTGACCTCGTATTGCACGGCGGGGCGGCGGCGTTGGCCGCGGCGCAGGGTATCGGGGAGATGTCCGTCAGCCTGAGTCACGAGGCCGGCCTGGCCATAGCGGTGGTTGCGGCATGTTGTCGTCCGGGGGCAACCGGCTCGACCGAGGGCTTCTGAGCGGGAGAACCCCATTTGCCGCAGTTCGGCGCCGGGAGTAGAGGTGAGGCCATGACGACGGAGACACCACCCAGCGCCGGGGCATCACTGCCTGAGCACTGGGAGTGTGCGATGGTGCCCGCAGGATCAGTGACCCGTCCCGAAGGGCTCGCCGGTGCGACGGTGGACTGGTTGGCGGCGCAGGTGCCCGGCACGGTGGCCGGCGCGTGCCGAGCCGCCGGTCGCCCATTCCACCACGACCAGTTGGACAACTATGACTGGTGGTTCCGCTGCCGGTTCCCGGGGAAGCCCGGACGATACCTTCTCGAGTTGGGTGGCATCGCCACGGTGGCCGACGTGTGGCTCAACGACGACCACCTCTTGCACAGCGAGAACATGTTCCGCTCCAATCGCGTGCCCGTCGAGCTGCGCCCAGGGGACAACGAGCTGCTGATCAGGTGCAGTGCCCTGTCGTCGGTGCTGGCCGAGAAGCGTCCGCGGCCGCGGTGGAAGACCTATCTGGTCGCACACCAGAACCTTCGTTGGGTCCGAACGAGCCTCCTGGGGCGGATACCGGGTGTTGCCGCCCCACCGGCGGTTGGTCCCTGGAGGCCCGTCCGGCTGGTCCCCTTAGGCGACGGGACCCCGGCCGAAGTGTCGGTCCGGGCGACCTGTGACGGCGACGCTGGAGTGGTGGAGGCGGCATTCGTGCTGCGCGGGCTGTCGCAGGTCGGGAGCGGTCGGCTGAGGGCGGGCACGTCGTCGGCCGAGTTGCTCGTCCGGCGTCAGGGGGACGACCTGGTACTGGCAGGTACCCTGCGAATCCCAGTGGTGGACCGGTGGTGGCCCCACACGCATGGCGCACAACCTCTCTACGAGGTCTGGGGGGACGTGGACGGCCGGTCCCATCTTCTCGGAAAGGTCGGGTTCCGCACCCTCACGGTCGAGCGTCAGGACGGTGACTTCAGGATCGAGGTCAACGGTGAGCCGATCTTTTGTCGAGGAGCGTGCTGGCTTCCCATCGACCCCGTGTCGTTGGTTTCGCCTCCGTCGGTGGTCGAGCATCGACTAGGCCTTGTGCGTTCCGCTCACATGAACATGTTGCGGATACCGGGCACGACCGTCTACCAGGACCAATTGTTCTTCGAGCGCTGCGATGAGCTGGGCATCCTCGTCTGGCACGACTGCATGTTTGCCTTCACGGACCCGCCGTCCGACGAGTCCTTCACCAAGGAAGTGGAGGCAGAGCTGACCGAAGCCTTCTCAGTCATGGGTGGACACCCGTCGGTGGCCATCGTGTGCGGGAACCAGGAGGTCCAAGAGGTTGCGGCCATGAACGGTTTGGAGGGTGTCCGAGTGGCGCTGCCGCTGTTCGATGAGACGATCCCCGGGATCGCCAGTGAGGCTCTACCCGGGGTGGCATACGTGACGTCGAACCCCATCGGTGGAGATCTGCCGTTCCGAATGAACAGTGGAGTCTGCCAGTACTTCGGGATCGGGGGTTACCTCCGTCCGGTCGAGGACGCTCGACGCGCCGGTGTGCGGTTCGCCGCGGAGTGCCTGGCATTCTCGACCCCTCCCGAGCCCGAGACGATCGAGGAGGTGTGCGGTGGCGCCTCGCGGGCCGGTCACGACCCGCATTGGAAACAAGCGGTCCACCACGACGCCGGACGCAGCTGGGACATGGAGGACGTGCGCGACCATTACGTCGCCTCTTTGTTCGGGACCGATCCCCTCACCGAACGCTACGTCGATGCGGAGCGTGCGTTGGAGCTCGGACGGGCCGCCAACGCCCAGTTGATGGGCGCGGTCATGACCGAGTGGAGGCGACCGGGCTCCACTTGCCGGGGTGGCCTGGTGCTTGCGTTCGCCGACCTGCTGGCCGGAGCAGGTTGGGGACTGGTGGACGTGCTCGGGCGCCCGAAGGCCCCCTGGTACGCACTGAGGCGGGTCTTCCAGCCCCTGGCGCTCCTGGCCGTTGACGAAGGGCTGAACGGTTTGGCCCTACACGTCGTCAACGACAGCCCGAAGACCGTTCGCGGGAGCGTCGTAGTCGAGATCGTTGCCCGGGGGGAGATGATCGTCGAACGGGGCGAAGTAGCGGTCGAGGTCAGTCCGCGCGGATCCTGCTCGCTTGATGCCGAAGCAATTCTCGGAGGATTCCGGGACGTCACGTATGCCTATCGGTTCTCCCCGCCGGCTCACGACGCGGTGGTTGCCACCCTCTGGTCTGATGACGATCAGATGCTGTCGCAGGTCGTTCACTTGCCGACGGGCCAGGCGCGTCCGCTTGAGGCGGACCTCGGGCTGACGGCGATGGCCCAGGTAGCTGAGCATGGATGCTGGCAGCTGGAGGTGAGCACTGTCCGGCTGGCCCAATGGGTCACTGTCCGGGTTCCGGGCTTCGACGTGGAGGATTCGTGGTTCCACCTACCTCCGGGGGGTCGTCGGACGCTGAAGCTGCAATCGATTGGGACGACGTCGCCTTCCCCACCTCGTGGAACAGTGCAGGCGCTCAACGCGGTAGGGCGCGCCACCGTGCGGGTCAAAATGCAGAGGGAACGGGATGAGGGTGCGCGATCGGAGCGCAGCTCGGCAGCCGTCCCACACCTTCAGACGTCGGCTCCCATCTCTTCCATGATGCGCCGGAGGTGCTCGAGGCATCGCCCGCGAGTTGGACCGATGCTGCCGATCGGCATCGACAGCGCTTTGGAGATCTCCTTGTAGGAGGGGGGAGCGGGGGCCACCAAGAGACTGAGGAGCCTCTGACAGTGCGGTGGCAGCTAGGCGAAGGCGCGCTGCACGGCGTCGGACTGCTCGTCGGCGAGCGGTCCGGCATCGAGCGGTTTGGCGTCAAGATCGGGGCGAAGCA
>JBKQNY010000207.1:0-9848 GCA_052145775.1 Acidimicrobiales bacterium
CGCATCTCGTCGGCCGCCTTGTTGGTGAAGGTGATGGCCAGGATCTCCCAGGGGGCGGCGTCGCCGTTGGCCAGCAGGTGGGCGATGCGCCGGGTGAGCACCCGGGTCTTGCCCGACCCGGCCCCGGCCACCACCAGCAGCGGCCCGCCGCGCTGGACCACCGCCCGGCGCTGGGGCGGGTTGAGGTCGGCCAGCAGGTCCTCGGGGTGGGTGAGGTGCAGCGGGGCGACGAGGTCGGGCGACGGCTCGTCGTCGGGCTGGTGGGGCGGGGCCGGGGGCGCGGGGTCGGGGGGGACCGACGGCGTCGGGTCGAAGCCGGCCGGCGGGTCGTCGTCGAGCGAGAACAGGCGGTCGTCGCCGAGCTCGGGGGGCAGGGCGGCCGTCACCGGCCGGACGGCGCGCCGCGGGCGCCCAGCGCGGCTACTCCCACTCGATGGTGCCGGGCGGCTTGGACGTGACGTCCAGGGCCACCCGGTTCACGCCGTCCACTTCGCCGATGATGCGCGAGGCGATGCGCTCGACCACGTCGTAGGGGAGGCGGGCCCAGTCGGCGGTCATGGCGTCGTCGCTGGTCACGGCGCGGATCACCACCGGGTAGGCGTAGGTCCGGCCGTCGCCCATCACCCCCACGGTGCGCACCGCGGGCAGGACGGCGAAGCTCTGCCAGAGGTCTCGGTACAGGCCGGCCCGGCGGATCTCCTCGACCACCACGGCGTCGGCCGCCCGCAGGATCTCCGCCCGTTCGGGGGTCACCTCGCCCACGATCCGCACGGCGAGGCCCGGGCCGGGGAAGGGCTGGCGCCACACGATCTCGTGCGGCAGCCCCAGCTCCTCGCCGACCGCCCGCACCTCGTCCTTGAAGAGGAGCCGCAGCGGCTCCACCAGGTCGAAGTCGAGGTCTTCGGGGAGCCCCCCCACGTTGTGGTGGGACTTGATGTTGGCGGCCTCGCCGGCCAGCCCGCCCCCCGACTCGATCACGTCGGGGTAGAGGGTGCCCTGGACCAGAAAGCGCGGGCCGCCGCCGGCGGCGCCCGCCCCGAGGTCGACGGCGACCTCCTCGAAGATCCGGATGAACAGCTCCCCGATGATCTTGCGCTTCCGCTCGGGATCGGTCACCCCGGCCAGGGCGGCGAAGAACCGGTCGGCCGCCTTCACGTGGACCAGGTCGATGTGGAACTGGCGGTGGAAGGTCTCCTCCACCTGGGCCGCCTCCCCGGCCCGCATGAGGCCGGTGTCCACGAACACGCAGGTGAGCTGGTCCCCGACCGCCTTGTGGACGAGGGCGGCGGCCACGGCCGAGTCGACGCCGCCCGACAGGGCGCACAGCACCCGCTCGCTGCCGACCTGGTCCCGCACCGCCGCCACCTGCTGCTCGATGATCGAGACGTGGGTCCAGCCCGGGGCGATCCGGCAGACGTCCTGGAGGAACCGCTCGAAGAGGTCGGCCCCCCGGTCGGTGTGGACCACCTCGGGGTGGAATTGCACCCCGTGGATCCGCCGCTCGGGGTCGAAGAGGGCGGCCACCGGGGCCTCGGGGCTGGACGCGGTGGCCACGAACCCGGGCGGCACCTCGGTGATGGCGTCGCCGTGGCTCATCCACACCTCGACCTCGGCCGGCCAGTCGACGAACAGCGGGGAGCCGCCCGACACCGAGAGCCGGGTGCGGCCGTACTCGCCGCGACCGGTGCGGGTCACGGTGCCGCCGAGCTGGGTGGTGAGGAGCTGGGCGCCGTAGCAGATGCCCAGCACCGGGATGCCGGCGTCGTAGATGGCGGGGTCGACCGAGGGGGCCGGTGTCTCGTGGACCGACTTGGGACCGCCCGAGAGGATGATCCCCCTGGGCCGCCGGGCGACCATCTCGGCCGCCGACATGGTGGGGGGGACGATCTCGGAGTAGACGTGGGCCTCGCGGACCCGCCGGGCGATCAGGCGGGCGTACTGCGCGCCGAAGTCGACGACCAGGACCGGGTCGTCGACCGCGCTCAATGGCCCATGCCGACGCCCTGCGACCGCTGGAGCTGCTTGCCCTCGGTCTGGAGGGAGGGGGCCACCATCACCTCTGCCTTCTGGAACTCCTTCACCGTCTCGTAGCCGCAGGTCGCCATGGCCGTCCGCAGGGCGCCGAACAGGTTCATCCGGCCGTCGTTCTCGTGGGCCGGCCCCGTCAGGATCTCCTGCAGGCTGCCGCGCACCCCGGTGCGCACGCGCGCCCCGCGCGGGAGGGTCGGGTGGAAGGTGGCCATGCCCCAGTGGAAGCCGCGGGCCGGGGCCTCGGTGGCCGAGGAGAGGGGGGAGCCCAGCATCACGGCGTCGGCGCCGCAGGCGATGGCCTTGGCGATGTCGCCGCCCTTGGACATTCCACCGTCGGCGATCACGTGGACGTAGACGCCGGTCTCGTCCAGGTGGCGCATGCGCGCCCCGGCCACGTCGGCGATGGCGGTGGCCTGGGGCACGCCCAGGCCGAGGACGCCCCGGGTGGTGCAGGCGTTGCCCGGGCCCACCCCGACCAGCACCCCGACCGCGCCGGTGCGCATCAGGTGCAGGCCGGCCTGGTAGGAGGCGCAGCCGCCCACGATGACCGGGATCTCGAACTCGCGGATGAAGAGCTTCAGGTTGAGCGGCTCGACGGTCTTGGAGACGTGCTCGGCCGAGACGACCGTGCCCTGGATCACCAGGAGGTCGAGCTCGGCGGCGAGGATGGCCGGGGCCAGCTCCTCGGTGCGCTGGGGGGTCACCGAGGCCGCCGTGGTGATCCCCGCCTCTTTCATCTGGCGGATCCGCTCGGTCACCAGCTCGGGGCGGATCGGCTCGGAGTACATCTGCTGCATCCGGGCGGTGGCCTTCTCGTCGTCGAGCTCGCGGATCTCGTCGAACAGCCCGGTCGGGTCGTCGTAGCGGGTCCAGAGCCCCTCGAGGTTGAGGACCCCCAGGCCGCCGAGGCGGCCCAGCTCGATGGCGGTGGCCGGGCTGATCACCCCGTCCATGGCCGCCCCCATGAGCGGCAGCTCGAAGCGGTAGGCGTCGATCTCCCAGCTGATGTCGACGTCCTCGGGGTCGCGGGTCCGGCGGCTGGGGACGATGGCGATGTCGTCGAACCCGTAGGCCCTGCGCCCCGACTTGAAGATGCCGATCTCGATCTCTGCCACAGCCTGCCCTCCGGCCCTCGTCCAGCCATCGCCAACCGCCGGGCCGACACGCCGACGTGTGCCCACGATACCGTGCGGCCCGAGGGGGCCGGTGACCGCCGCTCAGCCCTCGGATGTCACCCCGAGCACCAGGCAGACCAGCTCGAAGAGGATGCGGGCGGTGGCGCCCCAGACCGTCTCTGTGGCCACCTCGAAGAACCACACCGGGAAGGACCCGTCGGCCGTGCCGTCGCCTGCGCCCCCGGCCACGCGGCCCGGCACCGTCCAGCGCTCCTCGGAGAAGGCGCCGTCGGCCACCAGGTCGGCCAGGGCCACGTCGAAGACCCGGGCCACCTCGGCCTCATTGGCCGAGAGGGACGGCCGGCGGTCGAGCACCGCCACCACCGGCACGATCAGCGACGTCGAGGAGAAGGTGGCAAGCGGTCGGAGCCACCCGGCGGGCCGCACCGCGGCGGGGTCGAGGCCCACCTCCTCGGCCGCCTCCCGGCGGGCGGCCTCGAGGGGGCTCTCCCCCGGGTCGATGCGTCCCCCGGGGAAGCTCACCTCGCCGGCGTGGGACCGCAGCCCGCTCGAGCGCCGGGTGAGGACGGTGCGGGCCTCCCCCGCCTCCTCGAAGAGGGCCACCAGCACCGCCGAAGGGGCGGGCGGGCGGCCCGACGGGCCGTCGAAAGGTGCGGGCGCCGGGGGCGGGCCGGCCATCCCGGCCGCTCCGAGCGCCGCCTCCACCGACGCCACCGAGATCCCGCGGCGCGCCGCGGCCGGGAGCGACTCCCAGGGCCCCGGGGCGCCGGGCACCGCGGTGGGCGGCCTCCGCACGCGCTGCGGCGGTCCCGGCGGCGTGGCGTCGGGTGGTGTCATCGGGCCGTCAGGCTAGGGGACCCGCCGGCTTGCCCACGCGCTCCGGCCGGGCCATCTGGCCCGGCCGGTGGTGGCGCGTTCGGTCGAAGGGACCGAGCTACATCATCCCGCCCATGCCCCCCATGCCCCCCATGCCCCCCATGGCGGCAGCGGCCGCGGCGGGGTCGGCCTTCTCGGGTTTGTCGGCCACCAGGGCCTCGGTGGTGAGCAGCAGGGCGGCGATGGACGCCGCGTTCTGCAGTGCGGACCGGGTCACCTTGGCCGGGTCGATGATCCCCGCCTTCACCAGGTCCTCGAGGTCGCCGGTGACGGCGTTCAGGCCGATGGCCCCGGTCTCGGTCTCCACCTGGCGGACCAGCACCGCGCCCTCCAGGCCGGCGTTGAAGGCGATCCAGCGCAGCGGCTCCTCGAGGGAGCGGGACACGATACGGGCCCCGGTGGCCTCGTCGCCGTCAAGGGACGCCGCCACCTTGTCCACCGCCTCGCGGCTGCGGATGAGGGCGGTGCCGCCGCCGGCGACGATCCCCTCCTCCACCGCCGCCCGGGTGGCCGACAGCGCGTCCTCGATGCGGTGCTTCTTCTCCTTCAGCTCGACCTCGGTGGCCGCGCCGACCTTCACCACGGCCACGCCGCCGGCCAGCTTGGCCAGCCGCTCCTGGAGCTTCTCGCGATCCCAGTCCGAGTCGGTGTCCTCGATCTCCCGCTTGATCTGGGCCACCCGGCCCTTCACGTCCTCGGCCGACCCGCCACCCTCGACGATGGTGGTGTCGTCCTTGGTGACGATGATGCGGCGGGCCCGGCCCAAAAGGTCGATGGTGGCGCCCTCGAGCTTGAGGCCGATCTCCTCGGAGATCACCTGCCCGCCGGTGAGCACCGCCATGTCCTGGAGCATGGCCTTGCGCCGCTCGCCGAAGCCGGGGGCCTTCACGGCCACCGAGGTGAACGTGCCGCGGATCTTGTTCACGACCAGGGTGGCCAGGGCCTCCCCCTCGACGTCCTCGGCCACGATCAGCAGGGGCTTGCCGGTCTGCATGACCTTCTCCAGGACCGGGAGCAGGTCGTGCACGGCCGAGATCTTCTGGTTGAAGAAGAGGATCAGCGGCTCGTCCAGGACGGCCTCCTGGCGCTCGGGGTCGGTCACGAAGTACGGCGAGAGGTAGCCCTTGTCGAACTGCATCCCCTCGGTCAGCTCGAGCTCGATGCCGAAGGTGTTCGACTCCTCGACGGTGACCGTGCCGTCCTTGCCCACCTTGTCGATGGCGTCGGCCAGCACCTCGCCGATGGCCGGGTCGGCGGCCGAGATGGACGCCACCTGGGCGATCTCGGTCTTGCCCTCGACCTCCTTGGCCTGCTCGGCGATCGACGCCACGGCCGCCTCGACCGCCTTGTCGATGCCGCGCTTGAGGCCGGCCGGGTTGGCCCCGGCGGCCACGTTGCGCAGCCCCTCGCTGATGAGCGCCTGGGCCAGCACGGTGGCGGTGGTGGTGCCGTCGCCGGCCACGTCGTTGGTCTTGGTGGCCACCTCCTTCACCAGCTGGGCACCCATGTTCTCGAACGGGTCCTCCAACTCGACCTCACGGGCGATGGACACGCCGTCGTTGGTGATGGTGGGGGCGCCGAACTTCTTCTCGATCACCACGTTGCGGCCCTTGGGCCCCAGGGTGACCTTGACGGTGTCGGCCAGCTTGTTGACGCCGGCCTCGAGGCCGCGGCGGGCGGCCTCGTCGAACTTCAGGATCTTGGGCATGGTTGACGGTGCTCCTCTCGAGCTCTTCGGGGATAGACGGGCGACACCGGCCCGGGGCGACCCGGGCCGGCTCCCGCGGGGCTACTTCTTCTGGAGCTTGGCCAGGACGTCGCGACCCGACAGGATCAGCAGGTCTTCACCGTCCACGGTGATCTCGGTGCCCCCGTACTTGGGGTAGACGACCGTGTCGCCCACGGCCACGTCGAGGGGGACCAGTTCGCCGGTGTTCTCGGCGCGGCGGCCGGGCCCGACGGCCAGGACCTCGCCCTGCTGGGGCTTCTCCTTGGCGGTGTCGGGAATGACCAGACCGGACGCCGTCGTCTCCTCGGACTCGCCGGGCCGGACGACGATCCGGTCTTCGAGGGGGTGCAGCTTCATCGGTTCGGGCCTCCTTGGCACAGTTAGCACTCTAGGGTTGCGAGTGCTAATGCTAGCGGGAGTCGGCGGCGGCGGCAACCGCGTCGGCGGCCTATCCTCGGCCGCCGGGACGAAGCCAAGGCGGGAGGCGCGATGGTCGAGGGCGGCGGGACGGGCCGGACGGCCCCCGTTGGTGCGCCGCCTGCGGCCGCAGTGCGCTGACCGTGGCCGAGGGACGTTCCACCCCCAAGGCCACGACGCGCCCGCCCCGGCGGCCCGGAGCCGCCCGCGCCGGCACCACCGGGGCCTCGCCCACCGCCCGCCGCACCCCGCGGGGCACCCGGCGCCGGGCCCGCGAGGGCCACGGCGCGCCGCCGGCCACCGGGGTGGTGGTGACCGGCGCCGCCTCGGGCATCGGCCTGGCCACCTGCCTGGCCCTGGCCGAGGCGGGGCGGCCCGTCGCCGCCTGGGACCTCGACGCCGCCGGGGCCCGGCGCATCGCCCGTCGCTGCGCCGAGGACCACGGCGTGGGCGCGGTCGGCCTCGGGGTGGACGTCACCGACACCGGTGCCCTCCCCGCCGCGGTCGATCGCTCGCTCTCGGCCCTCGGGCCGCTCGGCGGCCTGGTGCACTCGGCCGGGGTGGGCGGTCCCGCCCCGGTGACCGCGGTGGACGACCAGCTCTGGGACGCCGTGCTCGACGTCAACCTGCGGGCCGCGGCCATGGCCACCCGGGCGCTCCACCGGTCCCTGTGCGAGGCCGGCCCGGGGTCGGCCATCGTCTACATCTCGTCGATCGAGGGGCTCGTCGGCAACAGCTGGCTGGCCGCCTACTGCGCCTCGAAGGCCGGGCTCCTCGGTCTCACCCGGTCGGCCGCCCACGCACTCGGCCCCGACGGCATCCGCGTGAACGCTGTCTGCCCGGGGGCGGTCGACACGCCGCTGCTCGCCCCGCTGCTCGAGATCCCCGGCGCCCGCGCCTCGCTGGAGAAGAGGACCCCGCTCGGCCGCCTGGCCCAGCCCGACGACGTGGCCCGAGTGGTGCGGTTCCTGCTCTCGGCCGAGGCGGCCTACGTCACCGGCGCGTCCGTGGTGGTCGACGGCGGGCTCACCGCCGTGGGCGGCGTCTGAACCGGGCAGTCCGCGGTCGGACGCGCCGCGGCGCGGCCCAGGACGCCGCGTTGCGTGGCGCACCAAGGAGCGATCACCCCACCATCGGGGCGGCCAGGTGCTCGCCGACCTTCCATGCGTGGAAGGTGGCGGTGCCGAGAGAGATGACGCCGGCGCCGTGTCGGACCGGGCCGGACCCGCTACCGCACCCCGCGGGGTCGGAACTGGGCGCTGATGCGCGGGCCCACGGGACGACGGGTCTTGGGCACGGCGTGCTCCCAGGTGCGTTGGCAGCTCCCGCCCATCACCAGCAGGTCGCCGCTGTGGAGCGCGAAGCGCAGTGCCGGGCCTCCTCGGCGCGGCCGGAGGTGCAGGGAACGGGGGCACCCGAGCGAGCAGATGGCCACCACCGTGTCGCAGGTGGCCCCACGCCCGATGGTGTCGCCGTGCCAGGCGACCGAGTCGTTCCCGTCCCGGTAGCAGCAGAGGCCCACCGTGGCGAGCGGCTCGCCCATCTCCTCTTGGTAGTCGCGGTTGAGGGCGGCCATCGCCTCGGCCAGACCCGGGTCGGGCAGCGGGTCGTCCTCGTCGTAGAAGGCCTGCAGCCGCGGCACGTCGACCATCCGGTCGTACATCGGCCGCCGCTCGTGTCGCCAGGCCACGCCGGCGCGCAGTCGCTCGAAGAGGGCGTCGGCCCCGAGGAGCCAGCCGCGCCGCACCTCGACCCAGGCTCCGCCGTCGAGGGGGGTGCGCGCCGGGCGTCCGGCGGCGGCCCGGGGCGACACCTCCTCACCTGCGGCGAAGAGCGATCCCTGCAGCGTGCTCACCACCCTCAACTCTAACGTGACACGAACAGGTGTTTGCTTCAGCCTCTGGTGGCGACGCTCGCCCGGCCGTCCCCGCCGGCCAGCTGCCCGCAGGCGGCGTCGATCTCCGCACCCCGGGTGACCCGGACGGTGGCGTTCACCCCGAGCCCCCCGAGCTCCTCGGCGAAGGCCCGCACCCGGTGCCGGGGGGTGCCGCGCACCGCGTAGCCCGGCGTGGGGTTGAGCGGGATCAGGTTGACGTGGGCGGCCAGCGGGCGGACGAAGCGGGCCAGCTCGGCGACGTCCGTGGGCCGGTCGTTCACCCCGTCGATCAGCGCCCACTCCACCGAGAGCCGTCGGTGGGTCGCCGACACGTAGTCGGCGCAGGCCTCGGCCAGCACCGCCAGCGGGTACCGCCGGTTGACCGGCACCAGCTCGTCGCGCAGCTCGTCGTTGGCGGCGCGCAGGGAGACGGCGAGGTTGACCGGGAGGTCCTCGCCGGCCAACCGCCGGATGCCCGGGACGATGCCGACGGTGGAGAGGGTGAGGCGGCGGGCCGACAGTCCGAGGTCGTCGTGGATCCGCTCGACGGCCGCCCACGTGCGGTCGTAGTTGGCCAGCGGCTCGCCCATGCCCATGAAGACGACGTTGGTGAGGCGACGCGGCCGGGCCGCCCGCGTGACCGCCACCACCTGCTCGACGATCTCGCCGGCGGTGAGCTGGCGCACGAAGCCCGCCTGGCCGGTGGCGCAGAACTGGCACGCCATGGCGCAGCCGGCCTGGGTCGAGACGCAGGCCGTCACCCGGTCGGGGTAGGCCATCAGCACGGTCTCCACCCGGGCCCCGTCGCCCAGAGTGAAGAGCCACTTGACGGTGTCGCCGCCGTCGGCCACCTGTCTCGACCCCTCCGTGAGCGCCGGCACCAACGCGTCCTCCAGCCGGCGGCGCAGGCCCGCCGGGAGGTCGGTCATCTCCGAGGGGCGACGGGCCCGGCGGTGGAGCCCGTCCCAGACCTGGCGGACTCGGTAGGGGGGCTCGTCGGCGAGGAGCGCCACCAGCTCCTCGGGGCCGAGGTCGTAGGGTCCGGGCACCACCCCACGCTAGAGGCAGGCGACGGGGCGCTCAGACGGTGAGGGGGAGGAAGAGGTTGGGGTCGGCGGCGAGCGAGAGTGGGCTCGGCCCGTCGTGGTTGAGCCGCCACCAGCCCGCGGCGGCCACCATGGCCGCGTTGTCGGTGCACATGGCCCGGCCCGGGAGGTAGGTCGGCACCCCCAGCTCGGCCCCGGCCTCCGCCGTCCGCCGCCGCAGGAGCGAGTTGGCCGCCACCCCGCCGGCCAGGCAGAGCCCCCTGGCCCCGGTGGCCGCCACCGCCCGGCTGGCCTTGGCCACCAGCACGTCGACCACCGCCTCCTGCAACGAGGCGGCCACGTCGGCCGCCGAGGCCCCCGGCTGGCGCTCGACCGACCGCACCACCGACGTCTTCAGCCCCGAGAAGGAGAAGTCGTAGCTCTCGTCCATCAGGGCGCGGGGGAAGGCGAAGGCGGCCGGGTCCCCCGCCGCCGCCATGGCGTCGATGGCCGGGCCGCCCGGGTAGCCGAGTCCGAGGTAGCGGGCGACCTTGTCGTAGGCCTCGCCGGCGGCGTCGTCGATGGTCTGGCCCAGCAGTCGGTAGCGGCCGGGCGCCGACATCTCCACCAACACGGTGTGGCCCCCCGAGACGAGCAGCACCACCAGCGGCCAGCCGAGGTCGGGCTCCTCGAGGAGGGAGGCGAAGAGGTGGGCCTCGAGGTGGTTGACGCCCACGAACGGCACGTCCCAGGCCATG
>JBKQNY010000208.1:0-29367 GCA_052145775.1 Acidimicrobiales bacterium
TCACCTTGGAAGTGCCCTTCTTGTTCGGGTTGCTGTGGCTTCGACACCAACAGTTTCCCCTACTCGAAGGGCTTTTCCGCGGACGCGGGTCGGTCAGTTCGTGCGGCCTCGTGAATGGTCCGGGCTAGCGCATCTGCCTCGGATCGCCAGCGGGACTGGTCGAATCAGATTGCGCCTCGACGGGGGTTCGAACATAGTCCCATCGCTTCGGCAGCCGACCTTGAGCAGATCCGCTCGGCACTCGAAATTCTCATCAGCTCACCCTTTTGCCCTGAATTTCCCCCGGTCAACCCCTCAGGAGGCATTCGTACGTACTCCCATTACCTCCAAGGGTGGGTGTTCAAGAAACAACGACCCAACTGTTCATGAAAGCCCACCGTTGGAGGTGGCGAGCGGGTCAACAACCGCTCCGCCACCCCGAAATGCACAAACTGCCGGCCGAAAGGCCGGCAGTTTGCTATTGGAGAAACCGCTAAGTCGCCGCAAGTCGTGACGACCTCAACGACAGGACTCATGCCGTCCGCAGCCGAGATGCGAGATGGTGAGCTATCGCCGCCACTGCATCGGGAGTGGTTGGTCCTGGCCGAACGACGATCTTCGCCATCTCCTTCGGCCAAACGACCAAGACACCGGCAATATCGATCGCGGAAGCAAACAACCCCCATTCGGCGTTTACGAATGCAAGCATTGGCCGAACTGGAACGTTGACTGCCGCCGCGCAGCCTTCCAGAGCGTCCATAACCACGCTCAGCTGACCGGCCATCTTGCCGACCAAGGGAGTGCAGTTACGTTTGCCCACCCAGAGTTGGGGCGGCCCCGGCCTGAAGATCGACCCCGAGGTTCGCCGCTCGACGCGACCCGTCTCCCTGTACTTGGCGTCAATCACGTAGATGCCCGACGGAGAAACGGCGATATGGTCGATGTTTGCTGACGACCTGGGAACCCTTCGGTCATGGAGGGTGATCACCCCCTGATCGGCCAGCTCATCGAGGCGCCGCCCTACCGCTCGTTCCCCGGCCGCCCCGTTCGCCCATGCTCTGGTGCTCTGTGGGTCCTCGGTGACGGCGAGGAGGAACCCACCGATGACTGGATGTTTCTGTCGAACCTTTCGCTCTCGCTGGAGAGCTCTTCGATCGTGCTCTCGTTGGGCGGAACGGCCCGCCTCGCCCAGGTCTAATGGAGCGGGCTCCGTCGCAGGAATCGGCCTGACCTGCTGCTGCAATCCGGATTCATCCGGTTGGCCAAGTGTCCGATGCGGCGTTTTCGGACCGGGCAGCGACGTTGGGACGTGGTCAAGACAGAAGACGAGTTTGGCATCAGCGTCCCAATACGCCCGCGTCCCCTCTTCTAGCGGGACGCCGCAGTTTGCGCACAGTCCTGCGCGGCGCAGCGCCATGATCCGACTTCCCCCCATACTCAAGAGACCGTAGTCAACCGTGAGACGACGCCTGACTCCCACACTTAGGACAAGGTCGCCTCGCCTGAAGATTGTGGAGGCACCACCGCTTAACCTGTGGAGTCCCCCACCGACCGGAAGCGAGTCCCCTCGCCAGCGAGTTTCGTGAACATCCCACCGACGTTGTCGGAAGCACAACGTCTTCCCTGATCAAAGGCGGTATTCCAGTGGCATTTGCCAACCGAGGCAAACAACGATGTTCGAACCCCGGGTGCCGTTGCATTCGCAGTAGGGCGGATCACGTCCAAAAGGGCGCCACGGTTCACGCTTCGCTGCCGTTGACGCGTGCCCGCAGAGTCGGTACTCCCGGGCCGTCGAGCTGGTCAACGTAGGGAGTGCGGCCAGCCATGCTCATCACCAGCGCCAGGGTCGATCCGGCGACCAGCGGTCCAGTGCCCGCGGCAAACGGCCCGTCGTCGGCGCGCAATTCCAGACCGGCGACAGCGGTCCGGCTGGCAACCGTGAAGTTGCGGCTTGCAAAGAATTCAGCCACGGGCGTCAGTGCGTCGACATCTGGTGTTCGGGGCAACCCCAGTGGCTGACAGATGTCTTGGGCGTGCACGATGACCTCGCCAAGGTAGGCCGGGGTGTGCCCCGAAGGGGCGGTGGTACTACCGATGATGGTGCGGAACCGTTCGAGCGTCTCGGTGGGAGTGCTGCCCCGATTCTCGACCATGCGGCGCTGGTTGTGCACGTCGACACGGAAACGAGCGCCGAGCATGCTCCGCATCCACCGCCACTGGTTCAGGCTTGCTGCGGCGGTGAGGTGAGCGACGACCTCCTCGACGTCCCACTGTTCGCACAGGGTGGCGTGTCGCCACTGCTCGGCATTGAGGCCCGACAGATCCTCCGCAAGCGCAGTTCGCTCGGCGTGCGCCAGCGCCCAGAGGTGGTCGTCCCGCGATCTCGCCATATCGCCCGATGCCCTTCCCGTGCTCGAGGGTCCCTGTTGCTTGTTGACGATCATCGGCGGATCAGCATGATCTGATCGCCTTCGCTGCCGGGATTGTGGCAGTCGTCGACGGGGTTCGAACATAGTCCCATCACTTCCAGAGCCGACTTTGCGACCAACCGCTCCGCGACGGAAATGCAGCCCAACTCTGCCCAGCGGGCCGCATTACCCCAGGTCAGCAGGCCAGGAGGGGTTCGAACATCGTCCCATTACCTCCACGCATCGTCCCAGGTCTCATGTTATGAACCGCCCCGGGTTTGATGAAGGCTCTGCCCTGCCCTGCACCTAGTAGGTGACGCGGTGGTGGTCCCGTGGGGCGTGTGATTGGGCTACCTGCCAAAGTGAGCGGGGGAGGTCAGAGTTCGGGGGTCGGGGCGCTGCCGACCACCTTCCACCCCGGCTTGCGAAGCCGATCCATGAGTAGCGGCGGAACGATCCCGATCACGAGTATCCCTCCCAGGATGAGGAGGGCGTAGAGCAGCCGGTTCGAGTGGCCGAACTGCGACGGGGCGATGAAGCCGATGACCAGCGCGGCCACCGACGACACGGCGCCGACCAGACACAGGAGGCCGAGAGCCGGGGCACGGTACCCGCGGGCGTGGTTCGGCTGCTTGCGGCGCAGTCTGATCGCGGCGACGAACATCAGCACGTACATGATGAGATAGACCTGCGTGGCCATTACGGCGAAAAGCCAGTAGGCATGCGAGACGTCCGGTATGAACGCGTAGAGCAGGGCGATGACGGTGATCACAATCGCCTGTCCCGTCAGGATGCGCATCTCGATGCCCTTGCGGTTCACCTTCTGAAAGAAGGGGGGGAGAAAACCCTGTTCGCGCCCGATCCTGAGCAGCCCCTCGGAGGGACCGTCAAGCCAGGCCATCATTCCGGCAAGGGCCCCGATCGCAAGAGCGATCGCGATCACCGGTACGGCGAACTTGATCCCGAAGTGCGCAAAGAGACTGTTGAAGGCTTGCATGACCCCGGCCGTGAAGCTGATGTTCTTTTCGGGGATCACCCATGCGATCGCCAGCGTGGGGAAGATGAAGATGGCGAGGACGAGTGCCATGGCGAGAAAGATGGACCTCGGAAATTCCCGGCCGGGGTTCTTGAGGTCGTCAACATGCACGGCATTCACCTCGATACCGGCATAGGTGAAGAAGCTGTTGACGACCAGGACGACACTGGCGATACCCGTCCACGCAGGGAGGAGATGGTGCGTGTTCATCGGTGCAGCCGAGTGGTTTCCCTGCAGCAGATAGGCGATACCGAGAACGACGAGGATTGCCCCCGGGATCAGGGTCCCGATCAGCGTCCCACTCGAGGAGAGCCTTGCCACGAGGCCAACTCCGTGCGAGGAGATGAACACGCCACCCCAGAACAGAACGATGATGACGACGGCGTTGTAGACGCCGCTGGCGGCCAGGCTCGGATCTACGACGTAGGCGAGCGTCCCGGCGACGTAGGCGAGCAGGGCGGGGTAGTAGAAGATCGTCTGGGCAAACTCGCACCAGACGGCCAGGAGCCCCATCGGGGCAGACACACCTTCTCGCACCCAGTTGTAGACGCCACCCTGCCAGCCGGACGCCAACTCCGCGGCGACCAAGGAGACGGGCACCAGGAAAACGAATGCAGGGAAGACATACAAGAACACCGAAGCGAGACCGAACACCGACGTGGCCGGCGCGGACCCGAGATAGCCGACGGATCCCACCGTCATCATGGCCAACACCGTCCAGGAGATGTACCGCCGAGGGGGAGCCTTGGCCGTCCCGAGGGCCACTCGGGTCGGCCCGTCGTCGGAGACGGCTCCCTCGGCAACCGTTGGTCGCGGCTGACGGCGTCTTCGTACCCACATGGCCTACGGACCCACCTCTTCTCCCAGACGGATCGCCACGTTACGCGGCGCCAGCGACGCCGCTCGATCTCCCCGTTCAAGGCTCTCTGGCAAGCCACTTGTGCCCACCCGGGATCAGCTAATTGTCGCGCGCAGACGCCCTCCCAGGCCGGGCGCCCATCGTCGCGGCGCCGAGCTCATACTCACGGCAGGAAGCAGCCCGATCTGTCTGGCCTCAAGCTCCGTGCGGGAAAGGCCGACTCGACCGCCCGGACCTCGTGGCGCTGCTCGACCGCCTTGGCGTCTCGTCGGAGGAAGCGGCAGTGCAAGTCTTCGAAGACTTCTATCCGAACGATGTGATCTCACCGGGCGGCTTGACGACGCTCAGAGCGGCACTTGAATATCGTGGCCAAACGAATGCAGGCTGACGAGGTCAGGGCAGGATAGAGGACAACGGGTAGGACGGGATCGCTCTGCACTAGGGTCGGTGTGGCCGCATCGATATTCGGGGGCGCGGTCTGAGAGCCCAATGTCTCGTTCCTTCGCACCGGAACGTGGAGCGCGACACCTACACGAGGAGAAAGGATGATCGATTTGCAGTTAGCCGATGAACGAGAAGCCGTAGCCAGCGCGAGCCGTCACCTCGCAGAAAAGGGACTGGTGATCGGCACGGCAGGCAATGTATCTGCACGTAGTGGAGACTTGATAGCGGTCACGCCGACCGGGGCGAATCTGGCCACACTTACGGCAGAGATGATCACGGTCATCGACCTGCACGGCGAAGTGATTGATGGCCACCTAGCCCCTACGTCCGAAGTCCCACTGCATACCGCCATCTATGCAGCCACCAACGCTCTTGCCATCACGCACGCCCACGCGATGGCTTCGACGGCAGTCTCCTGTTGTTGCGACGAGTTGCCGGCATTGCACTACAACTGTCTCCTCCTGGGGGGTTCTACCCGGACCGCCGCTTACGCGACGTTCGGAACCGATGAGTTGGCCCAGAACGTGGTCGAGGCACTCCAGGGCCGCAACGCCGCACTCATGCAAAATCACGGCTCGGTTGCCTATGGAAGCACGATGAACGAAGCCGTCGAACGTCTCGAGCTTCTCGAGTGGATGGCTGAGCTGTTCTTGCGCGCCTCCTCCCTCGGGACTCCGCGAACTCTCACCGATTCGGACCTTGAGGCCGTCATCATGCAAGGAATCTCCGGTCGCTACGGTGCATTGAGGGAAGTCGACGAGAAGTAGACGTCGACGCGGGCGGCCTGGTCCGCGCATTGGTGGTCGCCGACGAGGAGCGCTCGCCCCTCTGCATGCGCACGGCGCGCCTTCGACGGTGCCTCACCGGACATAGGGCTGCGTAAGGTTCACGCGTGCTACCAGCCAGCCTCTCGATGTCGGCCGCATCTTGCTGAGCAACCCCGCCCCTAATGCCACCTGCCGGGTTCGTCAGACCTATCATCGACCGGTTCGGAGCAGACCGATAGAGCGAGCTTCAAGCCATCAACCGGCAAGAGTCGGGAACGTGTTCGATGCGTAATTTGAGAATCTGCGACTTGCGCAGAATCAACCTCAGCGGCGGGAAGGGGCTCTTCGGGTGGGAGCTTTCTTCGCCACGGTTTGACGGGCCGGAGCCTTCTTGACGGGCTGACGGGATGCGGCCTTTTTGGCCGGCGCCTTTTTGGCCGCGGACTTACGGAGCGGAGCCTTTGCGGCGACCGGCTTGGCCGCTTCCTTGCGCACCTCGGCCTGTTTGGCCAAGAGCTCCGGGGACGTCGGCCAGACGCCTCGGGCGAGCCGAGGAGCCGACGATGGCGCCATCACCGTGTCACGAAATGCCTTCATCGCCGTGGCCTTCGCCACCGTCTTGGCCTTGATCTTGACTGGCTCGCCCGTTTGCGGGTTGCGCCCGATGCGAGCGGCCCGGCTGACCTTGGTGAACTTGACGAACCCCTGGATGACGACGGGCTCGCCCTTAGCGACGACCGCGGTAATGACGTCGGTCAGTCCGGCGACGACTGACTCGACTTCCTTGACGTCCTGATCGGTCTGTGCGGCGACGGCGCGAATGAGTTCACGGCGGTTCATGTGCGTCCTTTCGGTGCGTATGCGATGAGGCCGGAACCTTACCCTGACATCCGATACCCCATGTAACTGCGGCGGCTTCTGGATCGTCGGGGCCGACGGGGGGTCAAATTCGGTGATGCCCAATTCTACGGATCACCGATAAATCTCTTCCGCTCAACCATGCAGCAATCTCCTGGTAGGACCGCCGGTCGGACAGATGGACTTGCACTCGCGCCAGCATCCCCTTCCATCGGTGGAAAGGTAGCTGGAGATCTCCCGGCGCCAGCGCGGCTAATGGCTTGGTAGAGCGGCCCCGTCGCTCTGGAAGAGATGACCCAGAAGCTCGTCCGAGGCCGCTGGGCTTGGTGATTCCGCATCCCCCACCACCGTCGTCACAGCGCCGGTCGGGGTATCCCGAACCGCCAGGCACATGGGACCGAGGAGTCATTGAGCCATCACCCCGCAGAGGCGGGTCTGGAGTGCTGTTTCAGACCGGCCGAGGTCGTCCCGGCGCAACCGTTCGCGCCAGGATGCCGAGGGTGGCTCTGATCGCTTGTTCAGAAATGACGGGAAAGATCCCCGCGTCCTTCCACTCCTGCTCCACGGACGACCAGTCGTAGTAGGAGGTCACCAACGTGCCCTCGGCTACCGGCTCGAGAATGTACCCGTACACGTGTCCGAGGTTGAGCCGGCCCTTCACGGTCCAGGCGATCTCGCGGTCCGGATCCAGCTTCACGATGGAGACCGTCACGTCGTAGAGGCCCAGGGGTAGGTCGTTGAGCGCGTCCCGGTCCATGTGGACGACGAAGGAATCACCCACGGCGCGAACGCGCTCCCCACTGGCCGCCATCAACATTCCCGAGCTGTCGATCGTCACGTGACCCCGAGGGTCGGTCAGCACCTCGAAGATGTCCGCCGGAGTCGAGGGGATCACCCGCTGGACCTCGATGCGCTCGACCATCTCGTCCAGGGCCACGCCGCGATTGTTGCAGCTTCGACCGCCATCCGCATGAGAGGAGCGCAGGCCACGCCGGGGAACACCTCGAAGGTCATAGCCGACGTCGCTAAACCTGTGATGTTCGCGTGCGGTCTCTGCGATCTGCGCCGGGTCGAGGAGGTCAGGGTGAGGGCAACAGCGTGTCACCTACCTCGCTCCCACGGTGAGCCGGATCCCCGCCCGAACGGGTGACACAGAGCAACGGTTCGAGAGTGCGTCCTTGGTCGTTCGACGCGACTGCTCACTCCGGCGAGCGGTGCCCGCGGCCCACGTCCAAAGAGCCATTCCTCCCTACTCCGACGGCCTCCTCCCACGGAACCGGCGGTAGTGGCGGACCAGCTCGGCGGTGGAGCTGTCGTGGCTCGTGAGGTCGGGCTCATCGGCCGAGGAGAGGGCGGGGGCCAACTGACCGGCCATGGCCTTCCCCAGCTCCACCCCCCACTGGTCGAAGGAGTCGATGCCCCACACCGTCCCCTCGACGAAGACGGTGTGCTCGTAGAGAGCCACCAGCTGGCCCAGGACCGACGGCGTGAGCTGCTCGGCCAGGATCGTCGACGAGGGTCGGTTCCCCGGCATCACCTTGTGGGGCACGAGCTCGGGCGGGGTGCCCTCGGCCGCCACCTCGGCGGCGGTACGGCCGAAGGCCAGCACCGCGCTCTGCGCGAAGCAGTTGGCCATCAGCAGGTCCTGCTGGTCGCCCCGCTCGTGGGTGGAGTGCGCGAAGGCGATGAAGTCGGCCGGGACGAGCTTCGTGCCCTGATGGAGCAGCTGGTAGAAGGCGTGCTGGCCGTTGGTGCCGGGCTCCCCCCAGAAGATCTCCCCGGTCTCCCCCGTCACCGGGCTGCCGTCGCGGCGCACCGACTTGCCGTTCGATTCCATGGTCAGCTGCTGGAGGTAGGCGGGAAAACGGGCCAGCCGCTGGCTGTAGGGCAGCACGGCGTGGGTCTGGGCCCCGAAGAGGTTGTTGTACCAGACGTTGAGCATCCCCTGGAGCACCGGCAGGTTCTCCTCGAGCGGCGCCGTGCGGAAGTGCTCGTCCATGGCGTGGAAGCCCCCCAGCATCTCGGTGAACGCCCGGCGCCCGATGGCCACCATGAGGGAGAAGCCGATGGCCGAGTCGTAGGAGTAGCGGCCCCCCACCCAGTCCCAAAACACGAGCATGTTGTCCGGGTCGATTCCGAACTCGGCCACCGCCTGGCGATTGGTGGAGACGGCCACGAAGTGGCGGGCCACGGCCTCGGGACCGGCCCCGAGCCCCGACAAGAGCCAGTCGCGCGCCACGGCGGCGTTGGTGAGGGTCTCGAGGGTGGTGAAGGTCTTCGAGCTCACCACGAACAGCGTCTCGGCCGGGTCGAGGTCGGCCGTCTTGGCCCACAGGTCCACCGGGTCGATGTTTGAGACGAACCGACTGATGATGTCCGGTGTGGCCTCGTCGCGCAGGGCCTCCGAGGCCATGGCCGGCCCGAGGTCCGAGCCCCCGATGCCGATGTTGACCACGGCCCGGATGCGCCGGCCGGTGGCGCCGGTCCACCGCCCGTCGCGGATCCGGTCAGAGAGCTCCCCCATCTGGTCGAGCACCCGGTGCACGTCGGCCACCACGTCCTGGCCGTCGACCACCAGGTCGGCCCCGGGCGGCATGCGCAGGGCCACGTGGAGAACCGCCCGGTCCTCGGTGGGGTTGATGTGGAACCCGGCGAACATCTCGTCCCGCCGCTCGGCCACCTGCGCCCGGCGGGCCACCGCCAGCAGCAGGCGCATCGTCTCGGCCGTGGCCCGGTGCTTGGAGTAGTCGAGGAGGAGGTCCGCCCCGCTCGCCGCCATGCGTTCGGCGCGGCCGGGGTCCTCGGCGAACAGCTCCCGCAGCGTCCGCTCCCCCACCGCCGCATGGTGGTCGGCCAGTGCCTGCCACTCGAACGTGGTGACCAGCTCCTCCATGGACCGCTCCTCGTCTGTGGCACCGCCGGGCCCGCCGGCCGGGCCGGTGGGCGTCTCCCGTGGCACCATACCAACGCCATGGCCCACCACTACCTGGTCTCCTGCCGCTGGGACGGCTCGACGGCAGGCGGTTACGACGCCTACGACCGCACCCACACCGTGCACCTGCCGCCGGCCGAGGGCGTGCTCTCGGTCAGTGCCGATCCGGCGTTTTTGGGCGACGGGCGTCTCGCCAATCCCGAGTCGCTCCTCCTCGCCGCCGCCGCCTCGTGCCAGCTGCTGTCCTTCCTGGCGGTGGCGGCCCGGGCCCGGATCGTGGTCAGCGCGTATCGCGACGACGCCCGGGCCGTGATGGAGGGCGACCCCCCGAGGATCACCGAGATCTCCCTGCGCCCGAGGATCACCGTCGAGCCCCCGGTCACCGCCGAGCGGGTCGCTCACCTCGTGGAGGTGGCCCACCGAGAGTGCTACGTCGCCAACAGCCTGACCGCCCGCATTACGGTCGAGCCCGAGGTCACCGCAGGGCGAGCTGCCCCGGGGTGATGGGGGCGGGCAGGGCCGTCTCCCCCATGAGCCAACGGTCGACGGCGGCCGCCGCCGAGCGGCCCTCGGCGATGGCCCAGACGATCAGCGACTGGCCCCGGGTCATGTCCCCGCAGACGAAGACCCCCTCGATATTGGTGGCCCACCCCCGGTTGGCGGCCACCGATCCCCGGGGGTCGAGCTCAACCCCCAGCCCGGCCACGACGCCGTGGCGTTCGGCCCCCAAGAACCCCATGGCCAGCAGCACCAGGTCGCACCGGAGCTCGAACTCGCTGCCGGGGACCGGGGTGAAGACCGGGCGGCCCCCCTCGGTGGTGACCTCCACCTGGTGGCCCTGCAGAGCCCGCACCGCCCCGGACCCGTCGTCGACGAACTCGGTGGTGGTGACCGAGAAGAGGCGGCGGCCGCCCTCCTCGTGGGCCGAGGAGGTGCGCAGGATGACCGGCCACAAGGGCCAGGGGTGCTCCTCGGCACGGTCCAGGGGCGGCTCGGGCATGATCTCGAGCTGGTGGACCGAGGCCGCCCCCTGGCGGTGGGCGGTGCCCAGGCAGTCGGCACCGGTGTCGCCGCCGCCGATGATGACCACGTGTTTGCCGGCCGCCGACACCGGTGAAACGGCGAGCGCCCCCTCCCGGACCAGGTTGGAGGGCTTCAGGTACTCGAGGGCGAAGTGCACGCCGGAGAGCCCCCGCCCCGGGACGTCGAGGTCCCGCGGCAGGGTGGCTCCGCCGGCCAGGAGGACGGCGTCGTGGTCGGCCGCCACCTGCGCGGCGTCGAGGACGGTCACGTCCGGGGCGCTGGCCCCCTCCACCTCGCCCGGCTGGCCCACCGACACCGAGCAGCGGAACTCCACCCCCTCGGCGCGCAGCTGGGCCAGCCGGCGGTCGAGGACGCGCTTTTCCATCTTGAACTCGGGGATGCCGTAGCGAAGGAGTCCGCCCGGGCGCTCGGCCCGCTCGAAGACGGTGACCGAGTGGCCGGCCCGGGCCAGCTGCTGGGCGGCCGCCAGGCCGGAGGGCCCCGACCCCACGACAGCCACGGTCTTGGCCGTGCGCTCGCGGGGCGGCTGCGGACGCACCCACCCCTCGTTCCAGGCCCGCTCGGCGATTTCGTACTCAATCCGCTCGATGGTCACCGGGTCCGAATTGATGCCCAGTACGCAGGAGGCTTCGCAGGGGGCCGGGCAGAGCCGGCCGGTGAACTCGGGGAAGTTGTTGGTGGCCTGCAGCCGCTCGACCGCCGTCGACCAGTCGTCGCGGTAGACGAGGTCGTTCCACTCAGGGATCAGGTTCCCGAGCGGGCAGCCCTCGTGGCAGAAGGGGATCCCGCAGTCCATGCAACGCGACCCCTGGTCGCGGGCGTCCGCGGGCGGGAAGGGCTCGTAGACCTCGCGCCAGTCGCGCAGCCGCACCGGGATGGGGCGGCGCCGCGGCAGCTCCCGGCCGTACTCCATGAAGCCGGTGGGCTTACCCATGGGCCGCCGCCATGACCGCCTCGTCGACCGAGGTCCCCTGCTCGGCCGCCCGGGCCGTGGCCTCGAGCACCCGCCGGTAGTCCCGGGGCATCACCTTCACCAGGTTCTCCAGCGCCCGCTCCCAGTCGGCCAGCAGCCGCTCGGCCACGGCCGAGCCCGTCTCGTCGCGGTGGCGGGCCACCACCTCGGCCAGCCACCGGCTGTCCTCGGCGCCCAGCGGCTCGACGTCGACCATCTCGGGGTTGTAGCGGCCCCCGAAGGTCCGATCGGGGTCGTGGACGTAGGCGATGCCGCCGGACATCCCGGCCCCGAAGTTCCGGCCGGTGGGACCCAGGACCACCACCCGCCCGCCGGTCATGTACTCGCAGCCGTGGTCGCCCAACCCCTCGACGACGGCGAGCGCCCCCGAGTTGCGCACGCAGAACCGCTCCCCCACCTGGCCCCGGATGAAGGCTTCCCCGCCGGTGGCGCCGTAGAGGATGACGTTGCCGGCGCTGATCTGCTCCTCGGCCACGAAGCGCGACTCCTCGGGCGGCCGGACCACCAGCCGGCCCCCGGAAAGGCCCTTGCCCAGGTAGTCGTTGGCGTCGCCGTAGAGGCGCATGGTGACGCCGCGGGGCACGAAGGCTCCGAAGCTCTGCCCGGCCGAGCCGGTGAAGGTGAGGTCGATCGTCCCGTCGGGCAGCCCGGCCGATCCGTGGCGGCGGCTGATCTCCGAGCCCAGCAGGGTGCCGACCGTGCGGTCGACGTTCCTCACCGACAGCGACAGCGACACCGGCGTGCCGTCCTCGATTGCCGAGCGGCACTCGGGGATGAAGGCGTGGTCGAGGGCGCGCTCGAGGCCGTGGTCCTGCATCCTGGTGGCCCGCAGGGCGGTGCCATAGTGGTTGTCGGGGCTGGCCAGGATCGGGCCGAGGTCGAGGCCGGACGCCTTCCAGTGGCTGACCGCCTCGGCGGCGTCGAGGAGGTCGACCCGGCCCACCGCCTCGTCCAGCGAGCGCAGCCCGAGGGCCGCCAGGTGCTCGCGGACCTCCTCGGCGATGTACTCGAAGAAGGTCGTGACGAACTCCGGCCGGCCGTTGAACCGCTTGCGCAGCTCGGGGTTCTGGGTGGCGATCCCCACCGGGCAGGTGTCGAGGTGGCAGACGCGCATCATGATGCAGCCCGAGACGACCAGCGGGGCGGTGGCGAAGCCGTACTCCTCGGCGCCGAGCAGCGCCCCCACCACGACGTCGCGCCCGGTCTTCAGCTGGCCGTCCACCTGGACCACGATGCGGTCCCGCAACCCGTTGGCCAGCAGCGTCTGCTGGGTCTCGGCCAGCCCCAGCTCCCAGGGGATGCCGGCGTGCTTCAAGGAGGTGAGGGGGGCCGCCCCGGTCCCGCCGTCGTGGCCGGAGATGAGGACCACGTCGGAGTGGGCCTTGGCCACCCCGGCGGCCACCGTCCCCACGCCCACCTCGGCCACCAGCTTCACGTGGATCCGGGCCCGGGGGTTGGCCGACTTCAGGTCGTGGATGAGCTGGCCGATGTCCTCGATCGAGTAGATGTCGTGGTGGGGCGGGGGCGAGATCAACCCCACTCCCGGGGTGGAGAACCGGGTCCGGGCGATCCAGGGGTAGACCTTGTGGCCCGGGAGCTGGCCGCCCTCGCCGGGCTTAGCCCCCTGGGAGATCTTGATCTGGATGTCGTCGGAGTTGACCAGGTACTCCCCCGTGACTCCGAACCGCCCGGAGGCGACCTGCTTGATGGCGCTGCGACGCAGGTCGCCGGCCGCGTCGGGGACGAAGCGCTCCGCGTCCTCCCCGCCCTCCCCGGTGTTCGAGCGCGCCCCGATGCGGTTCATGGCGACGGCAAGGTTCTCGTGGGCCTCGGCCGAGATCGAGCCGTAGGACATGGCCCCGGTCGAGAACCGCTTCATGATCTCTTCGGCCGGCTCCACCTCGTCGATCGGGATCGGGCCACCGGCCGCCGGCACCAGTCGGAGCAGCCCCCGCAGCGTGGCCAGCTTGGTGGACTGGTCGTCGACCGCCGCGGTGTACTCCTTGAAGATCCCGTAGCGGCGGGCCCGCGTGGCGTGCTGAAGCTTGAAGACCGTGCGCGGGTTGAAGAGGTGGACCTCGCCCTCCCGCCGCCACTGGTACTCGCCGCCGACCTCGAGCTCGCGGTGGGCGCGCTCGGTCGGCCGGTCGAGATGGGCCAGGCGGTGACGGGCGGCCACCTCGGCGGCCAGCACATCGAGCCCCACCCCGCCGATGCGGCTGGCCGTGCCGCTGAAGTACTCGTCGACCACCGCGTGGTCGAGCCCGATGGCCTCGAAGACCTGGGCGCCGGTGTAGGAGGCCATCGTCGAGATGCCCATCTTGGACATCACCTTCAAGACGCCCTTGCAAGCCGCCTTGACGTAGTTCTTGTGGGCCTGGCGGGGCGACATGCCGTCGAGCTGGCCGGCGGCGATCATGTCGTCGATCGTCTCGAGGGCCAGGTACGGGTTGACGGCGGCTGCGCCGTAGCTGATGAGCAGGGCCATGTGGTGGACCTCGCGGGCGTCCCCGGTCTCGACCACCAGCCCCACCTTGGTCCGGGCCTTCTCGCGCACCAGGTGGTGGTGGACGGCGGAGACCAGCAGGAGCGACGGGATCGGGGCGAGCTCGGTGGTGGAGTTCCGGTCCGAGAGCACGATCAGGTTGGCCCCCTCGGCGATTCCCGCCGAGACTCGCTGGCGGACGTCCTCGATCGCCGCGCCCAGGGCCCGTCCCCCCTCGGGGGTGGGACGGCCGACGTCGCCGGCGGCGGCCACCGGGAACAGCCCGTCGATGGCGAAGGCCTTGAACCCCGGGGTCTCGCCGTTCTCGTTGACGTACATGAGCTTGGCCAGGTCGTCTCGGTCGATGACCGGCTGGGGCAGGAGGATCTGACGGCACGCCCCCTGTCCGGCCTCGAGCAGGTTCCCCTCGGGCCCCACGGTGGCGGCCAGGGAGGTGACCAACTCCTCGCGGATGGCGTCGAGCGGCGGGTTGGTCACCTGGGCGAACAGCTGGGTGAAGTAGTCGTAGAGGAGCCTCGGGCGCTCGGAGAGGACGGCGATGGCGGTGTCGGACCCCATGGAGCCGATGGGCTCGGCCCCGGTGCTGGCCATGGGGGCCAGGATCACCCGGAGCTCCTCGGTGGTGTACCCGAACAGCCGCTGGTGGGTGACCACGCTGGCGTGCTGGGGGGTGAGCATGCTCCGGGGCGGCAGGTCCTCCAGTCGGACCTGGTCTTTGGCCAGCCACTCGGCGTAGGGGTGTTCGGCGGCCAGCTGGGCCTTGATCTCGTGGTCGTCGACGATGCGACCCTGGGTGGTGTCGACCAGGAACATCCGGCCCGGCTGGAGGCGGCCCTTGCGCACCACCGAGGCCGGGTCGCAGTCGAGCACCCCCACCTCGCTGGCCAGCACCACCAGGCCGTCGTCGGTCACCCAGTAGCGGGCGGGCCGCAGGCCGTTGCGGTCGAGCACGGCGCCGACCACCGTCCCGTCGGTGAAGGCCACCGCGGCCGGGCCGTCCCAGGGCTCCATCAGCGAGGCGTGGTAGCGGTAGAAGGCGCGTCGGTCGGGGTCCATCGAGGCGTGGTTCTCCCATGCCTCGGGGATCATCATGAGCACGCTGTGGGCGAGGGAGCGGCCGCCCAGGTGGAGCAGCTCGAGCACCTCGTCGAACGAGGCCGAGTCACTGGCTCCGGGGGTGCAGATGGGGTACGCCCTCGACAGGTCGCCCGGGATGAGGTCGGTGGCCAGCAGCGCCTCGCGGGCCCGCATCCAGTTGCGGTTGCCGGCGAGGGTGTTGATCTCACCGTTGTGGGCCATGTAGCGGTAGGGGTGGGCCAGGGGCCAGCTCGGGAAGGTGTTGGTGGAGAAGCGAGAGTGCACCAGCGCCAGGCCGCTCTCGGTCCGGGCGTCGCCGAGCTCGGGGTAGAAGGTCCGCAGCTGGAAGGAGGTGAGCATCCCCTTGTAGACGATGGTCCGCGCCGAGAGGGAGGGGAGGTAGATCCCGTCGACGGCGTGCTCGACCCGCTTGCGCAGCTCGAAGGCCAGCCGGTCGAGGGCGATGCCCTCGGGACCGCCCTCGGGCGGGGCCACGAAGACCTGCTCGATCCTCGGGCGCGCCCGGCGCGCCGTCTCGCCCAGCGAGGAGTCGTCGATGGGCACCTCCCGCCATCCCAGGACTCTCAGGCCCTCCTCGGCGGCCAGCGCCGCCAGCTGGGCCTTGCCCTTGGCGGCGTCGTCGGGGTCCGTTGGCAAGAAGACGAGGCCGGTGGCGTAGCTGCCCGGCCCGGGCAGGTCGAAGTCGACGATCTCGCCCAAGAGGCGGTGCGGGACCTGCAAGAGGATCCCCGAGCCGTCCCCGCTGTCGACCTCGGCTCCCGACGCCCCGCGGTGGGCCAGCGCCTCGAGCACGCCCAGCGCCTGTTCGACGATGCGGTGGCTGGGACGGCCCCACAGGTCGGCCACCATCCCGACGCCGCAGGCGTCGTGTTCCTGCGATGGGTCGTAGAGGCCTCCGGCGGCAGAAACGCCGCCAGGCTCCGAGCGAGGCATGGTCGTCCTTCCAAGCTTACGCCCACCACGGTGGTGGAAACGATGGTCTGCGGCCTGGGACGACGTTGGCCCTGGAGCAGCCCATCCATTTTAGCCTGCCTAGGATCGGACAGGTGAACGATGACGCCATCGTGGTCGGCGGTGGGGTGATCGGGCTCTCGAGCGCCTGGCGGGCCTCCCAAGAGGGTTTGCGGGTGACGGTGGTCGACCCTTCCCCGGCCCGGGGCGCCTCGTGGGTAGCAGCGGGGATGCTGGCCCCGGTGACCGAGGCCACCTTCGGCGAGGAGGGGCTCACCCGCCTGCTGGTGGCGGCGGCCGAGCGGTGGCCCGAGTTCGCGGCCGAGCTCGGCGACGACATCGGCTACCACCGCAGCGGCACGGTGGTGGTGGCCGCCGACACCTCGGACCGGGCGGTCGTCGACGAGCTGCTCGACTTCCAGCACTCCCTCGGGCTCTGCGCCGAGCGGCTCACGGCCAGCGGGTGCCGGGAGCTGGTGCCGGCCCTGGCTCCGGGGGTTCGGGGCGGGGCGCACGTGCCCGGGGACCACCAGGTGGACAACCGCCGGCTGCTCGACGCCCTCCTCGAGGCCTGCCGGGACGCCGGGGTCGGCATGGTCGAGGAGGCCGTTGGCTCGCTCGAGCTCGGCGGCGACGGTGCCGTGTCCGGGGTGACCCTCGACGACGGCAGCCGGCTCCGGGCCGGCTCGGTGGTGGTGGCGGCCGGTGCGCACTCGGGGTGCCTCGGCGGGGTGCCCGTCGGTGCGTTGCCCGCGGTCCGGCCGGTGAAGGGGCACATCGTGCGCCTCCGCGGCCCCGAGCCGCTCATCGACAGGACCGTCCGTGGCCTCGTGCACGGCCGGCCCTGCTACCTCGTGCCCCGCCAGGACGGCTCGCTCGTGGTCGGGGCCACCGCCGAGGAGCGGGGGTTCGACCGCACGGTCCAGGCTGGCGCGGTGCACGACCTCCTCGACGACGCCCGGACGCTGGTCCCGGGGATCGACGAGCTGGAACTGGTCGAATGCCGGGCCGGCCTGCGGCCCGGATCCGCCGACAACGGGCCCTTCGTGGGCTGGACCGCGGTCCCCGGCCTGGCCGTGGCCACCGGTCATTACCGCAACGGGGTGCTGCTCGCCCCGCTGACCGCCCTAGCCGTCGCCGCCCTCCTCGCCGGTGGCGACGTGCCGTCGGCGCTGTCGGGGTTCGGCCCACAGCGGTGAGGGCCACGGTCAACGGCGAGGCCGTGGAGCTGGCCGACGGGTCTACGGTGGCCGCCGTGGTCGCCCGACTGTGTCCCTCGGACCGGGGCGTGGCCGTGGCCGTCGACCGGGAGGTCGTCCCGCGCTCGGTGTGGGACACGGTGGTGGTGACCGAGGGCGCCTCGGTCGAGGTCGTGACCGCCGCAGCCGGCGGCTGACGCCGCCTACCGCACCAGGTCGCTCCAGCCCCGGCCGTCCCACCAGCGCGCCCCGGGCCGCCCCGAGGGGTCCGGGTACCACCCCGCCGGGGGGAGCTCCGGGGGGCGACCGCCGGCCGCCTCGGCGTAGGGGTCCCACGTCGCCATCGAGGGCTTGGCCGCCACCGTGGGGAACCGGCGACGGATGACGAAGAGGTACAGCAACGAGGAGAAGAGGGCGAGCGGCCACACCAGCAGCCAGCCGACGGCCAGGGTGGCCACCCAGAGCACCTTGCGCCCGGCCGAGAACTGCCACGCCGGCCGCCGCACGACGTCGACGATGGCCCAGACGATGGGGACGAGGGCCGCCAGGGCGACCGCGGCGAAGGCATAGACCCAACCGCCCGACGGCAGCGTCACGGCGAACCGCCGTGATCAGGCTGCCGGTCCACCGAGCCACCCGCGCCGCTTGAACAAGGCGAACAGGATCACCACGGCCACCACCTCGGTCCCGACACCCACCCCGAAGAACACGGCACTGCCGCCGATGTGGAGGACCAACCAGGCGAAGTTCTGCCCGAAGAACCCGGTCAGGTAGCTGAGAGGGAGGAAGATCGTGGCGATGATAGCCAGCTGCTTCATCACCACGTTCAGCCGGTTGGAGACGGTCGAGATGTGGGTGTCCATCACGCCGCTCAACAGGTCGCGGTAGCCGTCGACCATGTCGCTGATGCGGATCAGGTGGTCGTAGAGGTCGCGGAAGTAGCGGGCGCTCTCGTCACTGGTGCCCGGCAGCTGGGTCACGCCCGCGCTCAGCCCGGCGAACATGTCCCGCGGGGGGGTGACGACCTTGCGGATCGCCATGAGGCGCCGTTTCATGGCGAAGACCTCGCCGAGCTGCTCCTCGGTCGGCCGGACCAAGATGGCGTCCTCCAGGGCGTCGATGCGCTCGTCGAATTCCGACAGCACGGGGAAGAAGCTGTCGGTCAGGGCGTCCACGATGAGGTAGACGAGGGCGATCTGCGGAGCGCCGGACGCATGCCGGTGGGCGATTCTGGCACGCACGCCGTCGATCGGACCGCATGCCCCGCGATGGATGGTGACGGCGTAGCGGTCCGAGAAGAACAGGTGCACCTCCACGGTGCCCGTCCCCCGTTCGGCGGCCCCATGGGCGACCATATAGACGTAGTCGTCGTAGTCGTCCAGCTTGGGCCGCTGGCCGAAGTGCTCGGCGTCCTCAACGGCCAGAGGGTGGAAGTGGAACGTGTCAGTGAGGAGCGCCGTCAAGTCGTCACTGCCTTCCCCGGCGTCGAGGTCGAGCCAGAAGAACTGGCCGCCCGACATGGCCGCAGCCACGTTCTCGGCGGTGGCCGGAATCCCGCTGTTCCCCTGGGTGAGCACGCCCCTCACCTTGCGATTCTCCCTCCCCCCGGCCCCGGGGGCGGGGATGCGGGACGTCTCGGGGGCCCTGGTGACCAGCGCTGCTCGGTGCCGGCGGGCCCCTCGTCGATCCCGTCCTGGCGGTCTCACGGGGGTTGGCGGGCCTCCTTCGAATGCACCTCTTCACCGCCCGACCGGCGCCCGCGCCGGTCCTCCCCCGCCACCAGCCGTGCGCCGGACTCGTCCCCGCGAGCCGCCGAGACCTCGAGCGCCGGGAGCCCCCGGTCGGCCTGGCGCCCCCGTGCCCTCCGAGCCGCCCACCCTCGGGCCTCGGGAGACGGGGGTCCGGAGCTCCCGCCCGAGTCGACCCGGCCCCGGTCTCAGAAGCGGGGATCGTCCGCCGACAGCACCGACAGCACCTCTGCGTCCACCGGGGGCGGGTCGAAGGCGGCATCCACCTCGCCACGAGGCAACGAGACGAGGATCTCGCGCAGCTCGCCGTAGGCGCGCGACACCTGCCGGCGGTAGAAGACGGGCATGACCCGCAACGGCCCCGCGAGATCGATGCCCATGTCACGGGCCATCTCCTCGTCGACCGCGGCCACGACCACCGGCGGCAGCTCGTGGCAGAGGGCCAGTCGCACCATGTACCTCCCGCCCCCGACGGTCCGCTCGAAGGCGGGCCGTGGCCTCGATCCCTCCTCGAAGATCCCAGCCACGAGGCCGATGTCGATGGCGATGCGCACCACCCGGACCTCGCCGCCCTCCTTGTGGGCCCGCCGGATCGCCTTCACCCAGTCGTCGGGATGGCTCTCCGACGCGGTGACCGCGTCGAGTGCGGCCACCACCACGGTGCGGTGCTCGTAGGGGTAGGGGCCGCGCTGGAGCGCCAAGCTCACCAGGTAGGGCGGCGCGCACGGTGCTTCGTCGACGCCGGCATCCGCCGGCACATGGGTTGCGACCTCGCCCAGGGTCGCCTCGGGCGCTCCCGGCTGGACGCCGCCCGGGTCCGGGTCGACCACCTCAGCTCCCGGTGGCCAGCGCCTCGAAGTTCTCGTAGAGACGGGGCTCGCCCATCTTGTCGCGCTGGGCCTTGGCCGGGGGCCCGACCCGCGCCCACATCCCGTCGATCCACCACAGGTCGAGAACGAGCTCTCGGTCGAGCAGGTCGTGCTTGACCAGCGTGCCGATGGTCTCGCCGAAACCGAGCATCTTGCGGACCGCGGGCAGGTTGGCGCTCGCCGTCTCGGGGTCGAAGCCGTCGGAGAAGAGCTCCTGCGCGGCCTCGTCGAGGGCCATCTCATTGCTCCACCTGACCAGCTGCACGATCAGTGCGGCGTCCTCATGGGTAGCGGCCATCCCACACCTCCTGGTTCCTCGGGACCTCGGAAGGCCCACCGTATAGTCCGCGGCCGCCGCCGTCACCCGTCCCGGCGACACACCCCGCCCCCGCGTGCTGCGGATCGGCGCTTGCAGGGAGAGACCCATTTCTCCCATCGCTCGGCGGACGTACAATGCCGAGCGGGAAGGTAACCGTCTCTGACGGGAAAGGGTCGGACGAGAGTCCGGGAGGGGAAGAGATGATCGCCAACGAGACCCGGTCGCTGCTTCGCGCGGCGCGGCACGTCTGCGGGAATGACGATGGGCACGCCCAGCAGGCGGATGCCGGCTTCACCCTCATCGAGCTGATGGTGGTGCTACTCATCTTGGGCATCCTGCTCGCCGTTGCGATTCCGACGTTCCTCTCGGTCAGCACCGGCGCCCGGTCGGCCCTCACGCAGACGGACCTCGCGAACTCACTGACGTCCCTTCAGTCCATCTACAACAAGGATGACGGGACGTTTCCGACAACCCTCGACACTCTCCTGGCCAAGACAGAGACCGCCATCAAGTACGTCGACGCAACAGTCGCCCCCACACCTGGGAAGAACATGATCTCGGTCTGGCGCTCTTCGACGAACGAGGTCGGCATGTGGGGCGTCGACGGAGCCGACAAGTGCTGGTTCGTCTACCTGAACGAGACCTCCAAGGCCATCTCCGGGGTGCCTCCGGGATACTCCTACGGCTCGTTCCAGGCGTCGAGCACAACCTGGAGGACATGCTTCGCCACATCGGACGGCGTGACACTGACAGGTTACCTGTGGCCAAGCTTTGCCGCCGTGAAGACAGCCCGGACAGTGAGCACAGGTGGGCATCTCTTTATCAGCACAGGTCCGTAAGCAAGTGCGAGCCCGAGGAACCAGCTCGGGCCGCACTCGGCAACCCGACCGTCGAAGGCTGAGAGACACCCCGAGCGCCTGCCGAGGTCGCGGGCTCCTTGGGAACCGACCCGGTGGCAAAACCCGCGCTGTCGCATGAGCACTACCCACCCGCACGTGGCGCGTCGGGTTCTCGGCCTTCCCGGGCGTCGGCCTGCTTCGCAAGGAGGTGTGGGCACATCGAACGAGCACGTCGAGTACGTCGGCAACCCTGCGCAGACCCCCGTTGCGGTGACTGCAACGGTACGTTTGGCCGCCTGACCGCTGATTGCGCCCGCACCAGGGAGCCTTGGACTTCCTGGCCTGCGTTTCGAAAACACCGCCGACCATGCGGTAGGCAAGGCTCATCACCACTGGCCACACGATCTCAGAGTGACGGAGGCACGCACATGCCGCACGAGCGAGCCAGCCGGCAGGCGGGGAACCACGGTTCCTCACGCCCCACCAGGGACCCCTCCGAGCCACCGCGCCTGCCTCAGCACCTGGATGTCTCGGCGGAAGCAAGGGCCACCCTCAAGGGACACCAACCGGGCATCGTCTGGCTCACCGGTCTCTCCGGCGCCGGCAAGTCCACCATCGCCAATCGGGTCGAGCTGCAGCTGTTCGACCTTGGGGTCCACACGACGCTCCTCGACGGCGACAACCTGCGGCGCGGCCTCAACCGCGATCTGGGGTTCACCGATGCCGACCGCGTCGAGAACATTCGGCGGGTGGCCGAGGTTGCCAGGCTGATGGCCGATTCCGGGCTGGTGGTGATCGTGGCCTTCATTTCTCCGTTCCGTGCCGACCGCCGGATGGCCCGCGAGGTGGCGGGCGAAGGGCGCTTCTGCGAGGTGTTCGTCGACACGCCGTTGCACGTGGCCGAGGCCCGGGATCCCAAAGGCCTGTACCGCCGGGCGCGCCGAGGGGAGCTGGCGAACTTCACCGGGGTGGATTCACCCTACGAGCCCCCCGAGCATCCCGAGCTTCGTATCGACACGACGGTCACGTCGCCCGACGAGGCCGCACATCGGTTGGTCGAGCAGCTCCGTGCCATGCAGATCCTGGGCCGCTAGACCCCCTGCCGGGCGGAAGGGACCGTTGACCGGAGGCGCACCGGCCGTCCGCCTCGGCCACGCCGAGGGGTTCCGTAAGGCAACATGGGACACGCTGCATGGTGACGTACGCATCCAGAAGGGGGCAGTAGGAAATGGCCATCGATCTGACCGGCGGCATGGAGCCGTCGAAGGATTTCTTCTTGGCAGATCGACCCGAAGACCCCCAGTTCCGTGAGAGCGCGTCGTTCTGGGTCTCGGACCACGAGGGTCGCATCGGGCTCCCGAGGATCGGCATCGAGGCCGTCTCGGAGGCGTGGGAGTCGCGTGGTCTCCAGGTGAACCTGGGCTTCCCCGACGGCCGCACGGTGATCGTCCTGGGCTCGGGCGAGGGGCGGTCGCCGCTCGACAACGACGGGACCTGCCGCACGTTCGCCGCCGGGGGGCTCGTCTTCCGCTTGGTAGAGCCGTTCCGGACCCTGACCTTGACCTACCAGGGCAGCGCGTTGGACACGAGCGCCGGGGCGTTGGCCAAAGGTGACTACGGCGGACCACAAGTGACACTCGAGGTGGAGGTGGAGTTCACCTGCGCAGCCCCGCCCTGGGTGTCGGGGACCCTCACCACAGAGTCTTCCGAGCTCTTCAACGAGGGCTTCGCGGGGGCCTTCATCAGCCCACGCTACGAGCAGCTCTGCACGTGCCGAGGACGGGTCGACGTCGGCGGCACGGAGTGGACCTTCAACGGCACCGGCCTGCGCATCCACCGTCAAGGCCCCCGCGATACGGGCGGGTTCTGGGGCCACTGCTGGCCAAGCGCGCTCTTCCCCAGCGGCAAGGCCTTCGGCGCCCTGGCCTTCCCCGAGCGCCCGGACGGCGAACCGACCTACAACGAGGCATACGTCTTCGACGGCGAGGCAATGATCCCCGCCACGATCGTGGACGCTCCGTGGCTACGTCGCCTGCAGCCCAACGGTGAAGACGTCTCGCTGGTGCTCCGGACGGTGGACGGTGACGTTCGCATCGAGGGCGAGACCATCCTTTCAGCGTGTATGGCGGGGGGCACCGTTCACGAGTTCGCCCCGGCGCTCCAGCAGGCCGGGGTCCGCTACCGGTGGGACGGCGAGGAGACCTTCGGCATGATGGAGCGCTCGATCCCGGTCGCCCAACTCGAGGACTGAGGCACCGGTGCACGGGAGATCCCTGGCGGCTCCCACGACCACTGAGGGAGGCGCGAGGTGATCGATGCCGAACAGGTCGTGGAGAGGGCCTGCCAGAGGGCCGAGGCCGACGACTTCGGTCCCGACACCTGGCGGGAGGGCCTCGAGGTCCTCGTGCGTGCATTGGGGGAAGGGGGGAACCTCAATGACCTGGGTGAGGCGGTCTTCACCGACCAGATCGTCGGCTACCTGGTGAATCGATTGGAGGTGGAGAAGTGGTACGGGCGCCATCCTGAGATCGAGAACCAGGAGATCGCGGCTCCGCTGTTCGGGCTCGGGCTGCCCCGCACCGGGTCCACCGCCCTCAGCTTCTTGCTTGCCTGCGACCGGTCCCGCCGCTGCCTGAGAACCTGGGAGGCGGATGCTCCGTGCCCACCGCCGAACACGGCGACCGAGGACAGCGATCCGCGTATCGCCAGGTGCCAGGCGGGCATCGACATGACGCACCAGATGTTCCCGGACTTCGCCGGGATGCTGCCGAGCTCGGCCACGGGCCCCCAGGAGTGCCTACTGCTCATGGCCCTCGACTTCCGGTCACACGTCTTCGGGGGAATGGCCTTCCTCCCCGGTTACACCGCCTGGCTCTCGTCCTGCGACATGGAGCCCGCGTACCGCTACCACAAGCGCGTGCTCAAGCTCCTGCAGTGGCGGTGTCCCCCGACTCGCTGGTGGCTGAAGAGCCCAGCGCACATGGCGAGCATCGGCGCCCTCGACGCCGTCTATCCCGACGCCCGGTTCGTGATGACCCATCGCCAGATCACCAGTGTCCTTCCCTCGCTCTGCGCACTGAAAGAGGCGCTCTCGACCCCGCTCACGCACGTTCTCGACCGATCGGCGCTCGGACTTCATGAAGAGCTCTTCTGGCACGAGTCGCTGCAGCGACTCGTCGATTTCCGAGACGCCGGCCGGGAGGACCGTTTCTTCGACGTGTCCTTCGCCGACATGCAGGGCGAACCGATCGGCGCCATGGAGGCCCTCTCCCGAGAGCTGGGCGACGAGCTCCTGCCCGGCACCCGGGACCAGATGGCCAGATGGTGGGAAGAGAACTCGAAGGAACGCCGGCAGGGGAAGCGCCCCGAGCCCGGCGACTACGGGCTCGACCCGGCGACCTTGCGCCGGGAGTTCGCCTTCTATGACGAACGCTTCGCCCGCTAGACGACACCCAGCGGCCCACGACCGCGACGAGGCCGTCACTGCACCCTGGCGAGGGAACGCTTTCCGATCACTTCTTTGACGACGCCTCCAGCGCTTCGATTCGGTCGAGGATGTCCTTCAGACCACCTGCCGTGTGCACATCAAGCCGGTCGAGAATGGTTTCGGTGTCGTTGAAGGTGCGAAGGGCCCGCTCGTCAGAAGCGGCACTCTGGACGCTCTGCCCCACCATGATGACCGAGAGCAGCACGAGCTGGATGAACGTCTGGGCAATCCACGCCACGATCAGAATCAGCCCGGCTTTGGTGAAGAACGCCGGTACATCGTTCTTGTGCAGCACGCCAGCTTCCACGAGGATGGCCGGCAGGCTCATCAACGCGATGAGGCAGAAGAGATACGCGCAGGCCATGGTGCCGACCCCACGGGTAAGGAGCACGGCCACCTTTGCGTTAAATCCCTCGACCTCCCTCACCTCCGAGCCCAACCCCCGAAGGCTCACCACACGGGCAAGGTGGTGCTGGGTCTTGACGGGGTAATTCGCAGGCAGAGTGGTCATTTCGCCAGGCTAATCCCCATTGCCCCTCGCCCGAGGTGAGCGCGACGCACTGCCCGGTGTTGTCAACTGCCAAGCGCTTCAAGCCTTCTTCTCTGCCTTTTCGAGCTTGAACCGGTGGTGTTGGGCGAGGATGTTCTCATGCGACGCGCCGTGGTTCGGCACGTCGGGATGGTGATGCTTGCAGAGAATGAAGGGCGTCCCCTCGAGGGCATGATGCCCGATTCTCCAGCAACCCTTCGTATGGCAGTTCACCTTGCGCACACCGGTGTAGACGCCCACGCACACGGCGCTGATGAGGGTCGCTTCTCCGAGGTCCGAGCCGAAACCCGACCAGAAGTTGTAGTACAGGTCCGGGCCGCCATGGAGGGTCCCCGTGTGGAGAGCGAACCAGTGGCGGAGGCCCCCTACGAAGGCAATGAGGAGCGCCACGACGACGATCATGAGCAGCACTCCCGCAAGCCACACGGCCCTGTTCCCCGAGCTGTCCGGGGGAAACGCCTGCGTCGGAGCCATTGTGGGGTTGTCGGTGGTGTCCACCGCCTCACTGACCTGCGTCGTCGGGCCAGAGGACTGCGTTGGCTGCGAACTGGCGGTTGTCTCAGTCATTGTCTCTCCGATCCCCGCTCGGTGAGGAAGGCGGGCGGTGCGCTCACATCTCACGATTCTGCCGTCGCATGGGGCATTGGTCGCGGATTTGCACGGAATTTCACTTCAGGGCGACTGAGTTGTCGACGTCTTGGCCTTCGCCGACGCGCCCTTGGCTGGGGCGACATACGGTCGCAACACCGGGTCGACCCCTTGACCGGGTATCGATGCCACCTGGCCATGTGGCCAGCCGGTCTCGCTTGGCACGACGTCGTCGGATGCTCGCCCATGAGCTGATGAAAGGCCCCCACAGCTCCAGGCCCGCTATGTCGTCGTCGGTACGGCCCCCACAACATCGGTGACGCGGACTGTGTCCTCCGGCAGCGAGCCCACGAACCCGGCGTCCCCGAAGGCGAAGATCCCACCGTCCGACCCAATCAGCCAGTACCCACCCGTGTTGGCGGTGTGGACGATGCCGATCACGGGCTGGGCGGGAGTCACCCCAAGGGTCGGCAGTGTGCCGAAGTTCGCGGCGTTCCCGAAGGCGCGGACGGCCCCGTTCTGGGTGGTGATCCAGTACCCGCCGCCTGTCGGAGTGCCAGCGATGGCCGAGACCGGCGAACTGGTCCCCTTCGCTGTTCCCAGCGCCTGTGCGGCCCCGAACCCGTAGACGGTGCCTGTGGAGGAGACCAGCCAGTACCCGTTTCCGGTGGGGGTCGAGGCGATCCCGATGATGTTGTCGACCGAGACGCCCCTCCCCGGAAGGGACCCCAGGAAAGGCACTGTGCCGAAGGCGAAGACTCCGCCATCTCTGCCGACCAAGAAGTAGCCCCTGTCTGTGTTGGCAGCGACGATGCCGGTGATGGGCTCGGACGGAGTCACATGATCGCCGGGAAGTGAACCCAGGAACGCAGCGTTGCCGAAGGCGAAGACTCCGCCGTCCGATCCGACCAGGAAGTAACCCCCATCCGTGCTCGTGGGCACCATGCCCACGATGTCGTTGACCTTCACCGCGAGCCCTGGAAGCGAACCGTAGAAGCCGCCCGTGGTGCCCGCCGAGGAGAAGACGAAGACCCCGCCGTCCCTGCCCACCATGTCGTACCCGGCGCTGCGTGCTGGAGCAACCGGCGCCACAAAGGAGAAGGCTGTCCCCAGAGTTGCTGTTCCGTGCGCGGTGTGAACCGCAACACTGACCCTGCCGGCACCGTGGGCGTTCGTCACGGCCCTGATGGTCGTTGGGTTCTCCACCGAGAAGCTGGCCGCTGTCATGCCACCGAACTTGACTTGCGCCGCCCCTGTGAGGTGGGTCCCGGTGATCGTCACTGCGGTGCCGCCTGCGGAGGTGCCAGAGGTCGGTGTGAGCGAGGTGATCGTTGGATCGGGCGAGACGTAGGTGAAGGCATTGG
This sequence comes from Acidimicrobiales bacterium, assembly GCA_052145775.1. Lineage (GTDB taxonomy): Bacteria > Actinomycetota > Acidimicrobiia > Acidimicrobiales > RAAP-2 > CAVYPR01. The sequence goes on from JBKQNY010000208.1 coordinate 26,819, forward strand.
CCATTGTCACTGTGCCGTGTGTCGTGCCCACAGAGACGTTGACCATGCCAGCCTCGTGAGCGCCCGTCATGGCCTTCACGGTCGTCGCGCTCTGTACCGAGTAGCTGATCGCTGTCTCGCCCCCGAACCTGACCTGCAACGTCCCTGTGAGGTTGGTCCCGGTGATGGTCACCGAGGTGCCGCCTGCGGTGGTGCCGGAGGCCGGTGTGAGCGCGGTGATCGTTGGGGGCGGAGTGAGGCTTCGCAACAGGATGAGCGCAGCGCCGACCGTGTTGGTGCCGCCAGCGAAGCAAACGTCCGTTGACGGACAGTCCACAGAATAGAGGTCTTCTGCGCTCGGGGAAGCGAGGTGGAGCGTCCAGGAGGCCTGCGGCGATGTGGTCTCGTAGATGTCATCGCCCGAGCCGGTGGCGACACAGGTTGTCGTCTCCTTTGCACACGAGACCGCATCGAGGTAGAGATCGACCGGCAATGGTGTCGTCGGCGCAGCCCACGCACTTCCGCCGTCAGCGGTGGCAACGACCACACCGCCACCGGATCCAGAGCCGACCGCCACACAGTCTGTCGCAGACGCGCACGAAATCGAGTTCAAACCGACACTTTCGGGCGCTGAGACCGTCTGGTCGATCCAGGCGAGTCCACCGTCGGTGGTCTTCGTCACCGCGGGTCCCGAACCGCGCTGACCGACGGCGATGCAGTCGCTCGCCGACGCACACGACACCGAGCTCAGCGATGGCGAGCCGAGCGGAGGTGTCGACGGGGTCGTCCACATCTCCCCTCCGTCGGTCGTGGAGTACTCCACCCCGCCACCCGACCCCGAGCCGACGGCAACGCAGTCTGTGGTGGACCCGCAGGAGATCGAGTTCAACCCGGCAGACTCGTTCCAGCTGAGCTTCGACACTGCCCAGGTCGCGCCGGCGTTGTCCGTGGTGGCGGCGACCGGGCCCTCAGCTGTGGTTGTTGCGGTGCCCTGGCCCACGGCGATGCACTCGCTTGATGAGGGGCAGGACACCCCCCAGAGCACCCCCACCGATGGCGGTAGGCGGCTCGTGGTCCACGTGTGCCCTCCGTCGATGGTGGCAAAGAACGTGGTCTTCCCGACGGCAAAGCAGTCCTCTGTCGACGCGCAGGACAGTTGCTGAATGCCCGGAGCTGTCCCAGTCGGATAGGACTTGCTGATCTTCCACGCCGTTGACTCGAAGGAGCCCGCGGTCAGGGTGTCGATCGGGCTGATGGTGTCCGACCCACTCACTTTGAATCTCCCGTCGAATGTTGTCGGTGTTGTATAGGTGATCGTCTCCGACGGCGGAACACACGTCAGCGGCACCAAGACGTCCAGTGTGATGTCGCCCGGGATGAGGGTGGCAATGTCCCCTGGTGTCGCCGTGACGGTGAAGGGGGTCGATGAGTACTTGACCACGACGGAGGCACCATGCGCCAACGTTGTTGTGTTGATCGGCACCGACAGTGGCGTGTTGTTCGCTGCGATCGTCGTGAGTCCCTGAAAGCCTGTTGCAGTGACATCCAAGGTCGCCTTGGAAACTGTCAGTGCGACCAATGAACTTGTGGCTTCATGGGCGATCTTGATCAACGACGACGGAATTGTGATGACCACCTGCGGGTGTGCCAGGTACACTGTTCCCTGCGGCAGCGTGGCTGGCGCAGTGTTGAGGTCCTGAATCGTTGCGGTGATCTTCTTCGTCCCCAGCGGCGTGGCGCACGAGTATGTCCCGCCCACCAGGGGTCCTGCGGCGGAAGCAGCACCGCTGGTGGTCAGCACCCCCCACAGGCCCCCCACCGCACCGACGCCACCGGCCAACAGGGCTGCCACCATCGCAGCTTTGAGGAGATGCATCCGACTGGCCGCCATTGCTTGATCCCCTACCTCTCGACGCCGCAAACGCCCCCTGACCGCGCCGTCATTGCTTCATGCAGTGCCCGGGTGCGGCAGGCCTTCATACAGGCACACATGAGTCGTTGCGCTTCAGCATACGGCGCCACGAGGCAGAAATGCAGGACGCCACACCCCGCTCCGGCCCCTCTTCTGCACTTCGTCGACTGCCAGACTGAAGAGTCCTGTCATTTCCGACGCCTCGCAGCCTTCTTCGTGCCCTGGCGCCAGCGGCTTGGCTTGCGAGCATTTCGCCGCGGACGACGTGGTGCAGCCCACTCGGTACCACGCGTCCGCCGGCGACATCCGCTTGACATCGTGGGCAAAATCGATTACTCCGATGCACAAAGAAGCCGCCCAAGGCGGAAGACCTCCGCCGACCGAGAAGAGAGGACGGCTGATGGGACCATTGGCTGGAAGGCACGTGCGCGCCATGCTCGGGGCGGCGGTGCTCGCCGCATCGCTGATTGGGCCGGTCCTCGCCTCGGCGTCACCGGCCGGGGCCAGTACCACCCCCGAGCCCTCCGCAGTCACGCTCTTCGAGAACAATCCCACACGGACCTATGGCTCGGAGACAACCGAGACGTTCACAGTGTTCTTGACAGGCCAGCCGAGCCACGGCGACCCCATCGGCAAGGTCAGCATCAAGACAGGCGCC
>JBKQNY010000209.1:0-40171 GCA_052145775.1 Acidimicrobiales bacterium
CATCGTCGGCTCCTACCGCTACGCCGAGCGGGTCTTCCTCCTGCTCACCCTGGCCTTCGTGACCTATCCGATCGCCATGGTCCTCGGCCACCCCGACTGGAAGCAGGTCGCCCTCCACACCGTGCTCCCCCACGTGATCTGGTCCAAGGCGTACCTGCTGGTGGCCGTGGCCCTCATCGGCACCACCATCACCCCCTACATCCAGCACTATGAGGCGGGGGCGGTGGTCGACAAGGGGATCGGTCCCGAGGACTTCAAGTACGAGCGGGCCGACGCCATCGGCGGCGCCGTCCTGGCCTCGATCGTCTCGATCTCCATCATCATCGCCACGGCGGCCGTGCTGGGCGGACACGGCGCCCTGTCCTCGGCCGAGGAGGCCGCGCACGCCCTGCGGCCGGTGGCGGGGGCCGGGGCCGAGGTCCTCTTTGGGTTGGGGTTGCTGGGCGCCGCAGCCCTGGCGGCGGCCGTCGTGCCCCTGTCGACCTCCTACGCCGTGGCCGAGGCGGTGGGGGTCGAGCGGTCGGTCTCGCGGAGTTTTCGCCAGGCGCCGCTCTTCCTGGGGCTGTTCACCGTGCAGATCCTGATCGGGGCCTCGGTGGTGCTCTTGCCGGGGAACCTCATCCACCTGATCGTGAACACCCAGGTCCTCGAGGGCGTCATCACCCCCATCACGTTGCTCTTCATCCTTGTCCTGGCCAACCGCCGGAGCCTGCTCGGATCGGCCGCCAACGGTCCGTTCGCACGCTGGGTGGGGGGGGCCGCCATCTGGGGGGTGGCCGCCGTGGCCGCCGCCTACGTCTTGGTCACGGTCCTCGGATGGTTTGGCGTCGGATGAGTCCCGGGACGGTCCTGTTTGCGCACGACCTGCAGGTCGGGGGAGGCTGTCGGGTCATGGTGCCAGGGGCCGGTGCAGGGAATGGTTAAGTCGCCGCGCCAGCGGTGGCGGGAGATGCAGGCCTCCTGGGAGCGCTCCACCACCGTCGAGCTGCCACCGGCGATCGCCCCGGCACCCCCCGAGCCGGGCGGCCTGCGGGTCGCTTTCCTCATCTACCGCGGCAACCCCCGCTGCGGGGGCCAGGGCGTCTACACCCGCCACCTGACCCGCGAGCTGGTGGAGCTGGGCCACTCGGTCGAAGTCCTCTCCGGCCAGCCGTGGCCCGAGGTGGACGACGGGGTGGGGTTCACCCCCATCCCGGGCCTCGACCTCTACCGCGAGCCCGACCCGTTCCGGGTCCCACACCCCCGGGAGTTCTCCGACCGCCTCGACGCCCTGGAGTTCGCCGTCATGTGCACGGCCGGCTTCGGCGAGCCCTGGGCGTACTCCCTGCGGGCCCGCCGACTGCTCGCCGCCCGTCGGGGCGATTTCGACCTGGTCCACGACAATCAGTGCCTCGGCTCGGGGATGCTCGGCATGGTCCGCGACGGCTGGCCGCTCCTCACCACCCTGCACCATCCGATCACCGTCGACCGCCAGCTCGCCCTCGACCACGCAGCCAACCCGTGGCAGAAGTTCACCACCCGGCGCTGGTTCGGCTTCCTGCGCATGCAGGTGCGGGTGGCCCGGCGGCTGCCGGCCGTCGTGACGGTCTCGGAGTCGTCGCGGACCGACATCGTCGCCCAGATGGGGGTGGAACCCGAGCGCATGACGGTGGTCCCGGTCGGGGTCGACCACACCGTCTTCCGCCCGTCGCCCGACGTGGAGCCGGTGCCCGGGCGGCTGATGGTCACGTCCTCGAGTGATGTCCCGATGAAGGGGCTCGTCCCGCTGCTCGAGGCGGTGGCCAAGCTGCGCACCGAGCGCGACGTCGAGTTGGTGGTCGTGGGCAAGCCGAGGCCGGCCGGCCGGGTCGACCAGGCCATCGAGCGGCTGGGCCTCGAGAGCGCCGTGCGCTGCGTGAGCGGCATCAGCGACGCCGAGCTGGCCCGGGAGTACGCCCACGCCCAGGTGGCCGTGGTGCCCTCCCTCTACGAGGGTTTCTCGCTGCCGGCCGTCGAGGCCATGGCCTGCGGCGCACCGGTGGTCGCCACCACCGGCGGGGCGCTCCCCGAGGTGGTCGGCCGCGACGGCGAGACGGGGCTCCTGGTCCCGCCGAACGACCCGGGCGCCCTGGCCGGGGCCATCGCCCGCCTGCTGGACGACCCGGACCTGCGGGCCCGTCTGGGCGAGGCCGGACGGCGCCGGGTCCTCAACCGGTTCACCTGGAAGGTCACGGCCGAGGGCACCGCCCAGTGCTACTCGGCGCTGATGGAGGGGCGTCCGCTCCCCGGTGCCGTCCGCACGGGCGTGGCGGCCGCCGCCGGGACCGCCGGGGAGGCGACGTGCTGACCGTCGACTACGACCGCCTCGGGGTCCGGCCCGGCGACTCCCTCCTCGACCTCGGGTGCGGGTTCGGCCGACACGCCTTCGAGGCCGCCCGGCGCGGGGCGGCCGTGGTGGCCCTCGACGCGGGGCCCGACGAGGTGGCAGGGGTGCGGGACACCTTCGGGGCCATGGCCGACGCCGGCGAGCTCCGCGCCGAGACGGCCCGCTGCGGCGCCGTCCAGGGCGACGCCCTGCACCTCCCGTTCGCCGACGGGACCTTCGACCGGGTCATCGCCTCCGAGGTCCTCGAGCACATCCCCGACGACGTGGCGGCCATGACCGAGCTGGCCCGGGTGTTGCGTCCGGGCGGGACGATGGCGGTGACGGTGCCCCGTTGCGGCCCCGAGTTCGTGAACTGGGCCCTCTCGGACGAGTACCACGACGTCCCCGGGGGCCACGTCCGCATCTACCGCCGTTCCACCCTGCGCCAGCGGCTCTCGGCCACCGGGCTGGTCCCGACCGGGAGCCACCACGCACACGGTTTGCACGCCCCCTACTGGTGGCTCCGCTGCCTGGTGGGGCCGACCAACGACGCCAACCCGGCGGTCGCCGGCTACCACCGGTTGCTGGTCTGGGACATCGTGCGGGGCCCGCGCCTCACCCGGGTGACCGACCGCGTGCTCAGCCCGCTGATCGGCAAGAGCCTGGTCGTCTATCTCCGCAAGCCGGAGCGCCCCGCGGCGGGCACCGGGAGCCGAGCCGAGCACCGATCACCGACAGGACACGAGGAGGCGGCATGACCACCGAGCAGGCCAGCTCGGTCTCGGTCCCCGAAGTGCCGGGGATCCTCACGGCCTCCGAGGTCCTGGCCACGGCGCAGAGCATCGCCGAGGTCCAGCGCGACGACGGCATGATCCCCTGGTTCCCCGGGGGCCACTGCGACCCCTGGAACCACGTGGAGGCGGCCATGGCCCTCTCGGTGTGCGGGTTGCACGCCGAGGCCGAGCGCGCCTACCAGTGGCTGGCCGAGATCCAGCTGGCCGACGGCAGCTGGTTCAACTACTACCTGGCCGAGGGGGTGAAGGACCCCAGGCTGGACACCAACGTGTGCGCCTACCTGGCCGCCGGCCTCTACCACCACCACCTGGTGACCGGGGAGCACGACCTGCTGCGCCGCCTGTGGCCGGTCATGGAGAAGGCGCTCGACTTCGTCCTGCGCTGGCAGCGTCCCGACGGCTCGGTGCGCTGGTCGCTCGACCCCGCCGGCCACCCCGAGGGCTACGCCCTGCTCACCGGCTCCTCCTCCATCTACCACTCCCTGCGTTGCGGGGTGGCGGTCGCCGAGCGCCTGGGCAAGGACCGGCCCGACTGGGAGCTGGCCGCCGGCCGGCTGGGACACGCCGTGGCCCACCACCCGGGCGCCTTCGCCCCCAAGCAGGAGTTCGCCATGGACTGGTACTACCCGATGCTGTCGGGCGCGCTCGAGGGCGAGCTCGGCCTGGCGCGCATCGACGAGTACTGGGACACCTTCGTGATGGACGGGCTGGGCGTCCGCTGCGTGTCGACCAACGACTGGGTGACCGCGGCGGAGACCGCCGAGTGCGTCATGGCCCTCGACGCGCTGGGGTTGGACGACATCGCCCGCCGGCTCTTCGCCGACGCCCAGGGGCTGCGCCTGCCCGACGGCTCCTACTGGACCGGCATGGTCTACCCCGAGGAGGTGTCCTTCCCCGGTGGGGAGCGCACCACCTACACGGCGGCGGCCATCGTGCTCGCCGCCGACGCCCTTTCGGGCGCCACCGCCGCCGCCGGGCTGTTCAGGGGGGAGGGGCTACCGGTCGGCCTCGACCTGGCCGAGCCTCACTGCATCGGCGAGGACGCGCACGGCTGCACCGCGACGCCCTCGAGCCCGCGACGGTAGTCGCCGAGGATCCCGTCCGGCGGGGCGGCCTCACGGGCCCTGCCGTGGCGTGGAGGCGCAGAGGGGTCAACGGTGCGGTGTGGGTCGCCGACCATCGCGCCGGCCGATCCGGCCGGTCGCCAGGTGTGGTCCACTGAGCCATGGCACAAAGGCCGAGCGATCCGTGCGAGACCGGGCGGCTCCGGTTGCGACCACTCTCGATGGACGACGCCGACGTGCTGCACCGCTTGCAGAGCGACCCCGAGATGATGCGTTACTTCGGTGGCCCCTACGTGCGCCGGCAGACCGAGTCCTGGCTCGAATGGCACGTCGCCATGTGGGACCAGGAGGGCTACAGCCTGTGGGCCGCCGAGCTGAAGGACGGCGGCGCATTCGTCGGCTGGATCGGCCTGAGCAAGGTGTTCGCACCAGAGGAGCTACGGGGGACGACCGAGGTCGGGTGGTTCATCGACCGGGCGCGCTGGCGCCAGGGGCTCGCCACCGAAGGCGGGCGGCGTGCGCTGCAATTCGGGGTCGACGTCCTCAACCTCGATCGCGTGCTGGCGAGGTACGACCCCGAGAACGTGGCGTCGGGCAGGGTCATGGAGAAGCTCGGGATGCGGGTTGTAGGCGACATGCCCAGGGCGGACGCGCCCGGGATCACCAGGGTCTGCGAGATCACCTCGGGCGAGGTGGCGCCCCCCGGTTCGTAGTGGCTGCCGGCGTCCCGCATGGGGTGGCTTTGGCCGTCACGAGGCGGTGTCCACCTGCTCGTCACCGAGGCGCCGGAGCACCCGCAGGCTTCCACATTCGCCGTCCTCGGCCCAGCGGCCCGAGGCGACGGCGTCGCACCACAGCTCGTAGGGTGGGCGGCCGCCGTCGGCCGGGTTCTCGAAGACGTCGTGGATGGCCAGCCAGCCGCCCGGTGCCACCAGGGGCGCCCAGCCCCGGTAGTCGGCCCAGGCCGGCTCTGCGCCGTGTCCGCCGTCGATGAAGCAGAAGGCGAGCGGCGTCCGCCAACAGGCGGCCACGGTCGGTGAGTCGCCCACCACGCCCACCACCGCCTGCTCGAGCCCGGCTGCGGCCACGGCGCGCCGCCAGTGGGGCAAGGTGTCCAGGCGGCCGTCGGCGGGGTCCACCAGGTCGGCGTCGTGGTGGGTCCAACCGGCCTGGTTCTCCTCCGAGCCCCGGTGGTGGTCGATGCTGAACAGCACGGAGCCGGTGGCCTCGGCCGCCGCTCCTAGGTACAAGGTCGACTTGCCGCACCAGGCACCGATCTCGATGAGCACCGGTTTCCCCCGCCCGCCGGAGAAGGCGCGGCCGGCGCGCAGGGCCGCGGCCAGCAGCGCCTCCCCCTCGTCGTCGGGCATGAACCCTCGGGTCGAACGGGCGAGGGAGACCACGTGGCGCAGCCGGGGATCCTCGGGGACGGGGGGCAGCGGGGTCATGAGGTGACGAGACTGTAGATGCCGTAGGCGGCGAAACCGAGCAGGACCACGCCGCTCAGCCGGCGGATCAGCTGCAGGGGCACCACCCGCAGGAGGGCCCGGCCGGCGAAGGCCCCGAGCGCGGCGATCGTCGTGAGGGCGCAGAAGGCGCCGACCCCGACCGACAGCGGCTGGTGGTACTTGGCCACCAGGTTGATGGTCAAGAGCTGGGTGAGGTCGCCGAATTCGCCCACCAGGATCACCGCGAAGGCGGAGACGAACACCTTGCGGGCCACTGCGCCCGTGGCCTCCTTCGCCTCCTCGATGCCCTTCGACGCGGCGGACCTCTCTGGGACCAGCAGGAGGAAGGCGGCGCCGGCCAGGAACAGCACGGTGACCACGGTCTCGAGGACCCGGTGGGGGAGGAGCTGGAGGATGCGCCCGGCCGCCACGGCGAGGACCACGTGGAGCGCGAACGCCGCCGACGCCCCCAGCCACACCATGACGGGGTTCGACCGGGCCGCCATGAAGAGCGTGGCGATCATGGTCTTGTCGGGGAGCTCGGCCAACGCCACCAGGAAGAAGGTGACGACGACGACGTCGAGGCTCACCGTTGCGCGCCCCCGGTGCGGCCCCCTCTGCAGGCCACTGCCTTCTAGCCCCGTCCGACGGCGCCGAGGATCTGGGACAGGCGACCCCGGTACTTCCGGGTGAAGGCGACGTTGATGGCCAGGCGCTCGAGGGACTGGGTGACCGTGCGCTGCCGGCCGGACAGCGGGTGGTCGGCCAAGAACCGCTCGACGTCGTCGGCCACGTCGGGCGTCCCGCACAGTCCCCTCACGCCGTCGACCATGCGGGCGTGGCTGTTCATCGGGAAGCGGTCGAGGAGCATGTCCCAGTGCACCTTCACCTCCTCCCACACCGCGGGACCGGCCACGCGGTTGGAGAGGAGGGTGGCCACCAGGTACGGCCCGTTCTGCGTGCGCACCTCGGTGCGGGCCAGGACGAAGGTGCGCCGGCCGAGGGCCGGGTCGGGGAAGGTGGCCAGAGCCGTCAGGTACCGCAGCTCCTCCTGGGGGTTGGCCGGATGGCGGTAGCGGTCGAGCATCGTCTCGTAGTCCCCGGGTCGCACCTGGTGGGCCACGGCGGCCAGCACCGCCCCCTCGATATCGGGGTCGACAGGGTCGGGGCCGTCGAACCGCCGGGCCGCCTCGGCCCGCACACCGGGGTCGGCCCCGATCGTCCCGAGGCTGGAGAGCACGAGCGCGCGCGACGTGGGGACGCGCTCGCCCTCACCCTGCCGGTGGTCCCAGCCGAGCCGGGCCGACGTCGGTCCGAACAGGGCCCGGGTGCCCGACGCCACCGCATCGCGTTCGTCGTCGGAGGCGGCGCGATCGCAGAGGCCAAGGGCCGCGGCGACCAGGGAGAAGATGGCCGGCTCCTCCTCGTCGGAGAGGTCCGCGGCGAGGGTCAGGAACGTCGACAGCTCGGCCCGTCCCGCCAGCACCAGGGCCCAGGCGTCGGCGGAGAGGTTGAACCGCTCGAGGGGGTCGAGCTCCCCCAGCCGCCCGGTGAACGGGGAGAGGTCGTCGTAGGAGAGGCGGTAGACGCCCCAGCCCCCGGCGTTGACCACCTCGCCCGCCGGGCGCAGCACCGTGTTGGCCCCCAGCAGGACGCGCTCGCCCGGGGTGCCGTCGAGCGTGCGGGCCAGGACGGGGACCTCCCACACCGCGCCGATGGCGCTCTCCTCGCCGGCGGGCGGCGGGCCGTAGGAGAAGGGGGCCTGGGACAGGGTGTCGCGGCCGACGGACACGATCGGGTGGCCGCCCTGGAGGATCCAGGAGTTCATCATCGCCGTGACCGGTTGGCCGCTCACCTCCTCGAGGGAGGCCCACAGGTCGGCGGTGACCGTGTTGGCGTAGGCGTGGGCGGCCAGGTAGTGGCGGACGCCCTCGCGGAAGACCTCGGCGCCGAGGTAGCGCTCGAGCATGCGCAGGACGCTGCCACCCTTCTGGTAGGTGAGCACGTCGAACATGCCGTCGGCCTCCTCCGGCGCCCCCACCGGGTACTCGATGGCCCGGGTGGTGTGCAGTCCGTCGACCGCCAGGGCGGCCTCGCGCTCGAGTCCGAAGGTGACCCAGCGCTGCCAGGCCGGGCGGAAGGCATCGACGCACAGAACCTCCATGAAGGTGGCGAAGGCCTCGTTCAGCCAGATCCCCTCCCACCAGCCCATGGTGACCAGGTCCCCGAACCACATGTGAGCGATCTCGTGGCAGACCACGTCGGCCACCCGCTCGAGATCGGTGCGTGCCGCCGACGACGGGTCGACGAGCAACGCCGTCTCCCTGAAGGTCACGCAGCCCAGGTTCTCCATGGCCCCGAAGGCGAAGTCGGGGATGGCCACGAGGTCGAGCTTGTCCCCGGGGTAGGCGATGGCGAAGTAGTCGGAGAAGAACCGCAGTGCGTGGGCGGCCACCTCGAGGGCGAAAGGCGTGAGGCCGGCCCGGCCCGGCACATGCACGACCCGGACCTCCACGCCGTCGACCACGACAGGGTCGGTGGCCTCGAGGTCGCCGACCACGAAGGCCACCAGGTAGGTCGACATCTTCATGGTCGGACTGAAGCGCACGGCCCGCTTGCCCGTCCCCGCCACCGGCTCCTCACCGAGCACCGGCGAGTTAGAGAAGGCCGCCAACCCCTCGTCGACCACCAGGGTGATGTCGAAGACCGCCTTGCGGTCCGGCTCGTCCCAGCAGGGGAAGGCGCGGCGGGCGTCGGTCGCCTCCATCTGCGTGGTGGCCAGCGTCCGGGTGACACCCGACTGGTCGGTGAAGGTGCTGCGGTAGAAGCCGCGCAGCTTGTCGTTGAGGATCCCGGCGAACGAGCAGCGGAGGGTGGCCGGTCCCGCGGGCACGTCCGAGTCGAACGAGAAGGCGACCCGCTCCGCCGCCTCGTCGAGGGTGACCGCGGCTGCCATCTCCCCTGTGCCACGGACCAGCAGTGAGGCCTCGGTAATGGCCAGCTCGACGGCGTTGCACACGATCTCGCGGGTCGGCTCGTGCACCGTGAGCTCGATCTCCGCCGTGCCCGTGAAGGCGGCCTCTGCCAGGTCGGGGGTGAGCGTGAGGCCGTAGCGCAGGGGCTCGACGTGGCGGGGAAGGCGGTGGGCCCGGTCGGGCGCGGCGGGGTCGGCGGTGGTGGTCATCGGCGTGAGGCTACAGCCCGACCGGGAGGACATTGCCACCCGACTACCCTCGTCGGGTGGTCGATGCCCGAACGGTGACACCGGCGCCCGCGCCGGTGCTCGACGTGGTGGGCATCGGGTCCCCGCTCGTCGACGTCCTCGCCGTGGCCACCGACGACCAGGTCGCCGCGTCCGGCCTCGAACGCGGGTCGATGGCCCTCGTCGACCTGGCCCACGCCGAGAGGATTTACGCCTCCATGGGGTCCGCCACCGAGGCGTCTGGCGGCTCCGCCGCCAACACCGTGGCCGGGGTGGCCGCACTCGGCGGGACCGCCGGCTTCGTGGGCAAGATCGCCGATGACCTCCTCGGGGAGGTCTTCGTCCACGACATCACGGCCGCCGGGGTGGAGTTCACCCCGGTGTGGGCCCCGTCCGACGAGGCGACTCCGACCGACCGTGAGCTGCTGGGCACCGGTCGTTGCCTGGTGCTGGTCACCGGGGACGCCGAGCGCACCATGGCCACCCACCTCGGGGTGGCCACCACCATCGGTCCCGAGGACGTGCCCGCCGCGCTGGTGGGCCGGGGGAGGGTCGTCTACCTCGAGGGCTACCTCTGGGACCTCCCGCCGGCCAAGGAGGCCATGCGGCGGGCGATCGCCGTGGCGCACGACAGCGACGGCTCGGTCGCCCTCTCGCTCTCCGACGCCTTCTGCGTCGACCGCCACCGCCGCGAGTTCCTGGACCTCCTCCTGGGCGACGTCGACGTCCTCTTCGCCAACGAGGCGGAGATCACCCGTCTCTTCGGTATGCCCTCCCTGGACCGGGCGGTCGCCTCCGCCGAGGAGACCGGCCTGCTCGTGGCGGTCACGCTCGGGGCCAAGGGCTCGGTGGTGCTGACGGCCAGCGGGCCGGTGGAGATACCGGCGCAGCCGGTGAACGAGGTCGTGGACACCACCGGTGCCGGCGACCTCTACGCCGCCGGCTTCCTCTACGGCCTGACCCACGGGTCGGACCCCGAGGCCTGCGCTCGCCTCGGCGCCTTGTGCGCCGGGGAGATCATCGGCCACCTCGGGGCCCGCCCGCAGCAGGACCTCCGCGCCCTGGCGACCGAGGCGGGCTTCGTCTGAGCACGTCGGGAAGAGCGGCCCTCCGGCGTGGCCTACGCTCCCGAGGCGCACGTCACCGGACGCGGCAAGGTTGGAGGAACCGTCAGTGAGCCTGTCGATCGGCATCGTCGGACTGCCGAACGTCGGAAAGTCCACGCTGTTCAACGCCCTGACGCGCAATGAGGTGCTGGCGGCCAACTACCCCTTCGCCACCATCGACGCCAACGTCGGGGTGGTGGCGGTGCCCGATCCCCGCCTGCCCCGCCTGGCCGCCCTCTACAACAGCGAGCGGGTGGTACCGGCCTCGGTGACCTTCGTCGACATCGCCGGCATCGTGCGCGGGGCCTCGGAGGGAGAGGGGCTGGGCAATCAGTTCCTGGCGGCCATCCGCGAGACCGACGCCGTCTGCCAGGTGGTGCGGGCCTTCGAGGACGACGACGTGATCCATGTGGAGGGGCGCGTCCACCCCGGCGACGACATCGCCACGGTCAACACCGAGCTCGTGCTGGCCGACCTCCAGACCGTGGACAACCGGCTGGCCAAGCTGTCGCGCGAGGCGCGCATGCGCTCGGAGCTGGCTGAGGCGCTCGCCGCCACGGAGGCGGCGCACCGCGTTCTCGACGAGGGTCGGCCCATCTCGGCCGCCACGGCGGTGGGGGAGGTCGACCCGTCAACCCTGTCCGACCTCCACCTGCTCACGGCCAAGCCGTTCATCTACGTCTTCAACGTGGACGAAGCCGGCCTGGCCGCCGCCGAACGCCACCGGGAGCTGGCCGCGCTGGTGGCGCCGGCCGAATCGGTGGTCCTCTGCGCGCAGCTGGAGGCCGAGCTGGCCTCCCTCGAGCCCGCGGACGCCGCGGAGCTGCTGGCCGAGTACGGCCAGCTCCGGTCGGGGCTGGAGCAACTCATCGAGGTGGGGTTCCGCACCCTGGGTCTCCACACGTTCCTCACCGCCGGTCCCAAGGAGGCCCGGGCGTGGACCATCCACCTCGGCGACACGGCTCCCGAGGCGGCGGGGGTCATCCACACCGACTTCAGGCGTGGATTCATCAAGGCCGAGATCGTGGGCTACGACGACCTCATCGAGGCCGGCTCGGTTCCGGCGGCCCGGTCCGCCGGAAAGGCCCGCACCGAGGGCAAGGACTACGTCATGCGTGACGGCGACGTGGTCGAGTTCCGCTTCAACGTCTAGGAGGTCGTCTCGCCCTCATCCGGTCACTTTGGCGATGCCCGCCGTGGATATCCGGAAGCCCTTGCCGTTGGCGGTGCAGGTGACGCCGGTGGTGGCCGACGAACAGCGGTACGGCCCGACGCCGGTGGTCGTGCCGTAGGCGAGGGTGGGCGTTGTCAGTCCCGGGTTTCCCAGGCACTGCATCCCTGTGCACGTCGTGTAGGTGCCGTCAGCGCTGAGCGTCGCCGACCGGGGAGGTGTGTTCGTCTGGCAGAAGGTCGATGTCAGTCCGGACCGCTGGTGATCGACCTCGCAGCTGATGTTGCCCGAAGGCGAAAGAAACTCGCCGCCGCTGGCCGTCTGCATGGCCACGAGGGTCGTGGTCGTGGTCGACGGAGCGGTGGTGGCCGTGGCCGGTGCGCCGGAGGTCGTGGTGGCGGATGGCCCGCTGGTCGTCGTGGTGCTCGAGGCGCTCGGCGACCCCGAGCCGCAGGCGGCCAGGGCGAGCACGGCGACCGCGGTCAACCCCATGGCCGCCGCCCCGCTACGCCGAAGACGCACGCCGCGAGTGTACGGCCCTGGTGGAAGGATCCGGCCCGCGGCCGGGTGGCTCCGGGCCGAGCCAGCACGTCCACCGCGGTCGTACGCTCTGGCGGTGCCCGACCAGAAGCCGCCCCGCCTCGAAGCAGGGGAGCGCGAGACGCTCCTGGCGCTCCTCGGCTACCAGCGCCAGTCCCTCGTCGGCAAGATCGAAGGCGTCGACGAGGAGGAGGCGCGCCGCTCGCCCGTCGGCAGCGGCACGTCGCTCCTGTGGCTGGTGAAGCACCTGGCGCGGGCGGAGTCGACCTGGGTGCTGCGTCGGTTCGCCGGGTCGACCCAGGACCTGCCGCCCGAGGCGGTGGTGCCGTCCGACACGGTGGCGTCGGCGGTCGCCGACTACCGGGCAACCTGGGAGCGGGTGGACGCCGTCATCGCCGCCGCCCCCTCGCTCGACGTTACGTGCGCGGACGTGGGGGACCAGTCGCCGGTCAACCTGCGGTGGGTCGTGTCGCACCTGCTCGAGGAGACGGCCCGCCATGCCGGCCACGCCGACATCCTGCGTGAGCTCATCGACGGCCAGACCGGCCGCTAGACGAACCGTCGACCCCGTCAGCCGTCGGCCGACCCGGTCCGTTCATCGACATCGGGTGGATCGGGAGGGAGAAAGGAGAGGGGCAGGTCGGCCAGCCGGACGAGGGTGGACGAGATCCAGCCGACGAGCGCCTCGACGATCGGCTCGAGGGTGGTCGGGTCCCCGAGCATCCCCACGTCGAGGCCGATCGAACCCTCGTAGGTGGCTTCCACCGCCCACCGGACGGCGCCGGCGTCGCCCGGCTCACCGTGTACCTCCTCGATGGTGGTCGACGAGCGCTCGAGCGCCTCGTCCCCGATCGGGGGGCTCTCGGCCGGGAGCACGGCCAGCACCGTCCCGGCGGCCGGGCGCTGGGCCAGGCGTTGGATGCGCAGCGCCACCCCGACCACGACCTCGGGGAGCTCGTCGGGCGTCTCGCCGATGGACCAGCTGCGGTACGAAGTCTGGCTCCAGGTCGGCCAGTCGAGCGACAGGTCGGCCCGCACGCGCGGCGGCTGGCCCTCCCCGGGGAGGCTGTAGCTCGTCTCCCAGGAGACGTCGCCCAAGAAGACGTCCACCTGGAAGCGCTCCTCCACCGCCTGGCGCTGGAGGAGCGCTCGCTCGAACGAGCTGCGGACGGTGCCGATGAGATCGACGAGGAGATGATCGAGCACGGCAGTTCGAGGTTACCGCCCGGCCGGTACCATGCCGCCGTGAACCCTTGGCTCGATCGCCGCGTGATCGCCTACGCCCACCAGGGGGGCGCGTGGGAGGAGCCCTCGTCCACTCTCTTCGCCATCGAGCGGGCGCTCGAGGCCGGGGCCGATGCCATCGAGCTCGATGTGCACGCCACCGCCGACGGTGAGCTGGTGGTCTGCCACGACGCCACCGTTGACCGGACCACCGACGGGCACGGGCGCATCGCCGACCTGACCCTGGCCGAGCTGAAGACCCTCGACAACGCGTTCTGGTTCATCCCCGGCGCCGACGTCACCCCCGGACGATCCGGGTCGGACTACCCCTATCGTGGCCGCGCCGACTCGGACCGCCGCTTTCGGATCGCCACCCTGCGCGAGGTCCTCGAGTCGTTCCCCGGCGTGCTGCTCAACCTCGACGTCAAGCAGACCGCGCCGGTCGTCGCCCCCTACGAGGCGGCCCTGGCCGGCCTGCTGGCCGAGTTCGGGCGCACCGACGACGTGATCGTCGCCTCCTTCCTCGACCCCGCCACCGACGCCTTCTCCGAGGTGGCCCCGGCCGTCCCCACCTCGGCCGGCACGCTGGCCACGGCCGAGTTCTGGCGGGCCGTCCACGACGGCACCGAGCTCCCACGCACCCGCGCCGTGGCCTTCCAGGTGCCTGAACGCCAGGGGGACCTCGTCGTGGTGGACGAGGCGTTCGTCGAGGCGGCCCACGGACGAGGCATCGCCGTGCACGTGTGGACCGTGAACGAGGAGGCTCAGATGGAGCGCCTGCTCGACCTCGGGGTCGACGGCATCATCTCCGACCTGCCCACCACCCTGGTCGGGGTCCTCCTCCGCCGGGGCGTCACCTGGCGGCGCGCCGATGGCCGATGAAGTCAGCCGGCGGCGTCAGCCGCGGCCGCAGTTCGGCTTCTTGCCGTGGTTGGCCTTCTTCTTGGCCCGCAGCTTACGCTTCACCGTCCGCTTCGACATAAGTCGGCCATCTTAGGCCGCCCGGCTAGCGTCGGTCCACGTGGAGCCACCGCAACGGCGCCGACCGGGCCGCCCGTGAGAACGGCCTGGCTGCTCTGCGAGGGCAAGGTACTGGCCTCGCTGGAGGTGGCCGAGAGCCTCCTCGACCGCACCAGGGGACTGCTGGGAAGGTCCGACTACCAGGGCGCCATGCTGTTCCCCAGGACCCGGGCCGTCCACACCGTCGGCATGCGGTTCGACCTCGACGTGGCCTTCCTCGACAGGGACCTGGTGGTTATCGACTCACTTCGCCTGGCCCCGATGCGCGCCACGTTGCCCCGCCGCCGGACCCGCAACGTGCTGGAGGCGCCGGCAGGGTCCTTCGCGCGCTGGGAGCTCAAGGCGGGACAGCGCCTCGAGATCCGGGAGACCGCTTGACGTCGTCCGGCCAGGTGGTGCTGGTGGCCACCCCCATCGGGAACCTGGGGGACCTTTCCCCCCGGGCCGTGGCCGCCCTGGACGAGGCCGACGTGATCTGCTGCGAGGACACCCGCCGCACCCGGGCCCTGCTGGCCTCGGCCGGCGTGGGGGGGCGGGGCCGGCTGGTCTCCCTCCACGAGCACAACGAGAGCGCCCGGGTCGCCGAGGTGCTGGGCTGGGTCGAAGACGGCAAGTCGGTCGCCGTCGTCACCGACGCCGGGACCCCGGCCGTGTCGGACCCCGGAGCGCGCCTGGTGGCCGCCGCCGCCGGGCGGGGCCTGCGAGTCAGCGTGGTCCCCGGGCCGTCGGCGGTGCTGGCCGCGCTGGTGGTGAGCGGTCTGCCCACCGACCGCTTCTGCGTCGAGGGGTTCCTGCCCCGCAAGGGGACCGAGCGGCGGCGGCGGATCCAGGCCCTGGCCGCCGAGGAGCGCACCGCGGTGGTGCTGGAGGCGCCCGGCCGGCTGGCGGCGACCCTCGCTGAGCTGGCTTCGGCCCTCGGGGACCGCCCGGCGGCCGTGGCCCGGGAGCTGACCAAGGTGCACGAGGAGGTCTGGCGGGGGACCCTCGGCGGGCTCGCCGCGCAGGCGGCCGGTCGCACGGTCCGCGGCGAGGTCGTGGTGGTGATCGCCGGCGCCCCCGCGCCGGACCCACCCGCCGACGAGCGCGTGGCCGAGGCGGTGGCCGTGCGGCTGGAGGCGGGGGACAGTGCACGTCAAGCGGCCGACGCGGTGTCCGGCGCGCTCGGTGTGGCCCGTCGACGGGCGTACGAGGTGGCCATCGCCCAGAATGCCGCCGGCCGGACGGGACCCGGGAGCTGAGCAAGGCGCCGACGTGGCGGGGGTCGGTCCGCGCGGCCCCGGTACGCTACGGGCGGTGCCGCGCTTCTACATCACCACGCCCATTTACTACGTCAACGACGCCCCCCACGTGGGGCACGCCTACGCCACCGTCAATGCCGACGCCATGGCCCGCTGGCACCGCCTGGTCGGCGACGACGTCTTCTTCCTGACCGGAACCGACGAGCACGGGGCCAAGGTGGCCGAGGCCGCGGCTGAGCACGCGGTGAGCCCTCAGGAATGGGCGGACCGGACGTCCCGGCGGTTCCTCGACGCCTGGTCGGCCCTGGGCATCTCCAACGACGACTTCATACGGACCTCCGAGCCCCGGCACCATCGGGCGGTCCAGCGCTTCCTCCAGCGCATCTACGACAACGGTTTCATCGTGCCCGGCACCTACCGCGGCCTGTACTGCGTGTCGTGCGAGGACTACTACACCGAGGACCGACTGGTCGACGGGTGCTGCCCGGTGCACCTGCGGTCGGTGGTGGAGATGGAAGAGGAGAACTACTTCTTCAAGTTGAGCGAGTTCGAGCAGCCGCTCATCGAGTGGTACGAGCGGCTGCCCGACGCGGTGGCCCCGGCGGGAAAGCGCAACGAGGCTCTCAGCTTCATAAAGGGCGGCCTGCAGGACATCTCCATCACCCGGACCTCCCTCGACTGGGGGGTGCCCGTCCCTTGGGACGACCGCCACGTCTTCTACGTCTGGTACGACGCGCTGGTCAACTACCTCACGGCCATCGGCTACGGGGACGACGATCCCGACTGGGGCGCCTGGTGGTCGGTGGTCCACCACCTGATCGGCAAGGAGATCCTGCGCTTCCACTGCGTGTGGTGGCCGGCCATGTGCATGGCCGCCGGCATCGACCCGCCGGCCAGTGTGTTCGTGCACGGCTGGCTGCTGGTCGGGGGCCAGAAGCTCTCCAAGACCCTCGTGCGCAAGTCGGCCGAGGGAGACGCGCAGCGGCCGGTCAAGCTGACCGAGATCGCGCCAGAGGCCCTCACCTCGGACTTCGGGGTGGACGCCGTCCGCTACCACCTGCTGCGGGACAACCCGCTCGGCACCGACGGTGAGTTCTCCTATGAGGGCATGGTCGCCCGGTACAACGCCGACCTGGCCAACAACCTGGGCAACCTGGTGGCCCGGGTGGCCACGGTGGTCGGCGCCAAGTGCGACGGGGTCGGCCCCGCCCCCGACCCGGCGAGCCCGCTGGCCGACGCGGCGCGCTCGGCGGTGGCCGCCGCCACCGACGCCTGGGGGCGCTTCGCCCCCCACGAGGCGCTCGAGGCGACCTGGCGGCTGATTGGGGCGGCCAACGCCGAGCTGGAAGCCACCGAGCCGTGGAAGAGCGACCCGGGTCCGGTCGTCGGCGCCGTGCTGGGCAGCGCCCTCGAGGTGCTGCGCATCGTCGCCCTCCTCATCACCCCGGCCATGCCGGACACGGCGACGGAGATCTGGAGGCGCATCGGGCTCGGCGGCGCGCCGGCCGAGCGGCGCCTGCCGGCCGACGGGACCTGGGGCGGCTACCCCGGCGGCCTCCTTGTCGAGAAGGGCGCCCCACTCTTCCCCCGGCGCAAGGGCTGATGAGCGAGGACGCCGGGCCGCGGTGGTTCGACTCGCACTGCCACCTCCAGGAGCGCTACCTGGACGGCGGTGAGGACGGCCCCGCCGCCGACGTGGCCGAGGTGCTGCGCCGGGCGACGGAGGCCGGGGTGGGTTCGATTGTCTGCGTGGGGACCGATCCGGGGACCTCGACCCAGGCGTTGACCCTGGCCGAGCGGTCCGCCGCCGGCGCCCTCGGCGCGGGGATCCCTCGCCTGTGGGCCACGGCGGGCCTCCATCCGCACGAGGCCTCGGCCGGCACCGCCGAGCTGGCGCGGCTGGTGGAAGTGGCGGCCGTGTCCGACTCCCTGGTGGCCGTGGGGGAGTGCGGGCTCGATTACCACTACGACCACTCGTCGCGCACCGACCAGCGCACGGCGTTCGCCGAGCAGATCGCCATGGCCCACCGCCACGGCCTGGCCCTGGTGATCCACTCCCGGTCCGCCTGGGACGACCTGTTCGACGTGCTCTCGGCGGAGGGGGTGCCCGAGCGGACGGTGCTGCACTGCTTCACCGGAGGGCCGGCCGAGCTGACCCGGTGCCTCGACGCGGGGATGTTCGTCTCCTTCAGCGGCATCGTCACCTTCAAGAACGCGGCCGACGTCCGCGAGGCCGCCGCGCTCTGCCCGCTCGACCGGCTGATGGTCGAGACCGACAGCCCGTTCCTCGCCCCCCCGCCACACCGGGGGCGGCAGAACGAGCCGGGCTACGTCGGCATCGTGGGGACGGCCGTGGCCGAGGTGAAGGGTGTCGAGCCGGCCGACCTCGCCCGCAGCGCCGCGGCGGCCACGGCGCGCTGCTTCGACCTGTGACTTTCGCTGGCCGCCGCTCCGGGCGCCGTCGACGCCCGGCCGCGGCACGCCATTGAGGCCGGCGTGGACGCCGGGAGCCCGGCGACCGTCGCCGAGGTCATGGATGCACAGCGCCCGCGCTGAAGGGTGCCCGACGGCCACGGCTGGGGCCGAGCTGGCGGTCGGAGAACGCCGCACGCGCCCAGGTCGAGGCGCCGGGAGGTGGGATGCCGCACTCGAGCGGGCACCGGGTGCGGCCGGGGAGGGGGGCCGGGGGGCGCGGAGGGCCGCTTCCCCCCGCCGACCTGGGGCGATGGGGGTCGGCGCATCGGCGGCCCTGCACGTGAATTGCGGGTTCGGGCGTGCCGTCCCTATGGTCGTCGGGTTCCCCGGGCCCGAGGTGTCGGCCCGCCCCGGGTGTCCCATCCCCGGAGAGAGGTGGAACCCTGCCACAGAGCGCCAGCAGTCCCAAGCGCGTCGTCCTGGCCCTGTTGTCGAGCGGCGCCATCGTGGCTGCCCCGCTCCTGCTGCTCCACGGGCCGCGCAGCGCCGCCCTGCCCAGCCACGGCGTCCGGCCGGGCTCGGGGGTCGACGCGGCCATGTCCACCGTGCGCCCGCACTCGCACCTGCTCGCTGTGCAGCCCCTTGGCTTCGACCTCCCGCTGCCGGCCCCGGTGACGACCACCACCGCCCCCCCTGGCCTTCCGGTCACGACCACCACCGTCGCGGCCCCGGTGACGACCACCACCACCACCGCCCCCTCCGGCCCACCGGTGACGACCACCTCGGTGCCACCCGCCGCCAGACCGGTGGAGACCGCGGCCGACTCGGCCTCGGGCCAGGTGACCTGGTATGCGGAGGCGCCTCCCGGTGGGTGCGCCAGCCCGTCCCTCCCGCCGGGGACCGAGGTGGAGGTGGTCGACGACGCGGATGGGGCCTCGACCAGCTGTGTGGTCGACGACCGAGAGGCCACAAACGGCGGCGGCCGGTTGCTCGACCTGTCCGTCACAGGGTTCTCCAGCCTGGCCCCGGTGACACAGGGGGTGATCGCCGTCACCATCTCGTGGTAGGGCCCGGCCGGCGATGACCATGGGCCGGCCCGAGATCCAGCGGCTCTTAGCCGACCACGGCCTGCGGCCCAGCCGGGCCCTCGGCCAGAACTTCGTGGCCGACCCCAACACCGTGCGCCGCATCGTCCGGTTGTCGGGGGTGGGGGAGGGCTCACCGGTGGTGGAGATCGGGGCCGGTCTCGGGTCGCTGACCCTGGCCCTGGCCGAGGTGGGGGCGCGGGTGGTGGCGGTGGAGGTGGACCGCGGCCTGGCCTCGGTGCTGCGTGAGGTCGTGGCCGCCACGGCGGTCGAGGTGGTCGAGGCCGACGCGCTCACCCTCGACTGGGGCGGGCTGCTCGGGTCGGGCGGCGAGTGGTCGGTCGTCGCCAACCTCCCCTACAACGTGGCCACCCCGTTGGTCGTCCGGGTGCTCGAGGATGCCCCTCAGGTGGCCTCGCTGCTGGTCATGGTCCAGCGCGAGGTGGGGGAGCGGCTGGCGGCGGTCCCCGGCGACCCCGCCTACGGCGCGGTCTCGGTGAAGGTCGCCTACTGGGCCTCGGCCTCGCTGGTGGGCCGGGTGCCGGCCACCGTCTTCGTGCCCCGTCCGAAGGTGGCCTCGGCCCTGGTCCGCCTGGACCGGCGTGCGGAGCCGGCCGTGCCGCCGGCCGAGGTCCCCTACGACCGGCTCTTCGAGGTGGTGCGGGCAGGCTTCGGCCAGCGGCGCAAGATGCTGCGGCGGTCGCTGGCCGGCGTGGTGGAACCGGCCGCTTTCGCCGCGGCCGGGGTGGCACCCGAGGCCCGGGCCGAGGACCTCGGCATCGAGGCGTGGGGGAGGCTGGCCCGGTGGCCGTGACCCGGCTCGTGGCCCCGGCCAAGCTGACGCTCCGGCTGCGGGTGCTCGGTCGCCGCCCCGACGGCTACCACGACCTGGCGGCCGAGATGGTCTCGGTGGACCTGGCCGACATCCTCGAGGTCGACCCCGACGGCGACGGCCTCGTGGTCGACGCCGACGGCGTCGCGGCGGGGTTGGTGGACCCGGGGCCGGACAACCTGGTGCGGCGGGCATTGGCCGCGGTGGGCCGCCGGGCGGGCGTGCGGCTGGTGAAGCGCATCCCGGTCGGCGGCGGGCTTGGGGGCGGGTCGTCGGACGCGGCGGCCGTCCTGCGCTGGGCGGGGTGCGCCGACACGAAGGTGGCCGCCTCGCTCGGCGCCGACGTCCCGTTCTGCCTGGCGGGCGGGCGGGCCGAGGTGGGTGGTATCGGGGAACAGCTGTCGCCCCTCCCCTTCGTGCGCCGGGAGTTCGTGCTCCTGGTCCCGCCCTTCGGCGTCGACACCGGCGCGGCCTACGCCGCCTGGGACTCCCTGGGGTCGGCCGGGGGCGGACCCAACGACCTCGTCCGGGCCGCGCTGGCCGTCCGCCCCGACCTGGCCCGCTGGCGCGACTGCCTGGCCGAGGCCACCGGGCGGACGCCGCTGCTGGCCGGGAGCGGGTCGACGTGGTTCGTGGAGGGGAGCCCGGCCGAACTGGGTGTGGGCGGGCTGGCCCGCCTCGGCCCCGGGGAGGAGGAGGGGAGACTGCTCGCCGTGCGCACCGTGCCGACCGGCTGGGAGGGGGCGGTCCGGGGACCCGGGCCGCAGGTGGGCTGAGCGGGGCCTACTTGCCGGCGCGCCGCTGCCAGCGGGTGGCCTTCAGCATCTTCTTGTGCTTCTTCTTGCGCATCCGCTTGCGGCGCTTCTTGATGAGTGAGCCCATGCCGTGCGGCAGGCTAGCGGTCCCGCCGCACGACCGCCAGGTAGCTTGGCTGCGTGACGTTCCGGGTCGTGGCCCTTGACCACGTCCAGCTGGCCATGCCCCCCGGTGGGGAGGGTCGGGCCGAGGCCTTCTACTCGGGCCTGCTGGGCCTGGAGCGCCGACCCAAGCCCGAGCCGCTGGCCGCCCGGGGAGGCTGCTGGTTCTCCAACGGGGACGTGGTGCTCCACCTCGGGGTGGAGGACGGCTTCCGTCCCGCCCGCAAGGCCCACCCGGCCCTGGTGGTGGAGGGCCTCGACGACCTGGCGGCGCGGCTCGACGAAGCCGGGTGCGACGTGCGCCCCGACACCGAGCTGCCCGGAGTGCACCGCTGCTACGTCGACGACCCGTTCGGCAACCGTATCGAGCTGATCGACGCCGACTGAGGGGGACCGGACCGCCCGTCCCGACGACCGACACGACGACCGACCCGACTCGATGCGGGCCGGCCGTCGCGGTCGCTCAGCTGTGGCCGGGAGGGGCCGGATGCTGTGAAAGGTGGGCGCCGAGGACGGGGAGAGAGAGGACCCGTCCTCGGCGCCCGGACCCGCCGTGGGGGGGGCCGGCGGACCTCGAGGTGGGCGGGCGACCCCGCCCGACGGCCGGACCTTTGACGGCCCGCCCGCCGACGGCCTCCGGAGTGGTCACCCCGCTCCCCTCCACCCGGCGGATGGGACGCCGGCCGCTTCGGGATACCCGGTTGCGAAGCCGGGTCCCTTGGCGCTGTGACGGGGTCGGAATGGTCATCGGTGGCTGTCTCCTCGTGCTCTACCCATTATGCGCCCGCTCATTAAGCAGATGGCGAAGGGAAGCTAAGAAAGGTTGAAGAAGCCGTCAGGACCCTCCCTCGTCGTCGGCGTCCCCGACCCCGTCGGGGGCGTGGGTGGGGGGCAGGGTCAGCTGGAAGACCGCCCCCCCGTCGTCGGCGTTGGAGGCGGTGACCGCCCCCCCCTCGGCCTCGGCGACCTGGGCCACGATGGCCAGCCCCAGCCCGGAGCCGGGCAGGGCACGGGCGGCGGGGGCGCGGTAGAAGCGGTCGAAGATGTGGGGCAGGTCGTCGGGGGCGATCCCCGGGCCGTGGTCCCGCACGGTCACCGCCCCCCCGAGGCAGTAGACCTCCACCTCGGCGCCGTCGGGGCTCCACTTAAGGGCGTTGTCCAAGAGGTTGCCCACCGCCCGGGTGAGGCCCTCGCGCTGGCCGTCGACCCAGACCGGCTCGGTGCGCAGCGAGAAGCGGACGTCGCGGGGGCGGGCATGGGTGGTGGCCACGGCCACGGCGTCCTCCACCAGGCGGTCGAGTCGCAGCGGCGCCGACGTCGCCTGCCGCTGCTCGCCACGGGCCAGCTCCGAGAGGTCGGCCACCAGGGTGGTGAGCTCCTCGAGCTGGGTGAGCACGTCGTCGACCAGTACCTCGCGCTCGTCGGGTGACAGCTCGTCGAGCCTGCGCACCACCTCGAGGTTCGTGCGAAGGCTCGTGAGCGGCGTGCGCAGCTCGTGGCCGGCGTCGAGCACGAGCTGTCGTTGCGACTCGCGCGAGCGTTCGAGGGCCGACAAGAGATGGTTGAAGGCACGGCGCAGCCGTCCGAGCTCGTCGGCCCCACCCGGGTCCAGCCGCTTGGAGACGTCGGTGGTCTCGGCCACGTCCTCCACCGACGAGGTCAGGTCGTTCAGCGGCACCAGGGCGGTCCGTCCGACCAGCCAGGCCAGGACGAGGGCGAGGGCGATGCCCCCCAGGGCCACGAGGGTGAGGGTGAGGCCCAGGGAGGATAGCTGGCGGTTCACGCTTGTGAGGGGCAGGACCACCTGGAGGGCGGCTGTCGTCAGGTAGTAGACGTTGCCGCTCACCACCCGCACCGAGCCGACGCTCCGGACGAGCTCGCGGTAGTCCTGCCCGTTCAGGGTGATGGTGTCGTAGTAGTCGTGCTGGTGGCCGGCGGCCACCGCCCGCACCGCCGACGAGACCGGCAGCGTGAGATCGCCCCTACGATGATCGCCCCGGCGGGGTCGACCCACTGGTCGTCGACGCCGTTGGCGGCGCCGCCCACCGTCCCCCCATGGGTGATGATGCCTGTGGCGGTGGCGGCCAGGGTCCCGTCGACCGAGCCGAGCAGTGAGTTGCGGGCGGCGAAGTAGCTGGCCGCCGAGGCGGCCAGCACGGCGATGACCACGGCCACGGCGGCGGCCAGCACCAGGCGGGTGCGGAAGCTCATGGATCGCGCAGCACGTAGCCGACTCCGCGCACGGTGTGCAGGTAGCGGCCCTCACCCTCGGCCTCGGTCTTGCGGCGCAGGTAGCCGATGTAGACGGCGAGGGAGTTGGTCCCCGAGTCGAAGTTGTAGCCCCACACGCGGTCGAGGATCACGTCGCGGGTGAGCACCTGGCGCGGGTGACGCAGGAACAGCTCGAGCAGGTCGAACTCGATCCGGGTGAGGGTGAACTTCCGCTCGCCGCGCTGGGCCTCCCTGGTGGCCAGGTCGAGCGAGAGGTCCCCGAATCGCAACGCCTCGCCCTCGCCGCCCGCCCGCCGGCGGAGCAGTGCCCGCAGCCGGGCCAGCAGTTCAGCCAGGGCGAACGGCTTCACCAGGTAGTCGTCCGCCCCGGCGTCGAGTCCATGGACCCGGTCGTCGACTGCATCGCGCGCCGTCAGGATCAACACCGGCGTGTCGTCGCCGGTCGACCGCAGCCGGCGGCACACCTCGAGGCCGTCGACATCGGGAAGCCCGAGGTCGAGGACGACGGCGTCGGGCGGCGACACGGCCAGGGATCGCAGTGCGGTCGTCCCGTCGGGGGCGGCCTCGACCTCGTAGCCCTCGAGTCGCAGGGCGCGTTCGAGGGACGAGCGGACGCCCGGGTCATCGTCGACCACCAGGATCCTCATCGCTCGTCCTCTCGGGGGCACGGCGGCCGGGCCGGCCGGGGGGCACCGACCGCAAAGGGGCGGCCGACGGCGCGGAGCATACCGGCGGCCGATCCCGGTGGCCTGGGCTCTTTCGAAGTTCTTCGGCCCCTCTTTCCATCTTCTTATGGGCGCTCGGGGCGCTCTAACCTGGTGCGGCGCCCGCGTGGCGGCTCACTTCCGGGGTAGTTCAATCGGCAGAACGTCGGCCTTTGGAGCCGGATGTTGGAGGTTCGAGCCCTCCCCCCGGAGCAACCCGGAGCAACTCAGACGCCGCTAGCGCCGCCCCTGCTCCGCGTCGTGCGCGGCCAGCTCGGCGAGGTAGCGGTTGTAAGCGGCCAGTTCCTCGTCCTCCTCGCTCGCCCCGACTCGGTCCCCAGGTGCCTCCGAGCCGGCCGGCGGAGCCCCCGGCCGCTCCCGGCCCCTGCGGTCGGTGACCTCGGAAGCCTCGTCGTGCAACCCGGGCTGGTCGTGGACGAGCCGCCACCACAGGTAGATCGCGTAGCCGGTGAAGAAGGGCCACTCGAAGACATACGCCCAGCTGAGGGTGTTGCCTTCCCGCACGCGCTGGATCTGCCACCAGAAGAGGGCCAGGAAGGCCGGGACCACGATCACCACGGTGGCGTGCAGGCCGACGGCTCGGCGGGTGAGCCAGGTGCGTCGCCAGTCGTCGGCCTGCCGTCCAGCCGGGGGAGGGCCCACCGCCCGAGCCTACCGCCCGCCCCTCGCCGGACCCCGAGGCGGGCGCCCCGCGCCTACGGCGCGAAGTCGTCGATGAGCCGGGCCAGCTCGACCGGTTGGTCGCCCTGGACGCTGTGGCCGGCGCCCGAGACCCGGACCACCTGGGCGTCGGGCTTGCGGCGGAGGAGCTCGGCCTCGTCGTCGTCGTCGACCACCGAGCCCGGGGCCATGCCGCGGACCAACAGGAGCGGGACGGCCAGGTCCGAGACCGCCGCCCACAGGTCGACGAACTCGGGCCGGGCCCCTCCCTCGGGCGGCCGGAACCGGGCGTAGCGCCACACCCAGCTCCCGTCCTCGCGCTGGAC
Source organism: Acidimicrobiales bacterium (assembly GCA_052145775.1). GTDB lineage: Bacteria > Actinomycetota > Acidimicrobiia > Acidimicrobiales > RAAP-2 > CAVYPR01. The sequence continues at coordinate 24,344 of JBKQNY010000209.1, forward strand.
GGCGTTGTGGAGTATCCCCCGCCGGAGCGACGATACCGACCGGGTCGGGTTGTGCTCGACCGTCCGGGCCAGGATCTCGTCGAAGCTGGCGAAGCTCGGCGGGCCGTCGACGAAGGCGGTGATGGCGGCGGCCTTGCCGGCGGTGACCCCGGGCGTGATGTCGACCAGCACCAGGCTGCGCACCAGCTCGGGCGCGCGGGCCGAGAGGGCCAGGGCGGTGATGCCCCCGAGCGACATGCCGACCACCGCCCGGGCCGCCGGGGCGAGCTGGCGCAGCACCACGGCCACGTCGGCCGCGTTGTCGGCAGCCGAGAGCGAGCCGTGGGCGCCGGCATCGGAGTGGCCGTGCGCCGGCAGGTCCACGGCGACCAGCGGCCGGTCGAGGGCCATGGCCACCGTGTCCCAGGTGTGCGCGTTCTGGGCGCCCCCGTGGAGCAGCGCCAGCTCGGGGGGACCGGTCCCCCAGACCAGGGAGCTCAGCCTCCGGCCTGGGGCCACCTCGACCTCGGTGCGCGCCACGGTCGGGGGGCGGTCGTAGGGGAGGCCGAACTCCTCGGCGTTCTCGTGGAAGAGGCCGAACTCGTCGTAGAGCGACGGTGTCACCGTCGCGCACCGTAGCGGGATCCCAGGTCGGCTGCCGTGTCGCCCACCTGGGCCCCCCGGCACGGAAGAATGTCCCCATGAGCCAACGACGCCCGCTCTCCGCCGTGGTGCTAGCTGCCGGCGAGGGGACCCGCATGCGGTCCTTGCGGCCCAAGCCGCTGCACAAGCTGTGCGGCCGCCCCCTCGTCCTTCACGTTCTCGACGCGCTGGCCGAGCTGGCCGTCGACCGGGTGGTGGTGGTGGTTGGCCACCGGGGGGAGTGGGTCACCAAGACCCTGGTGGACCACGCGCCGGCCACCTTGGACATCGAGTTCGTCGAGCAGCCCCACCAGCGCGGTACCGGCGACGCCGCGGCGGTGGGCCTGACCGGTCTGCCCGATGAGACCGGCCTCGCCACAGACGACGGGGAGGGCGACGTGGTCGTCCTGCCCGGCGATACCCCGCTGCTGCGACCGCCGACCCTGGCCGCCCTGGTCCGGCACCACCGGCACTACGACGCCGGGGCCACGCTGCTCACGGCGGAGGTGGCCGATCCCACCGGCTACGGCCGAGTGGTGCGCGGACGCGACGACGCGGTCACCCGTGTGGTCGAGGACGCCGACGCCGGCGACGACGAGCGGGCTATCACCGAGGTGAACACCTCCATCTACTGCTTCCGGCGAAGCCTGCTCGCCCCCTCGCTGCGTCGGCTGGTCCCGGACAACGCCCAGGGCGAGTACTACCTGACCGACGTGGTCGGGGTGCTCCACGACGCCGGCTACCGGGTCGAGGCCCTGACGGTGGGCGACGCCATGGAGGCGGCCGGCGTCAACGACCGAGCCCAGCTGGCCGTGGCCGAGGCCGAACTGCGCGACCGCATCAACGAGCGGTGGATGCGCCGCGGCGTGACCATGTGGGACCCCGAGCGGACCTACGTCGACGCCGAGGTCGAGCTCGAGCCCGACGTCTCCCTCCTGCCCGGGGTGGTCCTGCGGGGACGCACCACCGTGGCCGCCGGGGCCGAGATCGGCCCGGAGTGCACCCTCGAGGACAGCCGGGTGGGGGAGCGGGCCGAAGTCCGCCACAGCGTCTGCGTCCGCTCGGTGGTGGGGGCCCGAGCGAAGGTTGGTCCCTACGCCTCGCTCGGCCCGGGGTCGGTGGTCGCCGACGACGAGGTGGTGGGCCCCTTCTCGGTGCGCACCGGCGATCCCGGCTGATCGCGCGTCGCCGGGGCCTCCGGCGACCCCTGCCGCGACGCGGTAGCGTCGGGCCGTGGAGCTCATCCCCCGCCGTCGCCTGGAGCTGGTGTCGGGGCGGTCCCACCCGGCCCTGGCCCAGCAGATCGCCAAGCACCTCGGCGTCGAGCTCGGCGAGGCGAACCTGCGTGAGTTCGCCAATGGCGAGGTGCACTGCCGCTACGACATCTCGATCCGGGGCTGTGACGTCTTCATCGTCCAGACCCACTGCGGCCCGGTCAACGACTCGCTGATGGAGCAACTCATCATGATCGACGCCGCCAAGCGGGCGTCGGCCAAGCGCATCACCGCCGTCTGCCCCTACTACGGCTACTCGCGCCAGGACCGCAAGTCGACCGGCCGCGAGCCCATCACGGCCAAGCTGGTGGCCGACATGCTGTCGGCGGCCGGGGCCGACCGGGTGGTGAGCGTCGACCTGCACTCGGGGCAGATCCAGGGGTTCTTCGACGTCCCCTTCGACCACCTGACGGCGGCACCGGTGCTCGAGGAGTACCTGCGGGCCAACGTCGCGAAGGACGTGGTGGTGGTCGCCCCCGACGCGGGCCGAGTGAAGGTGGCCGAGCGGTTCAGCCAGCACCTCGGGTCCGACCTGGCCCTGGTGCACAAGACGCGCCCACGCGGCGTGGCCAACCAGGTCGAGGCCCGCCACGTGGTGGGCGACGTGGCGGGCCGACACTGCGTGCTCATCGACGACAAGATCGACACCGCCGGCACCATCTGCGCCGCCGCCGAGCTCCTCTCCGACGCCGGGGCGGCCGATGTCTGGGCCATGGCCACCCACGGGGTCCTGTCCGAGCCGGCGGTCGACCGCCTCAAGGCGTCGTGCCTGTCCCGGGTGGTCATCACCGACACCCTGCCGGTCGTCGACGGGCGGGTCTTCGACAAGCTCGAGGTGCTCTCGGTGGCCAAGATCATCGCCGACGCCATCGACGCCGTCTTCGAGGACACCTCCGTCTCGGAGATCTTCGGCGGGGAAAATCTGGCCTGAGCTCGGGCCGGCGCCCGGTGCCCGGTGGCTGTGGCCGCAGCGCCGGCGCCGCGGCTAACCTGGGGAGTCGCCCGCCGAGGACCGTGGCCGCCCGGCCCGCCCGGCACGTTCGTTCCAGCCGAGGAGACCAGCCATGCCCGAGATCACCCTGCACGCCGAGGTCGGCAGGCCGCTGGGCTCGCGGCCGGCGCGGCGACTCCGCCACGACGGGATGATCCCCGGTGTGGTCTACGGCCACGGGACCGAGCCGGTGGCCGTGGCCGTGGCCGCCCGCGACCTGCGCATCGCCCTGTCGGGCGAGTCGGGCTCCAACACCCTCTTGTCGCTGGTGGCCGGGGACCAGACCTTCCTCACCCTGGCCCGCGAGATGCAGCGCCACCCGGTGCGGGGCACGGTGACCCACGTCGACTTCCAGATCGTCCGTCGTGACGAGATCATCGCCGCCGAGGTGCCCATCACCATCATCGGCGAGGCGCTGGAGGTGGCCCACGGCGACGGCCTCGTCGACCAGCAGCTCTTCAACCTGCCCGTGCGGGCCCGCCCGGCCGACATCCCGAGCGTGGTCGAGGTGGACGTGACCTCGCTCACCATCGGGGGCGCCCTGCGGGTGGCCGACCTGGTGCTGCCTGACGGGGTCACCACCGACCTCGACGACGAGGTGGCGATCGTCACCGGCCAGCCGCCGCGGGTCCAGGCGGTCGAGGGGGAAGGCGAGGGCGAGGCCGAGGCAGCCGCGGCCGAGGCGGCCGAGGCGGCCGAGCCCGCCGGCGAGGACTAGGCCCTGCGCCGCATCCTCGGGGGCCGAGGGGCGGGCAAGGAGGGTCCTCGCCGTGGCACCCCGGCCGACGTGCTGGTGGTCGGGCTGGCCAACCCGGGGCAGGAGTTCTCCGGCACCCGCCACAACGTCGGGGCCGAAGTGGTCCGGATCCTTGCCGAGCGCCACGGCACCGGTCTGCGTCCCGAGAAGGGCCAGGCCGCCGTCTTGGAGGAGGTGCGCATCGGCGACGCCAGAGTGGCCCTGGCCGTCCCCAACACCTACATGAACGAGTCGGGGGAGGCCGTCCGGCCGCTCCTGCGCCGCTTCGGCATCGACGAACTCGAGCGCCTCGTCCTGGTCCACGACGAGCTCGACCTGCCGCCGGGCCGCCTCCGCATCAAGGTGGGCGGGGGCATCGCCGGCCACAACGGGCTGCGGTCGGTCCAGCGCCACCTGCACTCGGCCGACTTCGTGCGGGTGCGCATCGGGATCGGCAAGCCCCCCGGCCGCCAGCCTGGCGCAGACTTCGTCCTTCGCCGGCCGTCGCGCCAGGACCGCGCGCTGCTCGATGTCTGCGTGGCCGAGGCGGCCGACGCGGTGGAGGCGATCGTCACGGCCGGGGTCGACGAGGCCATGAACCACTACAACGGAGCCGGTGGCGGTTGAAGGGGACCGGACGGTGACCGGCGAGCGTGCGGTGCCGGCGCCCGGGCCCTCGGCACCGCTTCGGGCCCTCCCCGCGCTCGTCCGCCGCGAACCTGCCCTCGCCGGCATCGTGGGGCGTGGGGACGCCACCCTCGCCGTGGCCGGAGCCGCCCAGCCCTTCGTGCTGGCCGGCCTGGCCAGGCTGAGCGACAGCCGTCCGTTCCTGGTGGTCACGGCCACCGCGGCGGACGCCGAGCGGCTGGCCGGGGACCTCTCGGCCTTCCTCGACCCCACAGAGGCGGGGGGCACGGTGGCCCACCTGCCGGCCTGGGAGACCCTCCCCTTCGAGAGGGTCAGCCCCGAGCTCTCCACCATGGGGCAGCGGCTCTCGGTGCTCTGGCACCTCTTCGGCGGGGCAGAGGAGGGGGCCGTGCGCCCGGCGGTGGTGGTGTCGCCGGTGCGCGCCCTGCTGCAGCGGCTCGGCCCCTGGGAGGCCGCGGCCCGCCCGCTCGTGGTCGAGGCCGGGGGCCGGCTCGACGCCACGGCCACCCTCGAGCGGCTGGTGGCCGCCGGCTACCGCCGGGAGCACCAGGTGGAGCACCGCGGCGAGGTGGCGGTCCGCGGCGGGATCATCGACGTCTTCCCCTCGACCGCCGACGCACCGGTCCGCATCGACCTGTGGGACGACGAGGTGGAGCGGCTCACCGCCTTCGACGTGGGCGACCAGCGCTCGGTCGCCGACCTGGCCTCGGTGGCCGTCTTCGGCTGCCGGGAGCTGCCCACCTCGCCGCAGGTCCGGTCAAGGGCGCAGGAGCTGGTCGACGCCGAGCCCTGGGGGCGCGGCCAGTGGCAGCGGCTGGCCGACGGCGAGCAGTTCGACGGGATGGAGTCGTGGCTGCCGTGGCTCGAGCCCGCCGAGCGGCTCGTCACCGACCTCCTTGACGGCGGGGCCCAGGTGGTGCTGGTCGAGCCGAGGCGGATCCGCGACCGAGCCGTCGAGCTCCACGACGAGGAGGGCGCGTTGGCCGAGGCGCTGGCCGCCACCTGGGGCGCCGGTCCCGCCGACGAGGGCGCGGCCGACCGGTTCCCCCGCCTGTACTGTCGCTTCGACCGGCTGCTGTCGCAGTGGCGGGGACCCACGCTCTCGCTGACCTCGGTGGCCGAGGGGCCCTCGGTCCCGGTCGTCGGCGTCGGGGGGTTCGAGCCGGTGGCCGGCGACCCCGCCCGTCTCGGCGCGCAGGTGACGTCGCTGGTCGAAGCCGGCCGGTCGGTCACCCTCTGCTCGGCCACCGCCGGCGGTGCGGTGCGCCTGTCGGGGGTCCTGGCCGAAGCGGGCGTCCTGGCGCCCGTGGTCGACCTCGCCGACCCGGCCCCGGGGGCACGGGTGGTGGTGAGCGCGCTCAGCGCCGGGTTCGACCTGCGCGAAGCCGGGGTGGCGGTGCTGGCCGAGTCCGACGTCACGGGACGACGCGCCCCGCATCGCACGGCCCGGCCCCGGGCGCGCCCGACCGACGGCTTCTTCGACGACCTCGAGCCCGGGAGCTTCGTGGTCCACCGACAGCACGGGGTGGCCCGCTACGCCGGGATGACCACCCGGACGGTCGGGGGCACGAGCCGGGACTACCTGCTGCTCGAGTACCGCGGCAGCGACCGCCTCTATCTGCCCGTCGACCAGATCGAGGCCGTCACCCCCTACAGCGGGGGGGAGACGCCCACCCTCAGCAAGATGGGCGGCGCCGAGTGGCAGCGCACCCGGGCCCGGGCCCGGGCAGCGGCCGGCGAGATCGCCGAGGAGCTGGTCGCCCTGTACCGCCAACGGCTGGCGGTGGAGGGCCACGCCTTCGCCCCCGACACCCCCTGGCAGCGCGAGATGGAGTCGGCCTTCCCCCACGTCGAGACGGCCGACCAGACCAGGGCCGTGGCCGAGGTGAAGGCCGACATGGAGCAGCCCCGCCCGATGGACCGACTCGTCTGCGGGGACGTGGGCTTCGGCAAGACCGAGGTGGCGGTGCGGGCCGTCTTCAAGGCGGTCCAGGACTCCAAGCAGGCGGCCGTGCTGGTGCCAACCACCCTGCTGGCCAGCCAGCACTTTCTCACCTTCTCCGACCGCTACGCCGGGTTCCCCATAAAGGTCGAGATGCTCAGCCGGTTCCTCTCGGCCGCCCAGGCCAAGAAGGTCGTCGACGGCCTGGCCGACGGCTCGGTGGACGTGGTGGTGGGCACCCACCGCCTGCTCGCCACCGACGTGCGGTTCAAGGACCTCGGCCTGCTGGTGGTCGACGAGGAACAGCGGTTCGGGGTCACCCACAAGGAGGCCGTCAAGCGCATGTCCGAGGGGGTGGACGTGCTCACCCTCACGGCCAGCCCCATCCCGCGCACCTTGGAGATGGCGCTCACCGGCATCCGCGACCTGTCGATGGTGAACACCCCGCCAGCCGATCGACGCCCCATCCTCACCTACGTGGGGGAGACCGACGAGGCGGCCGTCTCCGAGGCGCTCCGCCGCGAGCTGCTGCGCGAGGGCCAGGTCTTCTACGTGCACAACCGGGTGGCCGACATCGACGCCGTGGCCCGCAGGCTGCGGGCCCTGGTGCCCGAGGCCCGGGTGGCCGTGGCCCACGGGCAGATGGACGAGGGCAGCCTCGAGCAGATCGTCATCGACTTCTGGGAGCGGCGCCACGACGTGCTGGTCTGCACGACGATCATCGAGTCGGGCATCGACATGCCGACGGTTAACACGCTGGTCGTCGACCGGGCCGACCTGCTCGGCCTGGGCCAGCTGCACCAGCTGCGGGGCCGGGTCGGCCGGGCCAACCAGCGGGCCTACGCCTACCTCTTCCACCCGGCGGACCGGGTCCTCACCGAGCAGGCCTACGAGCGGCTGCGCACGATCGGCGAGCACACCGAGCTCGGCTCGGGGTTCAAGATCGCCATGCGCGACCTCGAGATCCGCGGGGCGGGCAACTTGCTCGGCGCCGACCAGTCGGGCCACATCGCCGCCGTCGGCTACGACCTCTACGTCCAGCTGGTGGCCGAGGCGGTGGCCGAGGCCCGCGGCGAAGCCCGCCCGGCCCCGCCGACGGTCTCGCTCGATGTGCCCGGCGACGCCCACCTGCCGGCCGCCTACGTGACGGCCGAGGACGCCCGCCTCGAGGCCTACCGCCGGCTTGCCGCGGCCACCTCCCCTGAGGAGGTGGACGACGTGGCCGACGAGTGGGCTGACCGGTTCGGACCGCCGCCGCCGGCTGCCGAGGGGCTGCTGTCCCTCACCCGGCTGCGGGTGGAGTGCCTGCGCACCGGGGTCACCGACATCACCGTGGTCCCGGCCCGCGTGGGTGGGGCGCGGCGTCCCCAGGCCCGGATCTCGCCGCTCGCCCTCCCGGCCAGCGCCCAGGTCCGGTTGCGCCGCCTGGCCCCAGGGTCCACCCTGCGCGAGGAGCTCGGTCAGCTGGTGGTGGACCTTCCCGACAGGGAGCGGCCGGCCGACTACCTCCGCTCGCTTCTGGCCGACCTGGTGCCCCCGGCCGCGGGAGCCGACCCGGCCGATCGGGGCGCCGCGGGGCCAGCCGATAGCATGCGCGGCGCATGAAGCTCCTCGTCGCCCTCCTCGTGCTGGTGGCCGCCGTCGTGGGCGTAGCCGCCTACTTCGTCCCCTCCAACGCCGCCAGCGTGAACGGGACGACCATCAGCCGCCAGTCGCTCAACGACGACCTCGACGCCATCTCCGGCAGCCCCGCCTACCAGTGCTACCTCCAGGCCCAGCTGGAGCTGGCCGGCCAGAACGCCTCGGACCTGTTCCCGGTCACCGGGGCCGGGAAGGTCACCGGGACCGGCTCGCCACCCACTTACAACAACAGCTTCGTCCGCTTCTGGCTGAGCCAGATGTCCGACGAGGTCCTGGTCTCCCAGCTACTCGCCGCCCGGCACGTGCCGGTCACCCAGGCCGACCTGGCCTTCGGCAAGATCTCCCTCACCCGCCAGATCACAGCGGTGCTCGGCCAGTTCCAGAGCGAGTCCGGCGCCAGCTGCGGCGTGACCGCCACCGGGCTGTTGGGATCGCTGCCCCCGTCGTTCGTGAACGAGCAGGTCCAGTTCCAGGCGTCCCAGGACCTCCTCTCCGTGCACCTGGCCGGCTTCTCGCTGTCGACGGCGTCGCTCGAGCGCTACTACCGGCTCCACTCGGCCGAGTTCGACACCGAGTGCATCAGCTACGTCGGCTACGGCTCCAAGGACGCCGCCGGCACGGCCCGGTCGCAGATCGAGGGCGGCACGCCGATCGCCAACACCGGCACGGTCACCCAGATCGGCTGCGGACCCGAGATCGCCATCACCTCGCTCCCGGCCACAGTGGTCAAGCTGGCGGTCGGCTCGCTCTCCCAGCCGGTGTCGGAGGGGACAGGGGCCAAGTACGCGCTGCTCTTCGTCACCGCCCGCAAGGCCACGCCCTTCGCCCGGGCCCGCACAACGGTCGCCCAGGTGCTGCTCGACGCCGGGTCGGCCCGCACCCAGGCCGTCCTCAAGGTCGCCGGGGCCCGCGCGGACGTGACCGCCGACCCCCGCTACGGCCTGGTCCGGCCGGCGACGGTGGACCTGGCCGCCCCGGCCAGCCCCGCCACATCCTTCGTCCCGGACCCGTGGGCCAACCTCCCGCCTGCCCAGCAGGCCCAGTCGGCGGCGGGGGCCTCGAGGTCGACGGGCGCCTCCGCCACAGCCGCGGGCTAAAGGCGGTGGCCGGGACCAGCGCGCAGGGCGCCGGCGCACCCGCCCGGGCCAGGATCACCGTCGTCGGGCTGGGCCCGGCCGGCCCCGAGCTCCGTCCCGACGCCGTCGAGGGCGCGCTGCGCCAGGCGTCCGCCGCCTTCGTGCGCACTCGGCACCACCCGGCCGCGGCCGACCTCGCCGACGAGGTCGCATCCTTCGACCACCACTACGAGGAGTCGGCCACCTTCGAGGACGTCTACCGACACATTGTCGACGACCTGATCGCCGCGGCCACCCGGACCGCGGGCCCCGTCGTTTACGCCGTGCCCGGGTCGCCTCTGGTGGCCGAGCGCACGGTGGAGCTGCTGCGGGCCGACCCCCGGGCCGAGGTCACCGTCGTCCCCGCCCTCTCCTTCTTGGATCTCGCCTGGGATCGGCTGGGGGTCGACCCGCTGTCCGCCGGGGTGCGCCTGGTCGACGGGACCCGGTTCGCCGTGGAGGCGGCCGGCGAGCGCGGGCCGTTGCTCGTCGCCCAGTGCTGGTCGGCCGCCGTGCTCTCCGAGGTGAAGCTCTCCGTGGACACCGACCTCCTTCCCGGCCCGCTCACGGCCACGCTGCTGCACCACCTGGGCCTCTTCGACGAGCGGGTGGTGACTGTCGGCTGGGACGAGCTCGACCAGGCCCTCGAACCCGACCACCTCACCTCGGTGTGGGTGCCGCGCCTGTCGTCACCGGTGGCCGGGGAGATGGCGGCCCTCGACGGCCTCGTCCGTCGCCTGCGCCAGGACTGCCCGTGGGACCGCGAGCAGACCCACGCCTCGCTCACCCGCCACCTCCTGGAGGAGGCCTACGAGGTGATTGACGCCGTCGACGAGTTGACCCGGGCCGAGGCCGGCGACGGCGTCGAGGTCGAGGCGGTCGAACACCTCGAAGAGGAGCTGGGCGACCTGCTGTTCCAGGTCTTCTTCCATTCCCGCCTGGCGGCCGAGGAGGGGCGGTTCGACCTGGCCGAGGTGGCCCGCGGCGTGCACGACAAGCTGGTGGCCCGCCACCCGCATGTCTTCGGTGACGTGGTGGCCGAGGACCCCGGCACGGTGGTGGCCAACTGGGAGGAGATCAAGAAGGTCGAGAAGGGCCGCCAGAGTGTCACCGACGGCATCCCGGCCTCGCTGCCGGCCCTGGCTCTGGCGGCCAAGCTGGCCGGGAAGGCCCGGTCGGTGGACGGCCTCGAGCTCCCGGGCTTCGACGAGGAGCGGGCGGCGGCCGCCGCCGCCCTGGCCGGCCTGCCCGACCCCGGTCCGGTGGCCGAGGGGTCAGGGGACCACGACCTCGCCCGACGCCTGGGCGACCTCCTCTTCCTCCTGGCCGACATGGGACGCCGGCTCGGGGTGGACCCCGAGGACGCGGCCCGGGCGGCCGCCCTGCGGTTCAAAGACGAGGTCCGCCGGGCCGAAGGCGAGCGGTAGAGGTGGTGGGCGGGTGACCGTAGAGTTGCCCGAGCGGTCCGCGTCCGAGGCGACCGGCGAGGGGCGGCAGGTGGCTGAGGTCGACGCCGAGGCGGAGGTGGGGTCCCCCGCCGTCGACGGTGCGACGCCGTCGGTCGACGGGAGACCCGCCGGCGCGGGGCCCGACGGGCCGCCGTCGTGGCGGGACGAGCCCCTCACCCGGCGCACCGCCCAGCTGGCCGCCGCCATCGTGCTCGCCCAAGTCGTGGCCGTCGTGGTGTTCGGCGCCATCACCGCGCTGCGCGTCCCGCTGTGGTCCCCGGTGGACGAGGGTGCCCACTTCGGCAACATCGCCTATATCGCCGAGCACGGCTCCTACCCGGTGCTGGGCAAGACGCTCGCCAACGAGGAGGCGGTGGCGATCGGCCAGGGCGTCTACCCGCGCCACACCACGATCGACCGCCGAACCGACGGCCTGGCCGGCCTCTCCTACGAGGCCTTCCAGCCGCCGCTCTACTACTACGCGGCGGTGCCGGTCTTCGACCTGAGCGGGAACTACCACACCAAGGCCATCCTGCTCAGGTTCTTCGGCCTGCTGCTGCTGCTGGCCGCCGTCGGCCTCTTCGCCCGCCTGTGCCGACGCGTGCTGCGGGCCCGGTGGCTGTGCGGGCTGGCCGCCGGCATGCTCGTCTTCTTCATGCCGGGCTTCGTGGCCCGCATGGTGATCATCTCGAACCTGGCCCTGGCCGTGCCGCTCGGCATCCTGGCCGTGACCGAGATGTGGATCACCTGGGAGGGGCGGTCGGTGCGGCGGCTGCCGGTTTGCGGCCTGCTGGTGGGCTGCTGCCTGCTGACCGACCTCTACCTGGCCGTCCTCGTCCCGCTCTTCGGGGCGGTGCTGGTCTACGCCGTGTGGGTCCACCGGGACCGGGCAGGCGCCCTGTGGGCCGCGGCCGGCGCCGGCCTGGCCGTGGTGGTGCTGGTCCCGTGGCTCGCCTTCGACGAGGCGAAGTACCACGCCCTCACCGCGGCCAGCCTGGCCAAGGTCGAGCAGCAGCCCACCGTCAACCCCCACCACCTCCACTACGCCTTCGGCACACTCCCCGGGCTGACCGCGCAGAACCTCTTCCAGCCCCTCCTGCCCCAGGAGTGGGGGGGCGCCCTCATCGGCCACAGCCTCCTCAACTACGTGGCCACCGTCTTCGAGGTGCTGGTCATCCCGGTGGTCGCCGTGCTCGCCCTCGCCCTCGGCCGCCGCCTGGTGACCGGGGGCTACTGGATGCTGGTGGCACCGTGGTTCTTGAACATCGCGCTCATCTGGTACGTGCAGGTCGGCGAGCAGTGGGAGGACATGCTCCCCCGCTACACCCTGTGCACGCTGCCGCTCCTGGTGCTGGCCGCGGCGGCGTTCGTGGTGACCCGGTTCCGCACGGTCCGCCCGCTCTTGTGGACGGTGGCCGCATCGGCGGCGTTCCTCCTTGTGCTGTGGATCCGTCTGGTCCCGTCCATCCACACTGCGTGAACGCCCGTCCGGGCGGCCGGCCCCTCCCTCCCGCTCTGCCGGGGGCCGAGTAGCCTGACTAGCCAGCGTCTCGCCAGGGGAGACGCCAAGGGAGTTGATGCGTGAGCGCCATCGAGTTCGTCGTCGGCCGGGAAGTCCTCGACTCGCGGGGCAACCCTACCGTCGAGGCCGAGGTCGTGCTCGACTCGGGGGCCCGGGGCCGGGCCATCGCCCCTTCGGGCGCCTCCACCGGCGCCGCAGAGGCGGTCGAGCTTCGTGACGGCGGCCCCCGCTACGGAGGCCGGGGCGTCCTGCAGGCGGTGGCCAACGTGAACGGGGAGCTGGCCGAGGGCATCTGCGGCCTGGACGCGCTGGACCAGCGGGCCGTCGACCTCGCCATGGTCGATCTCGACGGCACCCCCGACAAGGGCCGGCTGGGGGCCAATGCCGTGGTGGCCACGTCGATGGCCGTGGCCAAGGCGGCGGCGTCCGAGCTGGACGTCCCCCTCTACCGCTCGCTGGGCGGGGCCAACGCCCACGTGCTGCCCGTGCCCCAATTCAACGTGGTGAACGGCGGGGCCCATGCCACCAACAACGTCGACTTCCAGGAGTACATGCTCATGCCGGTCGGCGCCGCCTCCTACGCCGAGGCGCTGCGCTGGGGCGCCGAGACCTACCACACCCTGCGGCAGATCCTGGCCGGCCGCAACCTCTCCACCGGGGTGGGCGACGAGGGCGGGTTCGCCCCCGACCTCGCCCACAACGAGGACGCCGTGCGGCTCTTGGTGGAGGCGATCGAGGCCGCGGGGCGCGTCCCCGGCGACGAGATCGCCATCGCCCTCGACCCGGCGACCAGCGAGCTGTGGAGGGACGGCTCCTACGAGCTGGCCGGCGAGGGGCGCACGCTCTCCCCGGCGGAGATGGTCGACTACTGGTCCGACCTCGTCGACCGCTACCCGATCGTTTCCATCGAAGACGGGATGGCTGAGGACGACTGGGACGGCTGGGCGGCGCTGACCGAGGCGCTGGGCCACCGGGTGCAGCTGGTGGGCGACGACATCTTCGTGACCAACATCGAGCTCATTGAGCGAGGCGTGCGTGCCCAGGTGGCCAACTCCGTGCTGGTGAAGCTGAACCAGATCGGCACGGTGACCGAGACCCTCGACGCCATCGAGTTGGCCACCCGCTCCTCTTACACGTGTGTCATCTCCCACCGCTCCGGGGAGACCGAGGACACCACGGTCGCCGATCTGGCGGTGGCGGTGAACGCCGGGCAGATGAAGAGCGGCGCCCCCTGCCGGTCGGACCGGGTGGCCAAGTACAACCAGCTGCTGCGGATCGAGGAGGACCTGGGCGGTTCGGCCGCCTTCGGGGGCCAAGAGGTGCTGGCGGCGCGGCGCGGCGATGGCTGAGCGCCGACGCGCCGCGGGTTCCGGGCGCTCCCGGCCCAGAGCCGCGCACCGCCGGTCCTCCGGGGACCGCCGGTCCCGCCTGCTGGTGGTCGCCGCGGCCGTGGTCGCCGCCGTGGTGGTCGCCGCCTGGTTCCCCGCCGACGCCCTCTACCACCAGCACCAGCAGCTCTCCTCGTCGACCGGCCAGCTCGACGCGCTGCAGCGCCAGAACGACGCGCTCCGCCAGGAGGCCCGGAGGCTCGAGAGCCCGGCCGAGGTGGCCCGCATCGCCCGCCAGCAATACCAGCTGGTCGACCCGGGCCAGCAGGTCTACGAGGTCCTCCCCGCGCCTTCGGCGTCGGGCGGGACCGACGCCGGCGACCCGGGCCAGCAGCCCCCGGTGACGCCGTCGGGGGCCTCCGAGCTCCCGGCCGGATCGGTGGGCAGCTCCACCTCCGGCGCGGCGCGCCACGCGGGGGGGACGGCCGCCGGCGCGTCGTCGCCGGCCACCGGCGGCTCGCCCGGCGTGCTCGGGCGCATCCTCGACACGCTCGAATTCTGGCGTTGAGCCGGCCGCGGGCCGGTGACGCCGACTCGGGCTCCGGGCCCCCCGGGCCGACAGCCGAGGTGGTGGCCGCCCTGCTGGGCCGGGAGCCGGCCGGGCGTTTCGAGGTGGTGGTCCGTCGGCCCGACGGCACCCCGTCGGTCATCGCCAACGCCCCGCTGCTCGACGACGGGACGCCCATGCCCACCGCCTTCTGGCTGGTCGACCCCGAGCTGCGCGAGGCCGTCAGTCGGCTGGAGGCAGATGGCGGGGTCCGCCGGGCCGAGGCCGAGGTCGACCCGGCGGCGCTCTCCGCCGCCCATGCGCGCTACGCCGCGGCCCGCGACGACCTGCTGGCCCCGAACCACTGCGGCCCGCGTCCGTCGGGCGGGGTCGGGGGGACCCGCCGGGGGGTGAAGTGCCTCCACGCCCACCTGGCCTGGTGGCTGGCGGGCGGGGACGACCCGGTGGGGGAGTGGGTGGCGGCGCACCTCGGGCTCGACCGGCCCCCGAGCGGCGCCGGAGGGGAGGCACCCCCCGCCCACTGAGTGCCGGAGCGCAGAGGGTGTGGTAGATCGGTTGCATGCCGGAGGAGCCCCGCGGACCCGTGGCCGCCGTCGACTGCGGCACCAACTCCACCCGGCTCCTGGTGGCCGGCGGCGACGGTCGCACCCTCGACCGGCGGATGCGGATCACGCGGCTAGGCCAGGGGGTGGACGCCACCGGCAAGCTCGACCCCGACGCGGTGGCCCGGACGCTCTCGGTCCTGGCCGAGTTCCGCTCGGCGATGGACCGGCTCGGCGTAGGCGCGGCCCGGATGGCCGCCACCTCGGCGGTGCGAGACGCGGTCAACGGGGCCGTGTTCCTCGAGGCGGCGGCGGGCGTCCTGGGCGTGCCCGCGGAGCTCCTCTCGGGGGAGGAGGAGGGCCGGATGGCCTTCTCGGGCGCCACCGCTGACCTCCCGCCCGTCCGCGGCGAGGACGTGGTGGTCGATATCGGGGGCGGCTCGACCGAGCTGGTGGTCGGCCGCGGCGGGCGCGTCGAGGCCGTCTCGGTTGACATGGGCTGCGTGCGCCTGACCGAGCGCCACCTCGCCCACGACCCGCCGACCGCGGGCGAGATGGAAGCCGCCGCCTCAGCCGTGCGGGCCGGGTTGGGCGCGGCACTCGAGCGGCTCCCCCGCCTCGGCCGCCTACCCACCGAGAGCCGCCTCATCGGCCTGGCCGGGACGGTGTCGACGCTGGCCTCGCTGGAGATGGGCCTGGAAACCTACGACGCGGAGCGGATCCACCACTTCGTCCTCACCCGGGCCGCGGTGGGGCGCTGGCTCGAGGTCCTGGCCTCGGAGACCTCGGCGGCGAGGGGCGAACGGGCGGGCATGGACCCCGGCCGCCGCGACGTCATCGTGGCCGGGGTCCTCATCTTGGACTTGGTGATGGCGACGCTCGGGCTGGGGGACTGCCTGGTCTCCGAACGCGACATCCTCGACGGGCTGGTCCAGTCGGTGCAGGCGGCGCATCCCTCCTGAGCGCGTGCGTCGGCCGGGCGGTCCGAGCCCCTGGCCGGAACGTGCCTTCGAGCCGATCCCAGAGCTCGAAGGCGGTGAGCCTCCCGGAGGACGCGTCGGTGGCCGCGGCCCGCTGAGGAGCTGCCCTGGGCCGCCGCTGCCAGGGCAACCACCACGGCGGGTCGGTCGCTGGGAGGCGGAGGGGGCGTGGCCGCCGACCTCCACCACCTCCGATAGAGGGACAGTGCAACTTCGGTGGACCGATCTATCACGCCACATTGCGGTTCTTCGAATCGGATCCCAACGCGTGGGTGGTCAATGAGCCCGGCGACTGGCACGTCTGCAAGCAGATGGTCGACACCGGGGTGCGTATCGGCTTCGTGGACGACGTGGTCAGTACCGGCGGATTCAAGCGATGGACGCGACAAGCTCGCTAAATCGCTCCGCTGGAGTATCCCACTCGAGGGTCTTGCGCGGGCGCTCGTTGAGCAGGGCGGCGATCTCGTCGAGG
>JBKQNY010000210.1:0-4365 GCA_052145775.1 Acidimicrobiales bacterium
CTGACCTCAATCCTCGAGCCGTTGCTCGTGGTGACCATGGGCGTGGTGGTCGGCACCATCATCATCAGCCTCTACCTCCCCATGTTCGACTACATCAAGCTCGTCCACTAACCCGGCGGCGGGGGACGCGGGGACGAGCAGCAGCGCCGTGGCTCTTGATCCACCACCGCCCCCGGGGACCTGGCGCCGCTCGTTGAAACTGCTGCGGCGGTGGTGGCCGGTACTGCGGTGGTTCATCGGCGTCGGCCTCCTGGTGCTCGCCGCAGAGGCGCTCAGCAGCCACGGGAGCGAGCTGTCGGGCTTCGGCAACGTGCTCGATCACCTCCGCTGGATCTGGCTGGTGCCGGCGGTCCTGGTCGAGGGGGCGTCCCTGGTGGCCTTCGCCGGCGTCCAGTTCCGCCTGCTGGGAGCGGGCGGGCTGGTGGCGCCTCCCGGGCCCCTGATTGGGATCACCTTTGCCTCGCAGGCCATCACCAACTCGCTCCCCGGCGGCGGGGCCATTGCCGCGGTCTACGGCTTCCGCTGGTACCGCCGGCTGGGTGCCGACGACCCGCTGGCGGCCTGGGCCATGGTGGGCAGCGCGGTGGCGGCCGGGCTCACCCTGGCCCTGGTTGCGGCCCTCGGACTGGTGCTCGCCACCGGGCTGGGTGCCAGTCTGGACCTGGTCCCGGTGGTGGCGGGGGTGCTGTCGGTCGGGCTGGCCGCGGGCATCCTCTTCGTCTACGAGCGGCCGCTGGCCGTCGCGGTGCAGTGGG
Organism: Acidimicrobiales bacterium; assembly: GCA_052145775.1. Lineage (GTDB taxonomy): Bacteria > Actinomycetota > Acidimicrobiia > Acidimicrobiales > RAAP-2 > CAVYPR01. The sequence continues at coordinate 756 of JBKQNY010000210.1, forward strand.
CGCTTCGGGTCTCCCAGCGGGTGCTCGGGCGCCCAAGTGGCGACCTTCAGGAACACATCGAGCGGGTCGTCAGGCGAGTGACGGTGGTCCGCCTCCACCGCCGACAGATCGTGGCTGTTCTCGGGTGGGGGATGGCCAACTGGCTGTTCGACTGCTCGTGCTTCGCCTTCTCGTTCCTCATGGTGGGTGCGGGCATCCCGTGGAAAGGGCTTCTCCTCGCCTACGGAGCAGGGCAGCTGGCGGCCAACCTGCCGATCACCCCCGGAGGGCTTGGCGCGGTGGAGGGCAGCATCACCATCGCCCTGGCCTACTTCGGGGGGGCGCACGCCAGCACGGTCGACGCGGTGCTGGTGTACCGCCTCATCAGCTTCTGGGGCGTCCTCGTCTTCGGTTGGTCGGCCTGGGCCTGGGGGGCGCTGGGAGTGCGTCGGGGGCGCTGGCCGCGTTACGCGATGGCCGCGCCGGCGGACCCAGCGGTGGAGGAGGCCGCGGCCACCGAGTTGTCCCTGGCAGACGAGGAGCCCGACGGCCCCTCCGCGGCAGCGGGCGGTGAGCCAGGCGGGAGGGAGCACACCGAGATCGGCTCCGAGAGGCCCGTGACGGGCCGGGGCAGCGTGGAGGTGGGGACATGAAGGGCACTGGAGCACACGGTCGACTGCGGCACATGGTGGCGGCAGGGGCGATGGTGGCCGCACTCGCGCTGGGCGGGACGCTGGCGGGGGGTTGCACGGCGGGTCGCAGCGAGCTGGGGACGGGGAGCAGCAGCTGCTACGAGGCACTGCCGAAGGCCGTGTCCGCCGTCCACGGGGCAGGGACCCTCAAAGGGGTGAGCCTGGTGAGCGTCGGCACGCTCCGCCGCTTCGAGACCCGTCTCTACGACGCGGCCCGCGCCGCCCCGGGGCCGCGACCGGCAAAGGTCTGCCTGGTGGCGTTCTCCGGTTTCTTCACGGCTTCACGAGTGGACAAGCCCATCGGCCGCCTCCACGGCACCCTCGCCGTCGTCGAGCTCGGTTCCCCCGGCAGCCGGCTGCTGGCGACGCTGATCGTCTCGCGGCCCCCGTTACCCTTCGGCCACAACCACATCGGGCTGTTCTGAGCCTCTGGCTACCGGCTCCCGGTCCCGGTGGTCTCGGGATTGACCAGGGCCCCCTTATGCGAGTTGCCAACGGTCAAGCGGGCGTTCGGGAACCCGAACTCCGGCCCTTCCGTGACGTCGCTTCATCGAGGGGCAGCCGAGTACCAGAGGCCGGGTTCTCCCTCGCGAACTGGGAGAACCGCATTTGTCACTCGGCAAAAGAGACCGTTGCAACCGCCGCGGCCCGCTGGTATCGTGACACCCGATCGGTAGCCAAAGGTTGGCTCCGACGACAAGGGCAAACCCTCCGCAAGGGGGGGACGCAAAGTCACGGGACTCACCGAGTCAGCCGGACCGCCGAATCGGACACCAAGCGAGATGGGCTTGCTACACGGTCGGCGTTGTCGGGCTGCTCACCACGAGCAGGGGGAATGCGCCACATGCAGAACCAGAGCTCTTGGGAGCTTGTCGGCCCCGCAGAGCGTCGGGGATGCGACGTCGGCCCGGCTACGGGCATCTCTGGTCGCGCCACGGCTTCGGGCCACCCCATCGCCGTCCGCGTGCGGGACGTCGCCCGATGAGTCCGCTCTCGGCTGCCGCCAGGTCGGAGTGGTCGCGCCAGCTGGTCCGGGCGCTCGTGACCGCCGGGTACGCCGGCGAGGAGGATCTCGTCCCGCTGCTGAGTGAGGCGACGCAGACCGGTTCGCAGGTCGGTCCGATCATCATCAACCGCCAGTTGGTGCCGGCCCCGGTGGTGGTCTCGATCCTGGCCCAGCTCTCCCGCCTTCCGAAGGTCGACCTCGACACCAACGAGCCGACAGCGTCCCTGACCGACCTCATCCCGGCACCCCATGGACGGGACTTCCAAGCACTGCCCCTGCAACTCGTCGGGCAGCAGGTCGTGGTGGCCTTCTCCGAGCCCCCCGACCCCACCGACGTGCGCGCCCTGAGCGAGCTCATCGGCTACGAGATCGTCCCGGTGCTGGGTGATCCGCTCTTCATCCAGCGCAGGCTGAGCGCGCCAAACGGCAGCCACGCCGCACCGCCCCAGGGCGCTCCCGGGACAAGAGACACCCTCGAGTCGCCGGCCCCGTCGTCACCAGCGCACGCGGTCGACGATGCGGTGCCGCCGTCGCCCACGCCCGATGGCACGACAACCAACGGCTCGGGAACCCCTCAGGGCTCCCACGGGTCGAACGGCTCCCACGGGTCGAACGGCTCCAACGGCTCGGTCGGCATCACCATGCACGAGTCGGACGAGATGCCCCTGCACGTGGACGAGCTCCTGCGCTACGCGGTTGGTGTCGGCGCCTCAGACCTCCACCTGTCGACCAGCATGCCGCCGACGCTTCGGCTGCACGGAGCGCTGCGTCCGATGGAGGAAGTCCCGCCGCTCGACAACAACACGCTGCGGGACCTGATCTTCGGCATCCTCCCGCAGATCCAGCGGGAGCGGTTCGAGGCGGACCACGAGCTCGACACCTCACACACCATCGCCGGCGTAGGTCGGTTCCGAGTGAACGTGTGTTTCGAGCGCGGTTCGATCGCCGTGGCGCTGCGACCGATCCCCCATGAGATCCCCGAGTTCCACACCCTGGGTCTCCCCGACACCGTCCGGGCCTTCGCCGAGCTCAGACGGGGCCTGGTGCTGGTAACCGGACCCACCGGTTCGGGCAAGTCGACCTCTCTGGCCTCGCTGGTCGACATCATCAACCAGACCAAGCCGCTGCACATCGTGACCGTGGAGGACCCGATCGAGTTCGTCCACTCCCACAAGCGCTCGGTGATCAGCCAGCGCGAGGTCGGTGCGGACACGTTCTCCTTTGCCGAGGCGCTCCGTCGGGTCCTCCGGCAGGACCCCGACGTCATCTTGGTGGGCGAGCTCCGGGACCTCGAGACGATCTCGACGGCGCTCACGGCCGCCGAGACCGGCCACCTGGTCTTCGCCACCCTCCACACCCAGGACGCCCCGTCCACCATCGACCGGATCATCGACGTCTTCCCGCCGAACCAGCAGGACCAAATCCGGATCCAGCTCGGCTCGTCCCTCCAGGGCGTGGTGACCCAGCAGCTGGTCCCCACGGCGGACGGAAGTGGGCGATGTGTCGCGGCGGAGGTGCTCGTGTGCACCTCGGCCATCCAGAACCTGATCCGGGCGGCCAAGACCCACCAGATCTACTCGCTGATGCAGACCGGTGCCCAGTTCGGCATGCAGACCATGGACCAGAGCCTGGCCTCACTGGTGCGCCGGAAGCTGGTCACCCAGGGCGTGGCCCTTGACCGGTGCCGGAGCGAAGACGACTTCCGGAACCACCTGCACGGGCACTAGTGATGACCCCGGGAAGGCGTGGGACGGTGCGCAGCGAGGGGAACACGGCCCCCGTTGTCGTGATCGACGTGGGCGCCCGCTGAGATGACGACCACCTTCGACTACAAGGTCCGTGACCAGACGGGCAACCTGATCCAGGGCCAGCTCGAGGGCGAGAGCCTGCCGGCGGTGGTCGGGCGCCTGCGTGACATGGGCTACCTGCCGGT
>JBKQNY010000211.1:0-21474 GCA_052145775.1 Acidimicrobiales bacterium
GGTCACCCGAGGTCCGCGCCTCGATGTCGATCCGGGTGGGGTTGGTCGGGTGGTCGAGGGTGAGACGGCGGGTGTTGCCCCGGGGGAAGACGAACCGTCCGCCGCTGAGCACCAGTGTCCCCACCACCGTGAAGCCGGCCGAGGATAGGATGGTCACCGGTATGAGGCCGGTGCGGGCCGTGAGGGTGACCGTCCGCTGGGTGGCCAGCTGCACCTGGGAGAGCTGGGCCCCGAGCGCCTGGGCGAACGAGCGCACGCCGGCGGCCATGCCGGCGGTCGACAGGTCCGAGGACTCGGCGTCGAGCAGCAGCTCGTCGAGCTGGGTCTTCACTCGCGGCGCCCCGGTCACCGCGGCGTCGAAGGCGGTGAGGCGCAGGCGGGAGGTCGTGAGGCGGTGGGCCAGGGACGCCGGGAGCACCGGCCCGGCGCCGCCGGCCGCCAGGCGGCGCGACGGCGACGACGCCCCGGTTACGGCGGGGAAGGAGGAGAAGTAGGCGCTCAGCGTGGTCGCCCGGACGACCGGGTCTGTGGCCAGGCCGGCGAGGAGCTCGGCGTCGAATGTCCGGCTCGGCACCCACCCGGCCGGGGGCACGGCCACCACGGCACGCGGAGTGGCTGTGTTGGGCGCCTCGAAGTGGATCATGGCCAGGTCGGCCAGGAGCTGGTTGGCCTCGAGGGCGGGGTCCGACGGGTCGGCATCGAAGTGCTGGGCGAGCTCACCGTCCGACGGCGCCGCTTCGACCGGGGCGCCACGGCCGAGCGGCAGGGCGAAGGCCGAGGCCCAGGTGCCTTCGACGGACCGGGGCGGTGCCAGGTCGGCGTCGGGGAGGACCAGGCGGTCGTCGCCGATCCGCGACATGGCCGGCCGCAGGGCCGTGCCCACTGTGGCGGTGGCGACCCAGGTCGACGAGTGCGCCGCGGTGGTCACGCCGAGCGACCGCAGCACCGAGGTGCCGAGGTCGCTCTGGGCGGTGATCTCCTCCCCCTCGCCCGCGCCGCCGAGCGCCCCGAGGTCCACGGGGACGTACGTCTCGGGGAGGAACTGGCGGGTCGTGGGGTCGGCGGTCGACATAGCGGCCAGACGGCTGACGGCCTGGGCCCCCCTCGGGCCGTCCGCCGCCAGGGCCTGGAGCGTCTGCGGCGAGGTGTCGAGGGTGACCGGCACCGTCGGCCGGGCCGCCAGTGTCGCCGCCAACCCCTCCAGGGCCGCGGCGGCGGCCGACGGCAGCGGGTCCACCGAGGGGGCGTCGCCGCCTTGGCCCGGGGTGACCGAGACCGGCGCGGCGACCGGGGCCACCCAGGTGAAGCCGAGCGGGGTGGCGCTCTTCACGGCGGAGTAGGTGAGGTAGGTGGTGAAGGTCGAGTGGGGCACCGCCGCCGTGCGGCCGCCGCCGAGCGGCCGGAGGAGGGTGACGACGACCGGGTACACCCCTGTGCAGGTCCCTGTGCCCTCGCAGTGCAGGTCGAGCGTGGGCGTCCCGGCGGCCGGGGCCGGGGAGGCTGTGGGGTCCGGCAGCACCGAGACGGCGAGCGACCGGTCCCCGCCGGACACCGGCATGGCGGAAAGGGCGACGGGGTGGGTGTGGTCGAGGGCTGTCCCGGCCGGTGCGGCCTTGAGCGTCTGCTCGAACGCCGAGCGGGTCTTCAGCACTGTGTAGAGGGTGGCCACCACCTCATCGGAGGCGGGGGTGGCGCCGGCGGGCTTGAGGTCCAGGGTGAAGGTCCGGGGCGAGCCGGGCGGTGTGGGGGTGACCCAGGGCGACTGCCCGGCCAGGGCCAGCGGGGCCGGGTCCCCGGACGACGCGGTGGGCAGCGCGCCGGCCCGCGTCACTCCGAAGCCGAGGACCGGCAGGAGGATCGCGGCGAGCAGGCCGAGCACCGCCGGCCCGGTGGACCGAGCGCAACTCAACGACACCGGGCAACGCTAACCGGCGGCGGTCGCTCCGCGGCTGCACGTCGGGGGCCGGGTCCGGCCCCGTGTAGCGGCGGAACTACCGTGGCCCGGTGCGAAAAGCCCCTGTGCCCGAGCGGTTCCGACCGCTGGTCGAGGCCACCACCGACCTGGCCGGGCGGTTCGCGGCGTCCGGTCGGACCCTCTATCTGGTGGGCGGCTCGGTGCGCGACGCCCTGGTGGCCCAGGCCCCGCCCGTCGCCGGCGCCCGTGTGGCGGGCGGGGACGACGACAGCAGGGAGGCGGTGGCGGGCCTCCCCCCGCCCGATTACGACCTCACCACCGACGCGCGCCCCGAGGAGATCGAGCGGATCGTGGGCGGCTGGGCCGACGCCGTGTGGACGCAGGGGAAGCGGTTCGGCACGATCGGCTGCCGGCACGCGGGGCGGATCTACGAGATCACCACCCACCGGGCCGAGGTCTACCGCCCCGACTCGCGCAAGCCCGAGGTCTCCTTCGGCGACGACATCGAAGCCGACCTCTCCCGGCGCGACTTCACCGTGAACGCACTCGCCCTGAAGCTGCCGGAGATGGCGCTGGTGGACCCCTTCGACGGGCTGGGCGACCTGGCGGCCGGGAGGCTGCGCACGCCGCTCGACCCCGAGGTCTCCTTCGGCGACGACCCGCTGCGCATGCTGCGGGCGGCCCGCTTCGCCGCCCGCTTCGAGCTGCGGCCCGACGAGGCGCTCATCGACGCGGTGCGCGCCGGCCACGGCCGCCTGGCCATCGTCTCGGCCGAGCGGATCCGCGACGAGCTGGACAAGATCGTCGTGTTGCCCCGGCCCTCGGCGGCTCTGTGGTTCGTGGTGGAGACCGGCCTGGCCCGGGAGTTCCTGCCCGAGCTGCCGGCCATGGCCCTCGAGCAGGACCCGATCCACCGCCACAAGGACGTGCTGGCCCACACCCTCGCCGTGGTGGACAAGACCTCGGCCGGGGCGGCCCACCCCGACCGGCTGCTGCGCCTGGCGGCGCTCTTCCACGACGTGGGCAAGCCCAAGACCCGCTCGTTTGACCGGGGCGGGGTGAGCTTCCACCACCACGAGGTGGTGGGGGCCCGCATGACCCGCCAGCGCATGGAGGCCCTGCACTACCCGGGCGACGAGATCGAGACGGTGGTGACCCTGGTCGAGCTCCACCTGCGGTTCCACACCTACCGTCTGGGGTGGACCGACCGGGCCATTCGCCGCTACGTGCGCGACGCCGGCCCGCTGCTCGAGCGGCTGAACGAGCTGACGCGCTGCGACTGCACCACCCGCAACGAGGCCAAGGCACGGGCCCTCGGCCGCCGCATGGACGAGCTGGAGCGGCGCATCGAGGAGCTCCGGCGCCAGGAGTCGCTCGACGCCATCCGCCCGGACCTCGACGGGAACGAGGTCATGCAGCGACTGGGGGTCCCCCCGGGCCGGGTGGTCGGCGAGGCCCTGGGGTTCCTCCTGGAGCTGCGCCTCGACGAGGGCCCCCTCGGCCCCGAGGAGGCGGGCCGGCGGCTCGACGAGTGGTGGGCCGCCCGCCGCTGAGGAACGGGTCGCTCAGTCCGCCGGCCAGGGCTCGTCGGACGCCTCGCCGGCGGCGAAGGACTCCACCATGGACTGGGCCACGTCGTCGTGGTACTGCACCGGCGGGGACTTCATGAAGTAGGCCGACGGCCCGAGGAGCGGCCCGCCGACGCCGCGGTCGAGGGCGAGCTTGGCGCAGCGGACGGCGTCGATGATGACACCGGCCGAGTTGGGGGAGTCCCAGACCTCGAGCTTGAGCTCGAGGTTGAGCGGCACGTCGCCGAAGTTCCGGCCCTCCATGCGCACGTAGGCCCACTTGCGGTCGGCCAGCCACGGCACGTGGTCCGAGGGCCCGATGTGCACGTCGTCCTCGGAGAGGGGGGTGTGCTCGATCTGGCTGGTGACCGCCTGGGTCTTGGAGATCTTCTTCGACTCGAGCCGCTCGCGCTCGAGCATGTTCTTGAAGTCCATGTTGCCGCCGACGTTGAGCTGGTAGGTGTGGTCCAGGGCCAGGCCGCGGTCCTCGAAGAGTCGGGTGAGCACCCGGTGGACGATGGTCGCGCCGACCTGGCTCTTGATGTCGTCGCCGACGATGGGGACGCCGGCCTCGCGGAAGCGACGGGCCCAGGCCGGGTCCGAGGCGATGAACACCGGGATGGCGTTGACGAAGGCCACCTTGGCCTCGAGGCAGGCCTCGGCGTAGTGGCGCTGGGCCTGCTCGGAGCCGACCGGCAGGTAGGCGACCAGCACGTCGGCCCGGGCCTCGCGCAGGGCGGCCGCCACGTCGACCGGCTCGGCCGGGGACTCCTCGACCACCTGGCGGTAGTACTTGCCCAGGCCGTCGAAGGTCGGGCCCCGCTGGACCGAGAGCCCGAGCTCGCCGACCTCGGCGAAGCGCACCGTGTTGTTCTGGCCGGCGAAGATCGCCTTGCCGAGGTCGGTGCCGACCTTGGCCGCGTCGACGTCGAAGGCGGCCACCGGCTCGAGGTCGCCCACGTGGTAGCCGCCGAGGACGACGTGCATGAGGCCGGGCACCTCCTCACCGGGCTGGGCGTCGCGGTAGTACGAGATGCCCTGCACGAGGGAGCTGGCGCAGTTGCCGACGCCGGCTATGGCAACACGGACGGTACTCATCGGGGGTCTCCTCCTGCCTGTCTGGGGTTCAACTGCTAACGGTCATCTGGCGACGGCGCTCACTCGGTCCCACCGGCCACGGCCACGGCCCCGGCCGACTGGCGCTCAGCCTCGATGAGGCGCTCCAGCCAGCGGACGTCCTGTTCCACGCCTTCGGCGGTGTGCTCGACCACCGAGCGCGCGTAGACGTCAAGGGTGGCGTCGCCGGTGGCCGCCCGCACCTCGGCGAGCCGCTGGAGCAGCTGGGCCCGGCGCCGCTCCAAGAGGGCCAGGCGGGCGTGGGGGGCCAGGTGGCGGGCGAAGGCCAGCCGCAGGCCGAAGCTGCGGGCGTCGTCGGGGGAGCCGCCGGCGAGCAGCTCGACGAAGAGACGGCGGCCCTCGTCGGTGATGCGGTAGACCTTGCGCGACCGCCGGGCCCGGCCGGGCTGGTGGCGGCGGGCGCGCTGCACCGCCCGCTCCCCGCTGAGCGAGCCGGTCGGCGGCGCGGCGGGCGGCTCGGGCTCGGCCCGGTCCTCGGCGGCCACCACCGCCCCGGCCGCCTCGAGGCGGGCCAGGGCGGGGTAGAGGGAGCCGAAGGAGACGTTGGCCAGCAGGCCCAGCCCCTCGCGGAGCTGGCGGCGGATCTCATAACCGTGGAGCTCGCGCTCCTCCAGGAGCCCAAGAATGGCCATGTCAAGCACGCGGTGAGTATATCGCTTCGATATAACGGATGTCACAGATGCGTCACGCGTCGGGCGCGAACCGCGCGCACGGCGGCGAAAAGCTCGACCAATTCGGCCCGTCGCGGCACTAGCCTCTCGTGCGATGACCATCACCTCCCGCCCGACGGCGCAGGGGAGTTCGGGGACCGACGGGGGAGGGGCGCGGGTCGAGTACCGCCTGGTCCGAAACGCCGTGGTCCGCGACGTGCGCAAGGGCAAGGTCGACGTGGTGGACGTCTGCGACGCCCACCCCGAGCTGCTTCGGGCGGCCCGCAACGTCGGCCGGAAGTCGGGCGACGACTGCCCGATCTGCGAGGAGACCGGGACCGTCCAGGTGACCTACGTCTTCGGCGCCGGGTTGCCGCCGGGAGGGCGTTGCCCGGGGACCGTCGCCGAGCTCAACCGGCTGCGCCGGAGGGAGGAACCGGTCCTCTGCTACGAGGTCGAGGTCTGCCCCTCGTGCGCCTGGCACCACCTCACCCGCAAGTACCCCGCAGGGGGCAGGACCCCGCGCCAATCGCGCGCCCGCCAGGGAGGCTGAAGCAACCGAGACGAAAGGAGGGCATGCCGTGAGCAGCCCTACCGCCGACCGTCCCGTCACCGTGCCGCAGGTCAGGGGGCGCAAGCGCCGCGACGGCGCCGAGCCCCTGGTGATGGTCACCGCCTACGACGAGCCGAGTGCCCGCATCGTCGACGCCGCCGGCGTCGACGTCCTCCTGGTGGGCGACTCGGTCGCCAACAACGTGCTCGGGTACGAGGACACCCTGCACGTCACGATCGACGACATGGTGCGCCACGTGGCCGCGGTGTCACGGGCCCGGCCCCGCTGCCTGGTGGTGGGTGACATGCCGTGGATGAGCTACCACCTGACAGTGCACGACGCCGTACGCAACGCCGCCGCGCTGGTGCGCGCCGGGGCAGGGGCGGTGAAGCTCGAGGGCGGCCGCAGCCGACTGGCCGTGATCGAGGCCATCGTGGCCGCCGAGATCCCCGTGATGGGACACATCGGCCTCACCCCCCAGTCGGTGCTGGCCATGGGCGGCTACCGGGTCCAGGCCCGCAGCGCCGACGCGGCGGGCCTGCTGGTCGACGCGGCGAAGGCCCTGTCGGCGGCGGGGGTCTTCAGCATCGTGCTCGAGGGCGTCCCCGACCTGGTGGCCGCGACCGTGACCGAGGCCATCGACGTGCCCACCATCGGCATCGGGGCCGGCCCCGGCTGCGACGGGCAGGTGCTGGTCTTCCACGACCTCTTGGGCCTGGGCTCGCGCACCCCGCCCAAGTTCGTCCGCCAGTACGCGGACCTGGCCGAGGTGGCGACCGGGGCCATCGCCGCCTTCGTCGCCGACGTCCGCAACGGCTCCTTCCCCGCCGACGCAGAGAGCTACCACGCCTCGGTGGACCTGCGCCATGCCCTGGAGGCCCACGAGGTCGACGGCCCCGCCTGACCCGCCCCGGCGGGGCCCTGGAACCGAGGGCCCCGTCACGCGACTACCATCGTGCGGTCGACCGGCCCTCCGGGTGCCGGCCGGCCGAAGCGAGAACCCTGCCCCGATCGACGGGGCCCGGGCGGACAGCCGCCCGGTCCGGAGGGAGGTGAGCCGCCCGTGCGGCCCTACGAAGTCATGGTCATCTTCGACACCGGCACCGAGCCGCCGGCCATCCAGGCGGTGGTCGACCGGCTGCTCGAGACCGTGCGGACCTCCGGCGGGACCCCCGGAGCGGTGGACCGCTGGGGGCGGCGCCCCTTCGCCTACGAGGTGAAGCACCGGCGCGAGGGCTACTACGTCCTGGTCGAGTTCTCCGGCGAGGTCCAGACGGTCAACGACCTCGACCGCATGCTGTCGCTGGCCGACGAGGTTCTGCGCCACAAGGTGATCCGTCTGCCCGAGAAGGCCCTGCGACGGGTGGGGTCGGGGACGGCCGGGGGCAAGGGGAGCCGCGGCGCCCCCCCGCCACCGCCGCCATTGCCCGAGCGTCCGTCGCCCGAGGCCGCCGCGGCGCCGGCGGAGCCCGAGCCCCCGACGGAGCGGGCACCTGCGCCCGAACCGGCTGCCGTCGCCGACGGTTCCGAGGAGGGTGCCGAGGTGGAGGTCGTCGCCGAGGTCGTCGTCGAGGAGCCGGCCGAGGCGCCGGCCGAGAGCGACACCCCGCCGGCCGCCGAGGCCGTGTCCGACCTGGCCGAGGCCTAGGGACCGCGGTCGAGGAACGAGGAGGAGCACCATGCCCGACAACAGCGTGACCCTGGTGGGCAACATCACCCGGGACCCCGAGCTGCGGTTCACCAACACCGGCCAGCCCACCGCCAGCTTCGGCCTGGCCGTGAACCGCCGCTGGCAGAACCGCCAGACCCAGGAGTGGGAGGAGGCCACCAGCTTCTTCACAGTGGTCTGCTGGCGAGAGATGGCCGAGAACGTGAGCGAGAGCCTGAGCCGCGGGGCCCGGGTGGTCGTCACCGGCCGCCTCGAGCAGCGCAGCTGGGAGACCCCCGACGGCGATCGGCGCTCCAAGGTCGAGGTCACCGCCGACGAGGTGGGGCCGTCGCTGCGCTGGGCCCCCGCCCTGGTTACCAAAAACGCGCGGCGGGGGCCCGCCGGCGGGGGGGGCGGGGGCCGACAGGCACCGGCACCGCCGCCCCGCGCTGAGGAGCAGCCCGCCGCCGCCGGTGGCTACGGATTCGACGAGGAGCCCTTCTGATGGCGAGGAACAACTACCGGGGCGGGACCACCACCCGCCGCGCCCCCAAGGACCTGGGCCGCCGGGTCAAGAAGAAGCCGTGCGCCATGTGCCGCGACGGCGTGGAGTGGGTCGACTACAAGGACCTCCCCGTGCTGCGCAAGTACATGAGCGACCGGGGCAAGATCCGCTCCCGCCGGGTGACCGGCAACTGCGCCCAGCACCAGCGGGACATCGCCCAGGCCATCAAGCTCGCCCGCGAGCTGGTCCTGCTGCCGTACACGCAGCGGACGGTGACCGAGAAGCCGAGCGGCCGCGGCGGACGCGACCGCGGCGACCGGGGTGACCGCGGCGACCGGGGTGACCGCGGTGACCGGGGCGACCGACCGATGGGCCCGCGCGGCGACCGTGCCGACCGGCCACCGCGGCCGGCCGAGGCGGCGGCACCGGCGGCGAGTGCCGCGGCCGAACCGGCCGCAGAGGCCGCCGAGCCCGCTGAGGTGGTCGAGATCGTCGAGGTCGAGGCTGTGCCGGCCGCCGAGGCAGTGGTTGCGGAGGGAGAGGGCTGATGAAGGTGCTGCTCCGCAGCGACGTGGACGGCGTGGGCCGCCGCGGCGACATCGTCGAGGTGGCCGGCGGGTTCGCCCGCAACTTCCTGCTGCCCCAGGGCCGGGCGCTTGTGGCCACCGAGGGCGTCCAGGCCCAGGCCGACGCCATGCGCAAGAGCCGCGACCTGCGCGAGGCGAAGGACCGCGAGACCGCTCAGGCCCAGGCCACCCTGCTCGCCGGGGCGGTGTTGCGGGTCGAGGCCCGGGCTGGGAAGGCCGGCCGGCTCTTTGGCTCGGTCAGCGCGGCCGACGTGGCCGAGGCGGTGCACGCCCAGAAGGGCGTCGAGCTCAACCGCCACCACGTGGTCCTGGCCGAGCCGATCAAGGAGATCGGCACCTACCAGGTGCCCCTCGAGCTCTTCACCGAGGTGTCGGCCGTCGTCACGGTCGAGGTGGTGGCCGCCGGGGAGTAGGCGGGCCGGACCGCCTCCCGGGTGTCCACCAGGTCGTCACACCCACCGGCCACCATGGGCGGATGGTCCCCGTCCGCCCCACCGACGACCCCGCATGGATCTCCCCACCCCGTGGACGGCCGTCCACTGTTTATCCACAGACGCCATCAGGGGTTTTCCCGTAGGAATCCCCAGCTTGCGCCCCTTCCTTTTCACAGCCCACTTACCGCAAGGTAGCTAGACCATGGTGCAGGCCTTCGACGACGCACGACCCCGCCACCTCCGGGCCGCGTCACCGACGTCGGGCCCCCGGGTCCCCCCGCACAACCTCGAGGCCGAGGAGTCCCTACTCGGGTCGATGCTGCTCTCGGCCGACGCCACGGCGGCGGCCATCGAGATCTGCGCACCCGCCGACTTCTACAAGCCGGCCCACGGCCACATCTTCGAGGCCATCGTCTCCCTCTACCAGCGCGGCCAGCCGGTCGACGCCGTCACCGTCACCGACGAGCTGCGGCGCGCCACACTGCTCGAGGTGATCGGCGACCCGACGATCCTCGTCTCGCTGCAGGTCAACACCCCGTCGGTGGCCAACGCCGAGCACTACGCACGCATCGTCGAGGAGCACTCCCTCCTGCGCCGCCTGGTCGGGGTGGCCGGGGAGATCGCCGAACTCGGCTACTCGGTCCCCGACGACGTGACGGCGGCGGTCGACGACGCCGAGCGGATGGTCTTCGACCTCTCCCACCGCCGGACCACCGAGTCGGTCGAGGCGCTGCGCGACCTGATCGGGCCGAGCCTCGACCGGATCGAGGAGCTGGCCTCCCACGGCGGCCGGATCACCGGCCTGCCCACCGGCTACACCGACCTCGACGAGATCCTGGCCGGCCTGCAGCCGGCCAGCCTCACGATCGTGGGCGCCCGCCCGGCCATGGGCAAGACCAGCTTCGCCCTGGGGATCCTGGCCCACGTGGGGACCGTGCTCCGCAAGCCGGCGCTCCTGTTCTCTCTGGAGATGGGCCATCTTGAGCTCACCCAGCGGATGCTCGCCTCCGAGGCCCGGGTGGACGCCCAGCGGATGCGCACCGGCCACCTCCTCGACCCGGACTGGGCCAAGGTGGGGACGGCGGTCAGTCGCCTCAGCGACTCCACCATCTTCATCGACGACAACCCGAACCTGACGGTGATGGACATCCGGGCCCGGGCCCGCCGGCTCAAAAAGAGCCAGGGCGACCTCGGCCTGGTGGTCGTCGACTACCTGCAGCTCATGACCGGGCGTTCGCGGGCCGAGAATCGACAGGTCGAGGTGGCCGAGATCAGCCGGGGGCTCAAGATCCTGGCCCGGGAGCTCGAGTGCCCGGTGGTGGCGCTCTCCCAGCTGTCCCGGGGCCTCGAGGCGCGCCAGGACAAGCGACCGATGCTGTCGGACCTACGTGAGTCGGGCTCTTTGGAGCAGGATGCGGACGTCGTCGTATTCATCTTCCGCGAGGAGCAGTACGACGCCGACACGCCGATCGACCGGCGAGGCATGGCCGAGATCATCGTGGCCAAGCACCGCAACGGCCCCACCGGCTCGGCCCATCTCGTCTTCTTGAACCAGTACGCGCGCTTCGACAACCTGAAGGCCGTCTGACCCGTCGCCGGCGGGCCATGGGCGCATCCGCCGGCGTGCCGCGCGAGGATCGCGTGAGCAACCGCCCCCGATGGTGGCGGGATGGCGACGAGGAGGCGACGCCGTGTCCGACAACCTGAGGATGCTCGGCAAGTACAGCGCGGCGATGGGGTCGGGCGACACCGAGGCGGTCTACGAGTTCTTCTCGCCCGACTTCTGCAGCCACGTGACCGAGCGGGTGAGCCCCGGAAGGGTGGGGGAGGACGTCCGGGGCGAGGAGCAGCGCTGGTGGAGCCAGGCACGCGCCGCGTTCCCCGATATGACCTTCACCGTGGACCTCTTGATCGAGAGCGGCGAACTCGTGGTCTCGAACTGGACGGTGCGGGGCACCCACACCGGCGAGCCCTTCTACGACGTCCCGGCCTCGGGGGAGCCCGTCACCATCAACGGCACCGCCATCCTGCGCATCCGGGACGGCCCTATCACCGAGCACTGGGGCGGACCCCACTGCCAGGAGGGCCTCGGCCTCATCCGCTGACCTCGGGACCGGGCGCCCCGTCCGGATCGCCCTGCACCAGGACGCAACGGGTGCCGCGGTAGATGGTGGGCATGCACTTGTTGCAGTGGATGCAGAGGGAGTCGGTGGCCGTGCCGGCCTCCATCCTCCCCACCAGGTCCGGCTCGCGCAAGAGGGCCCTGGCCATGGCCACGAAGGCGAATCCCTCGTCGAGGGCCCGCTCGACCGTGTCCAGCCGGCTGATCCCCCCCAGCAGGATGAGCGGCATGGCCAGGGCGTCGCGGAACTGGCGGGCGTAGGGGAGGAAGAACGCCTCCTCGAACGGGTACTCGGGAAGGAACCGGCGCCCGACGAACCGGAAGCCCAGCCGTGCCGCCGGCGGGAGGGTGGCCGCGAACTCCTTCAACGGCGCCTCGCCCCGGAACAGGTACATCGGGTTGGAGAGGGAGCTCCCCCCGGTCAGCTCGAGCGCGTCGAGGTGGCCGTCGTGCTCGAGCATCCGGCCCACCTCGACGCTCTCGTCGAGCCACAGCCCGCCGGGGACCCCGTCGGCCATGTTGAGCTTGGCCGTCACCGCCACCCGGTGACCGACGGCCTCGCGCACGGCGGCGACGACCTGGCGGGCGAAGCGCGCCCGGTTCTCCAGGCTCCCCCCGAACCGGTCCGTCCGGTGGTTGAGCTTGGGGCTCAAGAAGGCGCTCAGCAGGTAGTTGTGGCCGAGGTGGAGCTCGACGCTGTCGAAGCCGGCGTCGGCGACCATGCGCGCCCCGCGGGCGAAGTCCCCGGTCACCCGCTCGATCTCGGGCTCGGTGATGGCCCGCGAGACCGTGCCCATCGGGCTCAGCCGCCGGCTGGGGGCGAGCGCCGGGGCCCGGTTGGAGCGCGGGTTGGCCACCGGGCCGGCGTGGCCCAGCTGGGCGGCGACCGCGGCCCCGGTCGCATGGACCGCCTCGGTCAGCCGGGAGAGGCCCTCGAGCGCCTCTGTGCGCAGGTGGATGCAGTGGCGGTCGGTCCGCCCCTCGGGCGAGACGGCCAGGTAGGCCACGGTGGTCATGGCCGCGCCGCCCCGGCCGACCCTCGTGTGGAAGTCGATCAGGGCGTCGGTGACCAGGCCCTTGGGGACCACCCCCTCGAAGGTGGCGGCCTTGATGATCCGGTTGCGCAGGGTGAGCGGCCCGAGGACGGCCGGGGCGAAGACCTCCGACGTCATCTCGGCACCGCGCGGCGCTGCGCCGTGACCTCGAAGTCGGCCGGGTCGAAGCACCGCACCGCCTCCGCGTACCAGCCGGCGGTGTGGGGGAGCTGGGTGACGATCTCCCCCTGGGGGGAGTGGAAGTAGGTGGCGCAGCCGCGCCACACCGTGGTGGCCAGGGCGCGCTCGAGCTCGTCGAGGTAGCGGCCCATGGCCACCCCGGTCACCTCCACGCTGGCCAGATCCCGGTCGCGCATGGCCTCCATCGCCCCGGCCACGAACCCGGCCTGGGCCTCGAGCACGAGCAGGATCGAGTTGCCCCCCTGGTTGGTGTTCGGGCCGTAGAGGAAGAAGAGGTTGGGGAAGCCCGGGACCGCCATCCCGTGGAAGGCGCGGGGCACGCCGGCCCAGTGGTCGCGCAGCGTCACCCCGCCGCGGCCGGTGACCTCGAGGCCGAGCAGGTAGTCGGCCGCCCGGAACCCGGTGCAGAGCACGATCGTGTCGCACGGCCGCTCCCGGCCGTCGACGGTGCGCACGCCTTCGGCCGTGATGCGCTCGATGGCGGTGGTCACCAGCTCCACGTCGTCGCGCTGGACGGCCGGGTAGAAGTCGCTCGAGATGAGGACCCGCTTGCAGCCGAACGGGTAGTCGGGGGTGAGCCTCGAGCGCAGCTCGGGGTCGGGCACCTTGCGCTCGAGGTAGCTGGCGGCCAGGCCGCCCAGCATGGCGGCCGAAGGGTCGTCGACCACGAAGGCGGGGCTCTGCTCGAAGAACTGGTAGATCTCCTCGCGGTGGCGGGCCAGGAGGTCGGGGTCCGAGGCGAACGCCTCCTTCTCCTGTGCGGTGAAGGCCCGGTCGATGCGGGGCACCACCCACGCCGGGCTGCGTTGGTAGAGGTCGACGTGGGCGGTCCGCTCGGCGATGGCCGGGACCACCTGGACGGCGCTGGCCCCGGTGCCGATCACCGCCACCCGTTCTGTCGAGATGTCGTGGCCGTGGTCCCAGCGGGCCGAGTGGAAGACGGTGCCCGAGAACTCCGCCAGCCCGGCGAGGTCGGGGACGAAGGGGGTGTGGAAGAGCCCGACAGCCGAGACCAGCACCCGGGACCGCCACCGCCGCCCGGTGCGGTCGGCCACCTCCCAGACGGCGCGGTCTTCGTCCCAGGCCGCGGCCACCACCTCGGTGTCGTCGCGGACCTTGCGCCGGACGTCGAGGCGGTCGTAGCAGTCCTCCGCGTAAGCGAGGATCTCGGGCTGGGTGGCGTAGGTGCGCGACCAGTACGGGTTCGGGGCGAAGGAGAGGCTGTAGAGGTGGGAGGGGACGTCGCAGGCCGCCCCGGGGTAGGTGTTGGCCCGCCAGGTGCCGCCGACGCCGTCGCCGCGCTCGAGGATGACCACGTCGTCCACCCCGATCCCGGCCAGACGGTGGGCCACCACCAGCCCGCCGAACCCGGCGCCGACGACGGTGACCTCGTGCTCTTCGGCCGCGCCGGTGGCCGCACCCACGCCGGTCACCGGTCCCTTACGTCGATGAGCTCGATCAGGACGCCGTCGGGGTCGGCCACGACGGCCATGGGGGTGCCGTAGGCCTCGATGCGCCGGGGCGAGCCCCCGAGGCCCATCCCCTGCAGCCGGGCCAAGGTCTGCTCCACGTCGCACTCGATCGAGAGCAGCAGGAACCCGGCGGTGGCCGGACCGCCGTCGGCCGCCGGGCCCTCGACGTCGCCCAGGTGGACCAGTTCGACCGTCCCCGAGGCCGGGTGGCCGGGGTCGCCCAGGAAGACCGAGCGGAGCTCCGTCGACGGGCCGTGCAGGAGGGTCGGCCAGTCCCCCTCGAACCGGCGGTCCATGGTGACCTCGAACCCCAGGCCGTCCCGCCAGAACCGCAGGCTGGCCCCGACGTCCCTCACGCAAATGGCCGAATGGTGGATCACGCGCAACGTCGGCCTCCCCGCGAGCAGCCGGCGCACGCCGGCGGCTGGTCGCCGCCGGGGAAGTCTAGGGTGGCCGCCATCCCGGGCGCCGCTCCCCGGGCGCCGCGACACTGGTGGCCGTGGGCGCGCCAGCAGATCCGGTGGCGAGCGGGCGGGCGGTCCGCCGGCAGGTCACCATGAGGGTGGTCCTGCTCGCCTGCTCCTACCTCTGGCTGGGGGGGCTGGCGGTGCTGTGCTGCGTCATGTCCGGTTCTTCGGGCACCGGTCCCGCCAGGTCGGTCTACGACGAGAACCCGGGGCCGGTGACGGCGCTCCTGGCGGTCCTGGGGGGGGGGCCTGCCTGGTGGTCACGGCCAGCCTGGTCTGGCGGACGATCCACCGCTCACCCCGGCCGGGGGTGGCCGGCCTGGCGGCGGCCGGTGGCGCCGGCGTCGTGGCGCTGCTCGGGGCGTTGACCGTCGGACCGTTCATCGTGCCCCTGGCCGCCCTCCTGTTCGTGGTGGCGCTGCCGATGGACCGGTTGGACGCGAGCGCCGCCGAGGGCGGGACCCGTCAGCCGGCAGGTGGGGGACCGGGATCGTCGGTGTAGCGCCGGAACCCCGGCAGGGCGGCCATGAGGGCGATCGCCCCCACGATGCAGGCCAGGCCTCCCGAGACGATGGAGAACTCGGTGGTCACGGCGGTGGCCACCAACCCGGACTCGAGGTCCCCGAGGCGCGGTCCCCCCTGCACCACCGCCATCTGGATCGAGGCCATGCGGCTGCGGAACTGCTCGGGGATCGAGGACATGAGGACGGTGTTGCGCAGGACGGCCGAGATCACGTCGGCCCAGCCGGCCACGGCCAACAGGGGCAGGGACAGCCACAGCACCGTGCTGAACCCGAAGGCGGTGATGGCCGCCCCCCAGACGAGCACGGCGGCGAAGATGACCCAGGTCTGTCGTCGCACGCGGGTCACCCACCCGGTGGTGGCCGCACCGAGCAGCGCACCGGCCCCCGGTGCGGCGTAGAGGAAGCCGAGGGTCACCGCGCCGCCGCGGAAGACCGTGGCGGCCAGGGCCGGGAACAGGGCGCGGGGCATGCCGAAGACCATGGCGTTGATGTCGATGAGGTAGACGCCCTGCAGGGCCTGGCGGCCCCGCAAGTAGCGCAGCCCCTCCATGATCGAGCCGATGCCGGGCCGGGTGGCCCCGGCCAC
The DNA here is from genome assembly GCA_052145775.1 of Acidimicrobiales bacterium. Classification (GTDB taxonomy): domain Bacteria; phylum Actinomycetota; class Acidimicrobiia; order Acidimicrobiales; family RAAP-2; genus CAVYPR01. The sequence goes on from JBKQNY010000211.1 coordinate 15,404, forward strand.
CGGGGGGATCGGCGACATCATGGCGACGGTCACGATGCTGACGCCGTAGGTGAGGGCGTCGATGCCGTAGACCCATGGGACGCCGATGACTGCGATCAAAAGGCCGGCCAAGGCGGGTCCGGCCACCGTCCCCACCTGGAAGATGATCTGCATGAAGGCGTAGGCGGGGGCGAGCAGCCGTCGTGCGACCAGGGTGGGGACGGCCGCGTTGCGGGCCGTGGTGGCGAAGCCGGTCAGCCCGGCGGCCAGCGCGCTGACCAGGTAGATGGCCACGATCGAGGGGTGGTCGACCAGCGAGTTGAGGGCCAGGGCGGCGCTCGTGAGGGCGAGCGCCCCCGAGGCCACCAGGAGCAGCGTCCGGCGGTCGAGGGCGTCGCCGAGCGACCCGCCCACCAGGGCCCCGACGATGAGCGGGACCAGCTGGACCAGGCTGACCGCCCCCACCTGCAGGGACGAGTGCGTCTCGTCGTAGATCTGGTAAGGGATGGCCACGAGGGTGAGCTGGCTGCCCACCGAACCGACGATCTGGCCGAAGAAGAGGAACCGGAAGTCGCGGCTCTCCCGCAGCGGCGAGACGTCGATCAGGATCCGACCGGGCACCCGAGGGAGCCTAGGGACCCGGTCGCGCCTCGAGAGGGTTGGCGCGGTCCGAGGGCTCGCCGGCCCCGTGCCCCGATCCCCTCGCCCCTACGGCCCGGTCCGCCGCGGGAAGGTCAGTCCTTGCCCTGCAGCTTCCTGGCGGCCGACCCGAGGTCCAGGTCCCAGGCGGCCGGCCAGTCGGTCGGCCGGAGCAGCGCCTCGGTCCCTCCGTCGACCAGGACCACCGAACCGCAGAAGAACCCGCCGTCGGGCCCGAGGAGGAGGTCCACCAGCGCGGCGATCTCCTCGGGCCGTCCCGGCCGGCCGACGGGGATGGGGAGGATCTCGATCAGCGGCGCCATGTCCGGTTCGGCGACCAGCGGGGTGTCGACCATGCCCGGGGCCACGGCGTTGAGCCGGATGCCGCTGCCGGCCCACTCGGCCGAGACCGACTGGCGGCGCACCCAGTGGGCGATGGCCAGCTTGGAGGCGGCGTAGGCGGCCACGGCACCGGCCTCGTCGGCCGACCTTCCGGCCTCCCCCTCGTCGCCACCGAGGCAGGCCGCCACCAGGTCGGCCGGGATGGCCGGCTGGATGGTCGTGGAGTTGGAGCTGATGGCGACGGCGGCCGGGGAGGCCGAGCGGGCGAGCAGCGGTCGCAGCCCCTCGAGCAGGGTGACGGAGCCGAAGTAGTTGACCGAGGTCACCAGGGAGCCGGGCCGCGAGGGTGCGCCGGCCACCCCGGCGCAGGTGACCAGCCCCTCGAGTCGACCGCCGCAGATCCGGTCCACGGCCTCGATGCCCGCTCGGCGCCCTTCGGGGGTCCCGAGGTCAGCGGTGACGTCGGCGTCGTGCAGGTCGACGCCGATGACCCTCGCCCCCCTGCCGGCCAGGCGTCGCCGGCAGGCGTCGCCGATGCCCGAGGCCGACCCGGTGACGACGACCGTCCCGTCGCTCACCGCGCCGGGTCCCCCGGCCGACGGGGGTCGGTGGCGTAGGAGGGGACCGCCACACCCGCCGGCAGGTCCGGCTCGGAGAGCGGCGGCCCGGGCACCGTGCTGAGGGGGACCACCCCGGCCCAGACCGAAAGCCCCATGTCCTCCTCGTCGTCGATCGGCCCGCCGCTGCGCACCTTGGCCGACCCCTCGACCACCGGGAACCGCAGGATGAGGGTCCCGCGCAGCTCGGTGGGGTTGGGCGGACGGGCGTCGTCCCCCCGGCCAGGGGCCATGTGGTCGAGCAGGGAGCGCGCCGCCAGAAGCTGCTCAGCCTGCTCCGTGACCCGGACGGCGGTGCCCAGCAGCATCACCGACCGGTAGTTCATCGAGTGGTGGAAGGCCGAACGGGCCAGCACGAGCCCGTCGAGGAGGGTGACCGTGACGCAGGCCTCGGCGCCTTCCTCCAGGGCCCGCAGCGTCCGGTTGGCCGGCGCCCCGTGGAGGTAGAGGACGTCGCCCACCGGTGCGTAGGCCATGGGCACCACGTAGGTCGTGCCTTTGTCGTTGAAGCCGACGTGGCAGAGGTACCCCTCGTCGAGGATGCCGCGCACGGTCTCGAGGTCGAGGTGGCCGCGCTCTTTCTTGCGGCGGAGGGTGGTCCTGGTGGTCGCCTCCAGGCTCGCCCCGTCCCCGGAAGCGTCGGCCCACGTCCCGCTCTCGGTCACCGGCCCGCCGGTCAGGCGGCCGGCGCCTGGCGGGCGCGCAGGATCTCCAGGGCCCGGTCGGCGTGCGCGCCCATCGAGATCTCGGTGTGGATCACGCCGAGCATGGTGCGGTCGGTGTCGATGACGAAGGTGGTGCGCCGGTTGCCCAGCATGTTGATCGACCGCTTCACGCCCAACTGGATCGAGACGGCGTAGTCGGGGTCCGACAGCAGCGGGAAGTCGAAGGAGTGCTTGTCCGAGAACTGCTTCTGCTTCTCGACCTTGTCGGCGCTGATGCCCACCCGCTGCGCACCGACGGCCGCGAACTCCGCCGCCAGGTCCCTGAAATGGCAGCTCTCCTTGGTGCAGCCGTAGGTCATGGCCGCGGGATAGAAGAAGAGCACGACGGGCCCGTCGGCCAGCAGCGTGCTCAGGCGCCTGGGCGTGCCGTTCTCGTCGGGCAGCTCGAAGTCGGGGACGACGTCGCCCTTGCGCATCCGGCCAGCGTACCAACCCGCCGGCTGCCGTCTCCCGGGACGGCCGGGCTACGGCTCGAAGCGGAAGCCGACCCCGCGGATGGTCAGCAGGTGACGAGGGTGGGCCGGATCTGGCTCCACCTTGCGGCGGAGCCGCTTCACGTGGGTGTCCAAGGTGCGGGTGTCGGAGAGGTCCTGGTCCCACCAGAGCCGGTCGATGCACCACTCGCGGGTGACCACCTGCCCGGCGTGGGTCATGAGGAGGGCGAGGAGGTCGAACTCCTTCCTCGAGAGGTCGACCGGCCGGCCGTCGACCGTGACCTCGCGGCGGCCGGTGTCGAGGTGGACCGGGCCCACCTGGACGGACTCCTCGCGTGGGGCGGGGGTGGATGAGCCCCGCCGCAGAACGGCGCGCATGCGGGCCACCAACTCGCGCAGGCGGAAGGGCTTGGCCACGTAGTCCGAGGCCCCGAGCTCGAGGCCGAGGACGATGTCGACCTCGGCGTCGCGGGCCGTGACCATGATAATGGGCACCGGGGCGAGTGCCCGCATTCGCTGGCAGAGCTCGATCCCCGACTGGTCCGGCAGCATCACGTCGAGGAGGACCAGGTCGGGGTGGACCCGGTGGAAGAGGCGGAGCGCCTCGTGGCCATCGGCCGCCAGCTCGACGGCGAACCCCTCCCGGGAGAGGCCCGAGGCCAGCGCCTGGCGGTAGGACTCCTCGTCATCGACGACCAGGACCACCGGCCGGCTGTCCCGGCCGGCCCGGCCGACCGCGTCGTGACTGTCGATGGTCGAGGTGGTCATGGCGGGTTCGGTGGTCAGCTGGCGGTCAGGCCACGTCATCCGGGTGCCGGAGGCCGGTCGACGGGTGCCAGCGGGGACCCGGAGGTGCTGTCGGGCGGGTGGGCAGGGCCGGCCGCAGGCGGGGCGTCTCCGCATTCCGGGCCAGGAGCAGCCGCTGGAGGAGGGTCCGACGGCGCCGGCGGGCGGTGGCGGGGAACGGCAGGATGGTGGCCAACTGCGTCGGTCCGCAGCCAGCCACCTCGTCCGCGCGGACCGTCCGACCGCCGTTGCGCTCCGACCTCCGGTCGAGGTCGGACTGCTGTGCCATAGTCCGAACCGTACGGAAGCCAGATGAACGGCCCGCGACCCGGCTGCAACATCGAGATGACGGAGAGATGAACTCTTTGATGACTCGGTCAGCCAGGCACGATGCTGGGTAAAGGAGGGTGCCATGACCGAGGCCATGGGGCACGGGGTGAAGCAGCGGGACATCATCAAGATGACCCCCGACGAGGTTGACGAATTTCTCGTCGGGCAGCGCACGCTGTCGATGTGCACCATCAACTTCGACGGCTCCATCCACGCAGTGGCCATGTGGTACGGGTTCGTGGAGGGGGCGGTGGCCGTCGAGACCAAGACCAAGTCCCAGAAGGTCCAGAACCTCCGCCGGGACCCCCGCATGACCTGCCTGGTCGAGGCCGGCGACTCCTACGAGGAGCTGCGGGGCGTGGAGCTGGCCGGCCGGGCGGAGATCATCGACGATCCCGCACGGATGTGGGCGCTGGGAGTGAGCGTGTTCGAGCGCTACACGGGCCCGTACTCCGAGGAGATGAAGCCCTTCGTCGAGGCCATGCTGCACAAGCGGGTGGTGGTGAAGCTGCACGTGGAGCGCACGGTGAGCTGGGACCACCGCAAGCTGGGGCTCGGGCCGACCGGCGCCAGCGCCTCGGCACCCGCCGTAAACTGACGCAGTGTCAGATTTGCTGAGGCGCGGGCCGCAGGAGGCTCCCGCCCACCCAGGAGGCGCTCGATGCTGGACTACGTGATCCGCGGCGGCACCGTGATCGACGGCAACGGCTCACCCGGCCGGGCGGCCGACGTCGGCGTCGACGACGGTCGGATCGTCTCGATCGGCGACGTCGAGGAGTCGGGCCGCGAGGAGCTCGACGCCGCGGGGTTGATGGTGGCGCCCGGGGTGATCGACCCCCACACCCACTACGACGCCCAGCTGTTCTGGGACCCGTCCGCTTCGCCGTCCAACCTGCACGGCGTGACCACGGTGATCGGGGGGAACTGCGGCTTCACCCTGGCCCCGCTCAACCCCGAGGACGCCGACTACCTCCGGCGGATGATGGCCAAGGTCGAGGGGATGCCCCTGGCCGCCCTGGAGTCGGGGGTGCCGTGGAACTGGAAGACCTTCGGCGAGTACCTCGACCGACTGGAGGGGAACCTCGGGGTGAACGCCGGGTTCCTGGTCGGCCACTGCGCGCTCCGGCGCAAGGTCATGGGTGCCGAGCGTTCGGCCGAGGTGGCCACCGACGAGGAGATCGCCGCCATGCGGGCTCTCCTGGCCGAGTCGCTCAAGGCGGGGGGGCTCGGCTTCTCCTCCTCCCAGTCGCGCACCCATTCCGACGGTGACGGCAACCCCATCAACTCGCGCAACGCCGACCGCCGCGAGATGCTGGCCTTCTGCGAGGAGGTGGCGGTCCATGAGGGGACGACCCTCGAGTACATCACCAACGGGTGCCTCGACGCCTTCTCCGACGAGGAGATCGACCTCATGGCGATGATGTCGGCCACGGCCCACCGTCCGCTCAACTGGAACCTGCTCACGATCGACTCCCGGACGCCTGAGAAGCTGGAGCGGCAGCTCGAGGCCTCCACGGCCGCTGCGGCCGCCGGCGGTCGGATCGTGGCCCTGACCATGCCGACGCTGGTCCCAATGAACATGAGCTTCCTCAACCACTGCGCCCTCTTCCTCATCCCCGGCTGGGGCGAGGTCATGGGCCTCCCGGTGCCCGAGCGGATCCAGAAGCTCCAGGACGCAGACGTCCGCCGGAAGCTCGACGAGCTGGCCCACGCCAAGGAGGCCGGCGTCTTCCGCAGGCTGGCCGGCTGGGGGAACTACGTGATCGGCGACACCTACGCCGAGGCCAACCGGGGCCTCGAGTGGCGGGACGTGTCCGACATCGCCGCCGAACGGGGAACGGCGCCGTTCGACACCCTCCTCGACATCGTCATCGCCGACGACTTGCGAACCGTGCTGTGGCCGAAACCCACCGACCGGGACGAGGCCACCTGGGCCATGCGGGCCGAGACCTGGCAGGACCCCCGCGCCATGGTCGGCGGATCCGACGCCGGGGCCCACCTCGACCGGATGTGTGGCTCGAACTACCCGACCGCATTCCTCGGTGACTGCCTGCGCGGTCGCAAGCTCGTGCCCGTCGAGAAGGCCGTGCACATGATGACGGAACAGCCGGCACAGCTGTTCGGGCTGCGCGAGCGGGGTCTGATCCGCGAGGGCTACCGAGCCGACCTGTTCCTCTTCGACCCTCAGACGGTCGGCTCCGAGCCGGCACGGCTCGTGC
>JBKQNY010000212.1:0-3429 GCA_052145775.1 Acidimicrobiales bacterium
CACGCCCACCACCACGATGGCGGTCAGGATGACCGGCCAGCGGCGGCGGCGACGACGGCTGTGCGCGGCGAGCGCCTGCATCACATCCGCTCCGGGGCATCCATGCCGAGCAGCCCCAGACCCGATGAAAGCACCCGGGCGCTCGCCGAGGAGAGGAGGAGCCGGCTCCGGCGGGTCTCCTCGTCGTCCGCCTTCAGCACAGGGCAGTTCTCATAGAAGGTCGTGAACGCCGAGGCCAGGTCGTAGAGGTAGGAACAGAGCTTGGACGGGGCGCTCGCCTCGGCCGCCGCGGCGACCGCCTCCCCGAAGCCGAGAACCTGCAGGGCGAGGGTCCGTTCGTGGGGATTGGCCAGGGTGGGCGGCGCGGTCGCCTCAGGCTCGGCCACCTCGCCCCGGCGGAAGATCGAGCGGATACGGGCGTGCGCGTACTGCAGGTAGGGACCGGTGTTGCCCTCGAACGCCAGCATGCGGTCCCAGTCGAACACGTAGTCGCGGTTCCGGTCGTTGGAGAGGTCGGCGTACTTCACGGCCCCGATGCCCAGGGCCTGTGCCACCCGGTCACGCTCGGACCCGCTCATGCCGGCCTCCCGCTCCGCCATGGCGGACGACGCCCGGGCCACGGCCTCGTCAAGCAGCTCGACCAGCTTGACGGAGTCGCCGGAGCGGGTCTTGAACATCTTTCGGTCGGCTCCCAGCACGCTGCCGAAGGAGACGTGCTCGGCCTCGGTCCCCTCAGGGAGCCAACCCGCCATCTGGGCCACGGCGAAGCACATCTGGAGGTGCTGGGCCTGGGGTGCTCCCACCACGTAGAGGATACGGGAGGCCCCGATCCGGTCGACGCGATCCCGGATGGAGGCCAGGTCGGTGGCCGCGTAGCCGTAGCCGCCGTCGGACTTCTGGACGATGAGGGGCAGCGGGTCCCCCTCACGATTGGTGAAGCCGGGGGGGAAGACGCAGAGGGCCCCCTCGTCCTCGACCAGCAGGTCCAGTGCCCGCAGGTCGGCCACCACGCCGGCCAGCAGCGGGTTGTAGAAGCTCTCGCCCACGATGTCGTCGTCGGTCAGCAGCACCCCCAGCTTGGCGTAGACGTCGTCGAAGTAGCGGACGCTCTCGGACACCAGGAGGCGCCAGAGTCGCAGGGTCTCCGGATCGCCCGACTGGAGGAGCACGACCCGCTGGCGGCTCCGGTCCCGGAAGTCCTCGTCGGCGTCGAAGGAGGCGCGAGCCTGTTGGTAGAACCAGCCCAGGTCGCCGACCGAGAGCTCGTGGGCCGCCTCCTGCTCCCCCAGGTTCACCAGGTGTTCGATGAGCATGCCGAACGGGGTGCCCCAATCACCGATGTGGTTCTCTCGGCGCACGTTGTGGCCGAGGTGCTCGAGGATCCGGCAGAGGGCGTCGCCGATGATCGTCGACCTCAGGTTGCCGACGTGCATCTCCTTGGCCACGTTGGGTGCCGAGTAGTCGACCACGACCGTCTGGCGCGCGGTCTCCTGCTCCACTCCGAGGCCGGGATCGGCGGCGACGGCGACCAGTTGATCGGCGATGAACTCCGTGGAGAGCGTCAGGTTGACGAAGCCCGGGCCGCTCGTCTCCACCGCCTCGCAGACGTCCGAGAGCTGGGCCGCCGCCACGACCGTCGCCGCGACCTGCCGGGGGTCAAGACCCAGCCGCTTGGCCAGGGGGAGCGCCCCGTTGGCCTGGAAGTCGGCCCGGTCCGAGGCTCGCAGCACCGGATCCGCGCCCGGCTCGACGGTGTCGAAGGCTGCCTGCAGGCGCTTGGCGAGGAGAGACCGGGCGTCGGGCATGGTCCATTGTAGAGAGGTGGGACCCCGTCAGAATCGTCGTCCCGGCGCCTATGTCGCGATGAGGGACCGGGCCGACTCGGAACCTCGACTGGGAATTCCGGTGACGAAACCGTGACGCGCCCATTGTCTGCTTCCCGGGAATCCGGCCGAGGTGGGAGATCGGTGCCCGCAAGCCAGGATCCAAGGACTGGCACCGGTGGATGCGCAGCCGTCCGGAAGCGATCGACCGGTGGGCGCGCCGGTCGTCCTGCGACGTTCATTCTCCATCAGGCCGGTGCCAGGTCCTCCTGTGGCACTGCATCAGAGGCCGGACCGTCTGGAGCCTGCGCTGGGGCCGCCTCTTGTTCAGCAGCCTTCTTGCGCCTCCGAGTCTTGACATAGAGGTAGACGAGGAGGAGCAGGAGGAGGAGGCAGCAGACGAACAGGGCGATCGGCCACTGGGAGGTCGTCGTCGTCGCCGAGAACTCCTGGGGGTAGCCCACCAGCTGCACCTGCACCGCCACCGTGTAGCTCCCGATGGAGAGGGCGGGGAGCGAGAAGGGCACCTTGACGTCGAGGCTCTGGTCGGGTCCGAGGGTCCTGACCCTGGGCATCTTGATGACGTTCGGCAAGTCCTTCCCGTCGCCCCAGCGCCCGAGGAGCACAGGAGTAACCGGTTGGTCCCAAAGGTTCCGCAGGTGGAATTCCAGGGTCCGGGGGGCAGGGCCACCGAAGAGGGAGACCAGGGTCGGCCTCCCGACCACTTCCAGGTCAGAGATCCGAACGGTGGGGGGCACCGACGGCTTGGCACGGTGGACCGGCGCTGTGGCGGCCCCCACCACCTTCACCGGGATCTTGTCGGTGTAGGTGAATGTCGTCCCGGTGACGAGGACCACGCAGGGACAGGGCGCGGGCGGAATCTCTGCGCTGATCCTGGACCACACCACTCCGCTTGATGAGACCCCCATCGCCGCCGTGGATGTGACCGCGCAGTCGGCGGATCCCGAGACCGCGTCGGCGCCGCAGATCATCGCGCTCAACGCCGCATCGTCCGGCCACCCGCTCCCGGTGATCACGAGTGTGTGGCCGGGAACGAGCACGGTCGTGCTGAGCTGGAGCTGGGGAGCGTGCGGCGACGCACCTGCCGTGCCGGGGCCCGGCCCCAACAGGAGCGCGATCGCGGCGCAGGTTGCCGCCAAAACGGAGAGGACCCGCCTTGGCATCAGTCCGGGCCGGACGGGACGGATGCGGCCCCCGCTTCCACCCGAGGACCTTCCGGTTCGTCCTTTTCCCCCTCATTTCCTCGCCGCTGGTTCCGTCGCCTGCGCCGGTAGAAGAGAAGGACCAGAAGGAGGACCACGATGATCACGAGGCCCCACGGGATGACGACGGTCCCGACGCTGCCCGTGGTCGTCGCTCCTGATGACTCGGCGACCACCGACGACGTCAAGTGTCCGAAGGGCAGCACGTCCTTGAAGGTGTGGGAGAAGATGACCGTCGACCCAGGCAGCAAGTGTGAGACGGACATCTGCTGGGTCTCGGCGCTGCCCAGGAGGGGCGACACGGACACCTTGATGTGAGGTGTCAGGTTCTCGTTTCCAGTGTTGGTGACTGCATAGGTGACGGTTGCGTCGACCGCACCACC
>JBKQNY010000213.1:0-13485 GCA_052145775.1 Acidimicrobiales bacterium
GCCACCTGCGACGGGTTCTTCTTCCGGGGCCTCGAGATCGCCGTGGTCGGCGGCGGGGACTCCGCCCTCGAGGAGGCGCTGTTCCTGACCCGCTTCGCCACCAAGGTGACCGTCGTCCACCGCCGCAAGGATCTGCGGGCGTCGCGGATCATGCAGCAGCGGGCGTTGGCCAACAAGCGGATCCACTTCCTGTGGGACACCCGGCTGACCGAGATCCTGGGCGACGGCAAGGTCTCGGGCGTCCGCCTGCGCAACGTCGAGACGGGGGACGACAGCGAGCTGGACCTGCAGGGGGTGTTCGTGGCCATCGGCCACGAACCCAATACCGGCGTGCTGCGCGGCCAGCTCGACCTGGAGGACAACGGTTACGTCAAGACCTTCGGAGGCTCGCGGACGAGCGTCGAGGGGGTGTTCGCCTGTGGCGACGTCCAGGACCACGTCTACCGCCAGGCCGTCACCGCGGCCGGCACCGGCTGCATGGCGGCGATCGACGCCGAGCGGTGGCTGGAGGCGCGCGGCTCGTAGTGTCGGTGGGCCACGACGGCGGGAACACGCCGGGGCGGTCCGGTGTTGGGGCAGGTACCTCGGGGCGTGGCCCCGGGCCCAGTGAGGAGAACGCAGATGAGCGAGAAGATCGTGACCCTTGACGACGCTACCTTTGACGAGCATGTCAAGGCCTCGGACGTCCCCGTGCTGGTGGACTTCTGGGCGGAATGGTGCGGCCCGTGCAAGATGATCTCGCCGGTGCTCGAGGAGATCGCCGACGAGCAGGCGGGGAAGCTGCAGATCGGGAAGCTGAACATCGACGACAACCTGGACGTGACGCGCCGCTACGACGTGATGAGCATCCCGACCCTGATCCTGTTCAAGGACGGCGAGCCCAAGGTCCGTCTGATCGGGGCGAAGCCCAAGGGCCAGCTGCTCCAGGAGCTGGCGGACTACCTGTAGGCGACGTCGGCGCCCTCCCCCTGAAGGAGGGCGACAAGGGCGAGGCGGTGGCCGATCTCCGAGCGCGGCTGGCCGCCCTCGGCTTCGACAGCGTCGGCGACCCGCTCGGCGCCTTCGGCCGGGCCACCAGGGCCGCGGTCGAGGGGTTCCAACACCGGCGGGGGCTGCGGGTGGACGGCAGCTGCGGCCGCCAGACCTGGGACACCGTGGTCGAGGCCGGCTACCACCTGGGAGATCGCCCCCTCTACCGTCGCACCCCCATGCTGCGCGGCGACGACGTGGCCGAGCTCCAGCAGCGGCTGGGTGCGCTCGGCTTCGACGCCGGCCGCGTCGACGGGATCTTCGGCGACGACACGGCGGGGGCCCTGGCGGAGTTCCAACGCAACGCCGGCCTACCGGTCGACCACGTCCTCGGCGAGGCCACCCACGCCGAGCTGCTGCGGGTCCAGTCCCGCAACACCGACTACCAGGTCGTCTCGGAGGTACGCGACCGCGAGCGTCTCCGCCAGGCGCCGCCCACCCTGGCCGGCCGCCACGTGGCCGTCGGCGAGATGGGGGGGCTGGCGGCGGCGGCCGGGTCCCTGCGGCGCCGCCTCGTGGCCGCCGGCGCCCGGGTGACCTCCCTCCACCACCCCGACGGCTCCGCCCAGGCCCAATCGGCCAACGCCGCGGGGGTCGACGTCTACCTGGCCCTTCGGCTCGACCCCTCCCGGACGGGGTGCGGCACCGCCTTCTACTCGGGCTACCGCTACGAGTCGCCCGGCGGTCACCGGCTGGCCGACCTCGTCCAGCAACGGGCCCCGGGGGCCCTCGGCGTTTCCAACCTCGGGGTCCACGGCATGTCCATCCCGGTGCTGCGCGAGACCCGGATGCCCGCCGTCATCGTCGAGGTCGGCCCGGCCCAGGTCGTCGTCGAGAAGGGACCGGCCCTGGCCGACGCCCTGGCCGACGCCCTGGCCGACTGGGCCGTCGCAGCTTGGGACTGACCGCTCTCGGCTGGCCAGTCGGGTGACCACAGCGTGACGTAGGCCCCCGCCGGGAAACGGGAGCGCGTCCAAACCCTTCACTTCAAGGAGAAGTAAACAATCCACAACATCATGCACAGGTTGTGGATGAGCCTGAACGAACGCTTCACGCTTTCGTCGCGAAACCCCCTGACCAGGGAGTTCTCCGGGAAAACTCAGCCCGCACCCTCTGCCGACTCAGCGGGCTGGCCGGCCGACCGCTGATCGCCGGCCATGGCCCGGTAGATGCGCTCGAGGTCCTCGAGGGTGGCGAACTCCACGATCACCCGCCCCCGACGATTGCGGAGCTCGACCTTCACGCGCGTGTTGAGGTGGGTAGAGAGCAGCTCCTCGAGCTCCAGCACGCCCGGCTCGGGGAGCTTGCGGGCCGGCAGGGGCCTTGCAGTGGTAGTACCACTGGTAGTACCGTTGGACGCGGGCTCCGCGGCTTCGGGCTCCTCGTCGGTCCGGACCGCGTCCTCCACCGCCCGGACGGTCAGCCCCTCGGCCACGATCCGCTGGACCAGCGCCTCCTGGAGGGCCCGGTCGGGGGTGCCGAGGAGGGCCCGCGCGTGGCCCGCCGAGATGGTCCCTTCCGCCACGGCGCGCTGGGCGCCGGCCGGCAGCTGGAGCAGCCGGAGGGTGTTGGTCACCGTGGCCCGGCTCTTGCCGACGCGGGTGGCGACCTGCTCGTGGGTGAAGCCGAATTCGTCGATCAGCTGCTGGTAGGCGGCGGCCTCCTCCAGGGCGTTCAGGTCCGTCCGGTGCAGGTTCTCGACCAGCGCCTGCTCGAGGGCGTGGACGTCGGTGGTCGAGGACTGGACGAGGACCGGGAGGGTCTGCAGCCCCGCCCTGCGTGCCGCCCGCCACCGCCGCTCGCCGGCGATCAGCTCGTAGCTGTCCTCCTCACCCTCCACCTCGCGCACCAGGACGGGCTGGAGCACCCCGAGCTCGCGGATCGACGCGGCCAGCGCCGACATCGACTCCTCGTCGAAGTGCGACCGGGGCTGGAGGCGGTTGGGCCGGACGCTGGAGATCGGCACCTCCCGCAGGGCGGACCCCTCCTCCCCCATCGCCTCGGTGGGGATGAGGGACCCGAGCCCCTTACCCAGCCCGCTTCGGCGCGCCATTGCTCACCTCCTTGGCCAGCTCGCGGTAGGCGACGGCGCCCCGCGAGGTCGGATCGAACACCGTGATCGGCTGGCCGAACGACGGCGCCTCGGAGAGGCGGACGGTCCGTGGGATCACGATCCGGCAGACCTGGTCCGCGAAATGCTCGCGAACCTCGGCCGCCACGTCCACCGACAGGCGGGTCCGCGAGTCGAACATGGTGAGGACGATGGTCGAGATCTCAAGCGCACTGTTGAGGTTGGAGGCGACCAGGTGGACGTTGCGGAGCAGCTGGCTCAACCCCTCGAGGGCGTAGTACTCGCACTGGATCGGGACCAGCACCTCGGAGGCCGCGGCCAGCCCGTTGACCGTGATCAGGCCCAGCGACGGCGGGCAGTCGATGAGGATGAAGTCGAAGTCGTCGACCACCCGGTCGATGGCCTTCTTGAGCTTCAGCTCCCGGCTGAAGGCGGGCACAAGCTCGATCTCGACGCCGGCCAGGTCGATCGTGGCCGGGGCCACGAACAGGTTCCGGACGCTGGTCGGCTCGACGCAGTCCTCCATCGGGGCGTCGCGCATGATCACGTCGTACATCGACAGGGAGAAATTGCGGGCGTCGATGCCGAGGCCGGTCGTGGCGTTGGCCTGCGGATCGAGGTCCACCACCAGGACCCGGTAGCCCAGGTCGGCCAGGGCGGCGCCGAGGTTCACGGTCGTGGTGGTCTTGCCCACGCCCCCCTTCTGGTTGGCCACCGCCAGCACCCGGGGCAGCTCCCTGACCGGCCGGGCGCCGTTGCTGGCGACCTCCTCTGTGGGGGAGTCGTCAGCGGCAGATTCGGGGACCGCGGCCACGGCGGCTGCGGGAGTGGGATCGGGATCGATATCGGGAGCTTCTTCGTCCACAGGCTCCGGCTCGGCTTCCCCGGCCGCGTCCCCGACCTCCGGCTCCATTCCAAGACCGGCCGCGGTGATGGACGTGGCCCGCTCGGGCGACTCGGGGTCAGCCGGAGGTTCAGGTTCGATGTCGGCGACCTCCTGGTCGAACAGTGGCGGGTCCTCGACGGACGGGGGAGCGTCATCCGGGCTCCCATTCGCGACGACGACAGGATCCTCCACCCCGACTCCGACCTCACCATCTCCCTCGGAGTCCTGGTCGTGCTCACGGTCACGGCGCCTGATCCGCACTACGCGGTCACGTCCTGCACTGGCGGCACATGCTTATCCTCGTCGCCTTCGCCTCCCGGGTCAAGCCTCTTTGCATCGTTCCGAAGGATTTTCTTGGCTGCCAACGCCTGGAGGGACCGTTTCACGTGGCACCTTACGGTGAAACAACAAAACCCGATGCGCGGGTGTTTCACGTGGTACCTTACGGTGAAACAAGACCTGAGGGGCAGGGTGAGGTGCCGACCGACATCGACATTGGCGTACTCGTCGGGCTCCTGGTGGGGGAGGGCCACTTCGGTGGGGATGGCCGCCAACCCCAGATCACCCTGAGGATGCACGTACGCCACGAAGCCATCTTCCGCTGGCTCGAGCGGCAGTTCCCCGGTGGAAAGCTCTATGGCCCCTACCACCACTCCGGCCGGCACTACTACCAGTGGATGGCCCGGGGGCCGTACCTGAAGGAGGTGCTGGTGCCGTTGCTCCGCCCGCACATCACCCCCGACCTCGACGGCCACGCCGCCCAGCGGTTCACCGAGATGCAGACCCGCTACGCCAGGATCCTCGGCACCCCGACGACTGCGCCGCCTGGGGGGGAGGAGACCTGAGCGAGGCGGTGGGCACCTTTCCGGCCGAGCACGGGAACGGGTCGCCGGTGAGCGGCTGCCCCGGAGCCGCCGTCGCCTGAGGGCTTCCTTTCCGCTGCCGAGGTTCACCCTCGACCTCCGGGACAGGCTCGGCGGCTCCCCGACCGCGACGGCTCCCGTCTTCGGGGGGAACGGTTCCCCCCGCCCTCCCCCTCCCGACGCGGCCGCCCATGAACTCTCAACCAGGGCACCTTGGCGGTGGATGCCGGGAGAGCACCGGCGTACGGTCCCCTCGTCGTCCGTGCCTCTTTCGAGGGGCCGCCACCGCTGTGCGGGGAAGCCAGCTCGCAGTGGATCCCGTGGCCGGCCCCCGAGCGACTGTTCCCCGGCCCCAGATCCGGCCGTCCGGGCTCAGAAGAGGGGGCGCTTTGCCGGGACCCCCACCCGCCGCGGGTAGCGGTCCGGGCAGGCGTGCACCTGCGGGATGACGGCGAAACCGAACGCCTCGCGCAGCAGCATCGCCGGCCCCAGACCGAGGAGAGCCAGGCCGTCCTCGCTCCAGCGTGCTCCGTCGTCCTCGCCGTCGGGTCGCTCCGACACCACCAGTGCCCCGCCGACCTCGAGGAACGGGGCCGCGCACTCGGCCGTGGTGGCCGGTCGCCCGAACGAGCGCGCCACCACCACCTGGTAGCCGGCGCGCCGGTCCGGATCCCGCCCCACCTCCTCGGCCCTGCCCTCGACCACGCTCACCCGCCCCTCGAGACCGCAGCGCACGACGGCCTGGCGGAGGAAGGCCACCCGGCGGCCGGCGGCCTCCAATAGGGTGATCCGGGCACCTGGCCAGGCGAGGGCCAGGACGAGACCGGGGAGTCCACCCCCCGATCCCAGGTCGAGCACGGTACCCGGCGGCCCGATCCCCGCGGCGCCCACCGCCCAGGCGAAGCCCCGGGCGTGGTCGATCTGGACCTGTAGGGGACCGGGTCCGAGCAGCCCGAGCCCGCGGGCCTCACCCAGCGTCTCGAGCAGAGCCGACTGACCGTCCTCTGCGTACACGGCCATCGGCGGACCGACCGCGTCCTCGGTGGGAGGGGTCGGGGCCCGCTGACTCAGCCCGGGGCGATCACAACGTGGCGGTGCGGGTCCTCGCCGTCGGAACGGGTCACGACGCCGTCGATCTCGTTGATGGTGTCGTGGACGACCTTGCGGTCCGCCGGGGACATCGGCTCGAGGGCCCGCTCGTTCCCCGACTCGATCACGTCCTCGGCCACCTGGCGGCTGAACCGCTGCAGGGCGGCAGACCGCTTCTCGCGGTAGCCGGCCACGTCGACCAGGATCCGGTCGGTGCGCGAGGGGCAGCGCCGCTGCACCACAGTGCGGGTCACGTCCTGCAGCGCGGCCAGGGTGGACCCCTTCGGCCCCACCAACAGCCCCAGCCCCTCGCCGTCGGCCGCCACCTCGACGGTCTCCTCGTCGATCACCCGGGTCCTCACGGTCCCCTCGAACCCGTAGGTGTCGAGGAGGCCTTCCAGGAACTCCTTGGCCACCTCCGCCTGCTCCTCCAGGGTCATGCCCTCCGCCATTTCGGCCTCCTCCGTCGCCGTCTGCCCCTCGGGGCCCCTTCCACCACGTCCGGCGCGCCCGTTGTCGGACTCGCCGCCCCGGCCGCGGGCCGAGCCGTTCTCTCCGGCCGCCGCCCCGGCCCCTGACCCCGCCCCCGACCGGCTCCGCCTCCGGCGGGCCGACCTGCTCTTGCCACCGCCCGATCCCGGCGAACGCGCTGGGCTCTCGCCCGAGGGCTGCTCCCCTTCGCCGCCGCCCTGGCGTGCGGTCTCTCCGGAGCGGCTACCGCCGCCCTGGCGTCCGCCGCGCCCGCCACCCGAGGACCGTGTGCGGTCCCGGCTGCCGTGGCGCTGGCGCTTGGGCCGCGGCCCGACCGGCCGGACCCGGGCACGCACCCGGGCCTCGCCCCGGACGCGGCCGAACAGGCCGCTCTTCGGCTCGCTGATCACGATCAGCTCGGCGTCGCCCTCGGCCACACCCAGCTGGTAGAGGGCGGCCTCCTTGGCCTCCTCCACTGTCTTGGCGGTCACCTCGACCCACTCCACTCCTCAGCGTGCCTTTCTCGCTCGTTTCGACTTCGACCTCGGATGCTGCTTGGGAGCGGTACTACCATCGGTAGCACCGTCGCCCTTGGCCGCAGCCCCCTTCGACGCGCTCCCGTTCCCCGCCGACGGGGAGCCCTTCGCCGTCCCCGCCGCGGCGCCGTTGGCCTCGGCCTCCGGCTTGTCGGCCGGTTTCGCCCCGCCCGGTTCGGGCGGGGCCAAGGCGGGCGACGCGGCGCCGGCCAGGCGCGTGAACCAGCTCTCCTTCTTCGGTTGAGCCCCCGTGCCGATCTCGCGTTCACCGGGTTTGTCCACCAGTCCGTACCTGAAGATCAGGTCCTGGGTGAGGATGCGGATGGCCGAGGAGACGAGCATGTAGATGACCACGGCGGCGGGGATCAGGAAGTAGATGTAGGCGAAGATCAGCGGCATCACCTTCTGCATCGTCTGCATCTGGGGGTTCATCTGGGCCGCGGCCTTGTTGCGCTTGGTCATCTGGCTCATCTGGAAGTACTGCAGGGCCACGGCCAGCCCCACCAGCACGAAGTACGGGACGTACTCGTACCAGTGGACGTGGTGCGAGAGGGGCTTGAGGGCCAGTGTGAGGATCCAGGACTTCATCTTCCCCGGCGCGTTGACCAGGTCGTGGTACATCTTCGAGCTGGTCGGGATGTAGCGCGGGACGGCGCAGAGCTTCTGGGCGCACTTGAGGGTCCCTGTGGCCACCTTCCCTGTGGGCAACACGGTGCCCTTGGGGTAGGCGGCGCCCTGCTTGATGGTGTTGGTGAGCCCCTTGATGACGTCGTAGAGGACGATCAGCGCCGGCATCTGGAGGAACATCGGCAGGCAGCCCCCGGTGGGGCTCACCCCCGACTCCCGGTAGAGGCGCATCATCTCGGAGTTGAGCTGCTCGCGGTTCTCGGGCCCCTTGTACTTCTGGCGCAGCTTCTGGAGCTCGGGCTGGAGCGCCTGCATGGCGATCATCGACCGGGTGCTCTTGATGGTGAGCGGGGTGAGGATCGCCATGATCAAGATGGTGAGCAGGGCGATGGCGATCGTGTACTGGGGGATGATCCCGTAGATGAAGGCGAGGACCCACGCCACCGTCACGAAGAGGGGGTGGAAGATGTCCCCCACGGCCTTGAACAGGGAGTTCTCCGTCCCCAGCAGCGGTGCGATCCCGCCCCAGCCCCTCACCGGGTCACCCCGACCGGGCGGTGCTCGTGGGCGTCGTGCGGCTCGGGCACGAGGTCGACGCCGCGGCCGCCCAACGGCCGGCAGCGGGCGATCCGGCGCACGGCCAGCAGGCCCCCCCGCAGGGCGCCGTGTCGCTCAACCGCCTCGGCGGCGTAGGCCGAGCAGCTCGGGTAGAAGCGGCACGGGGAGACCTGTCCGCGGCGGAACCCCTGGTAGGCACGGATGGCCCCCAGCAGCGCCCGCTGCGCCGGACGCTGGGGCGAAGGGGTCACCGGCGGGGTGGCGGCCGTCATCGGCGGGCGGCCCGGCCGGCGGCGGCGGCCATGGCCTCGCGGACCGCACCGACCAGGTCGGCGAAGTCGAGCAGGGCGGCCCCGGGCTCGGGGCGGATGAGGTACCTCCCCGGCGGCACCACGGCGGCCGCCTCGCGGACCGCGGCCCGGCAGCGGCGCCGCAGCCGGTTGCGGTGCACGGCGTTGCCGCAGCGGCGGCCGATCACGTAGCCCACCCGGGCCAACTGCGCTGTCGGGCCGTCGTCGGCCACGTAGGAGACCCGAACCGGGCCGCGCGAGGCCGCCCCCGCCGGTCGACGAAGCGCCCGGAAGGTCGATCGGTCCCGGATCCTCCCGGCCCTGCGCCCCATCTCCAACGGTTCGCGCCGATCCGGTCAGACCGTCAGCCGATGCCGCCCCTTGAGCCGCCTCGCCCTCAGGATCGCTCGGCCGCCACGCGTTGACATGCGCTTGCGGAAGCCGTGGGTCTTCGCTCGCTTGCGCGTATTGGGCTGGTAGGTTCGCTTCACTTCGGTCAGCCTTTCACCGCTGTGGCCTGGTAGAACTTGTCATTCCGGCCCTCGTGGGCCGGCGTGGGGGGAGGTCACCGCCGACCGGGGGACGCTGGCGACGGGGCGCCGGGGAGGCCGGCGGCGGCGATGACGCTCCCCAGATGCTAGGCGACAACCCGGCCCGGCACTAGTCGAGATCGCGGCGCCGCCCCGTGCGCACCGTGGGCACGCTCCGGGCACGCGGCCAATGGGCGAAACCGCCCCTCGCGGTGTACGTTCGGACGACCGAGGGCACTCGTGTGGTCCACACCTGTGGATCACCCTGTGGACGAGCGGGCGCCCAGGTGCGCGGAGGAGCAGGTGGACGAAACCAGCGGGCTGTGGACGCTCTGCACGGCCTCCTTGCGTGAACAGGTGTCGGACGCAACGTGGCAGATGTGGCTGTCGGGCATCGAACCGGTGTCGTTCTCCGACGGCGAGATGGTGCTCGGGGTTCCCAACGCCGTCGTCCGTGACCGCGTGGAGGGCCGGTTCCTCCACCTCATCGGCGACATCCTCTCGGCCATGGCCGGGACCCCGGTGACGGTCCGGCTCGAGGTGCTCGACCGGCCCGTGGCCACCCAGGCCCGTCCCGAGGAGCGAGCGATGCCTTCGGTCCAGGCCCCGCGGACCGTCAACGGGGCCCGTCCCGCCGGGCCCGAGGACCGTCCGTCCCCCCCGGCCGGGTCGCGAGAGACCCAGGCGGTCGCCCTCGACCCGCGGTTCACCTTCGACACCTTCGTGACGGCCTCCTCGAACCGACTGGCCCACGCGGCCGCCCAGGCGGTGGCGGAGAACCCGGGCCGCTCGTACAACCCCCTGTTCATCTACGGCGACTCGGGCCTCGGCAAGACCCACCTGCTGCACGCCATCGGCAACTACGTCCAGGAGAACTTCCCGGCCCGCAGCGTCCTGTACGTGACCACCGAGACCTTCATGAACGACTTCGTGGACTCGTTGCGAATGTCCACCACCATCGCCTTCAAGCGGCGCTACCGGGTCTGCGACGTCCTGCTCATCGACGACGTGCAGTTCATGCAGAACAAAGAGGGGCTCCAGGAGGAGTTCTTCCACACCTACAACGACCTCCACGGCGCCGGCAAGCAGATCGTGCTCACCTCCGACCGGCCGCCCAAGTCGATCGATACGCTCGAGGACCGGCTGCGCAGCCGCTTCCTCTCGGGTCTCATCACCGAGGTCGACCCGCCCGACATCGAGACCCGCCTGGCCATCCTTCGCTCGAAGGCCGAGGCCGATCAGGAGAAGATCCCCGACGACGTCCTGGAGTTCATCGCCACCCACGTGAAGGACAACATCCGCGAGCTCGAGGGCGCCCTGATCCGGGTCACCGCCTTCGCCAGCCTCAACGGCGAGCCCGTCTCCCTCGACCTGGCCGAGCGGGTCCTCTCCGACATCACGTCGACCACCCAGCCCCGGGCCATCACCCCCCAGATGATCCTCGACGCCACCGCCCTCAGTTACGGCTTCACCGTCGAGGCGATCTGCGGGCCGAGTCGCACCCGACCCCTGGTGACCGCCCGGCAGGTGGCCATGTACCTGGTCCGCAACCTCACCGACTACAGCTACCCGGCCATCGCCCGGGTGTTCGGCGGGCGCGACCACACCACCGTCATCCACGCGGTCGACAAGATCAGCACCCAGATGAAGGAACGCCGCCAGATCTACGAGCAGGTGACCGAGCTCACCCTCCAGATCCGCAACGTCACATGAGCCCGGGTGCACCCCCGGCCTGTGGGCGACGCCGGTCTATCCTGGGGACACGACCCACGACCGTCCACAGCCTGGCCCGGGGCGGCCGTCGCCGGTTCCCCGCCGTCCCCCGACCCTTCCGATCCGGTGGACGACCGCACCGCCTCCCACCAGGGATGCCCCCCTTCCATCCACAATCCCCAGCACCTACTACCTCTAGAGAAAGAATTACTCCTTTCATGTGTGACCAGACGTGTGGACCCCGACGACAGGTAGGTGGCCGGTGAAGTTCCGCTCAGAACGTGACTCCCTCGTCGAGGCCCTCTCGACCGCCGGCAGGGCGGCCAGCGGCCGTTCGGTCTCCTCACCGGTGCTCTCAGGGCTGCTGTTGCGGTGCGCGGGGAACGCCCTGGTGGTCACCGGGACCGATCTGGACCTGACCGTGCGGGTCGATCTCGAGGTCATCGGCCTCGAAGACGGCGAGTGTGTGGTCCCGGCGCGCCTGGCGGTCGACATCGTGCGTTCGCTCGAGTCGGGTGCGGTGACCATGGAGGGAGCGGAGGAGAAGGTCGAGATCTCGGCGGCCCGCTCGCGCTTCGGGCTGCGGGCGTTCCCGGCGGTTGAGTTCCCGGCGGTGGCCGTGGGTGAGGAGCCGGCCGTGGTCCTGCCGGCGGCCATGGTGGCCGAAGGGCTGCGCCAGGTGGTGCGGGCGGCCTCCACCGACGACGCGCGGCCGTTGCTCACCGGGGTGCTCCTCACCGAGGAGGGGGGGTCGATCCGCCTGGTGGCCACCGACTCCTACCGGCTCGCCCTGCGCGACCTGGTGGGCACCAAGGGATTAGGTGGGGCGGACGGTGGCGGTGACATCCTCGTGCCGGCCAGGGCGCTGGCCGAGCTCCAACGCCTGGCGCCGGGGGCAAGCGGCCCCGGGGCGGGGGAGGAACCGTCGGGGGGACGGGTGGCCGAGGTGGGAGTGGCCATCGGCGCCAAGGAGATCACCTTCGTCCACGGCTCGGTACGGATCACCACCCGCCTGCTCGAGGGCACCTACCCCGACTACCGCCAGCTGGTGCCCGACCACTACCCGAACCGCCTCCACCTGGGGAAGGAGACCCTGCTCGCCGCGTTGCGCCGGGTCCGGCTGCTCGTACGCGACTCCACGACGCCGGTCCGCCTGGCCATGCGGCCCGGCGGGGTCGACCTCACGGTCGTCTCCCAGGAGGTCGGGGACGCCAGCGAGACCGTCGACGGCGACTTCTCCGGCGAGGAGCTGGTCATCGCCTTCAACCCCACCTACCTGATCGACGGGGTGGAGGCGGTCCTGAGCGACGAGGTGATCATCGAGACGGCCGAACCGTCGCGCCCGGCGACGGTGCGCGGGGCGGAGCACGAGGACTTCCGGTACCTGCTGATGCCCGTGCGGGTGTCCTGAGCCCGGCGGTCCCGGGCCGCCGTGACCCTGCGCCGCATTCACCTGGCCGACTTCCGGTCGTTCGCCGAGGCCACCTTCGAGCCGGACCCCGAGGGGACCACGGTGCTGTCGGGCCCCAACGGGACCGGCAAGACCACCGTCTTGGAGGCGGTCGCCTACCTCGGCACCCAGCGGTCGTTCCGCGGGGCGCCCAAGGAGGCGATGGTGCGCACGGGCTGCGAGCGCGCCGTGCTGCGCGCCGAGCTCACCCGCCAGGGGGTGCCGGTGCTGGTCGAGGCCGAGGTGGCCAGCTCGGGCCGCTCGAGGGCCCAGGTCAACCGCCAGCCGGCCCGGGCCCGGCGCGACCTGGCCGAGGCGGTGCCGGTCACCGTCTTCAGCCCCGACGACCTCGGGGTGGTCCGGGCCGGACCCTCCCGGCGCCGTGACCTCCTCGACGACGCGTTGGGCCTCTTGGACCCGGCGGCCTCGGCGCTGGCCGACGAGGTCGAGCGCGTGCTGCGCCAGCGCGGGGCGCTGCTGCGCCAGGCGGGGGGCCGGGCCAGCGCCGAGGTGGCCACGACCCTCGACGTCTGGGACGAGCGGCTGGCGACGGCGGGCACCGCGTTGGCCGCCGCCCGCGACTCGCTGGTCGAAGAGCTCGCCCCCTTCGTGGCCGCGTCGTACGCCTCCCTGGCGGCCGGCGCCGTCACCGAGGTAGGGGTCGACCTCGCCTACCGCCGGTCGTGGGAGGGCCCGCTGGCCGACGCCCTGGCCGCGGGGCGCCGCGAGGACCTGCGGCGCGGCGCCACCGGCGTGGGACCGCACCGCGACGACCTGGCCCTGGCCATCGACGGGCGCGACGCCCGGCTGCAGGCCTCCCAGGGCGAGCAGCGCTGCCTGGCCCTCGCTCTGCGGCTGGGGGTCCACCGGCTGGTGACGGCCCGTGCGGACGCGGCCCCCATCCTCCTGCTCGACGACGTCTTCTCCGAGCTCGACCCCTTCCGGGCCCGGGCGCTCGTCCACGAGCTCCCGGCCGGACAGGCCCTGCTGACCACGGCGGTGCCTTTGCCCGAGGGGGTGTCGGTGGCGGCCACGGTCGACGTGCGGCGGCTGGCGGGGGAGCGGTGAGCCGGTCGCGTCGGAGCCGTCGGCCGGGGGTCGACCCCGGGCCGCGGCCGCTGGGCGATGCCCTGGACGCGGCGGTGGCACGGCTGGGCCCGGCCGGGGTGCCGCCGGCCCCGGCGGCGTCGCTGTCGGCCGTCTTCTCCCGCTGGGAGGAGATCGCCGGGCCGGCCGTCGCCCGGCACGTGCGCCCGGTCACGCTGCGCGGCGGGGTGCTGGTGGTGGCGGCCGACCACCCGGCTTGGGCGACCCAGGTGCGCGCCCTGGGCACGGGGCTGTTGGACCGGGTGGGCGAGGTCTCGGGGCGCAC
>JBKQNY010000214.1:0-29501 GCA_052145775.1 Acidimicrobiales bacterium
CCGGGGCCGGGTCGGGCAAGACCCGGGTGCTCACCCGGCGCATCGCCCACCTGCTGGCCAACGGCGACGCCGCCCCCTGGGAGATCCTGGCCATCACCTTCACCAACAAGGCGGCCGACGAGATGCGGCGCCGGGTGGTCGAGCTGGTCGGGCCGAGAGCCGAGCGGATGTGTGTCCACCTTCCACTCGGCCTGCCTGCGCATCCTGCGCTCCCACGCCGACCGGCTCGGCTACCGGTCCGGGTTCACCGTCTACGACGACACCGACTCGCGCCGGATGGTGGAGATCGTCATGTCCGAGCTGGGGCTCGACACCAAGCGGCTGCCGCCGCGCTCGGTGGGCGCGGTCATCGGCCAGGCCAAGGGGGAGCTCGTCGACGAGGGGCGGTTCGCCGAGGAGTCGGCGAACGGCTCCGACCCGTTCCGCCGCCGCATCGCCGACGTCTACCTCGAGTACCAGCGGCGGCTGGTGGCGGCCAACGCCATGGACTTCGACGACCTGCTGCTGCAGGCGGTGCGGCTGCTGCGCACCTGCGACGACGTGCGTGCCGCCTACCAGCAGCGGTTCCGCCACATCCTGGTCGACGAGTACCAGGACACCAACCGGACCCAGAACGAGCTGATCGTCCTCTTGGGCAAGGACCACGGCAACGTCTGCGTGGTGGGCGACGGCGACCAGTCGGTCTACGCCTTCCGGGGCGCCGACATGCGCAACATCCTCACCTTCGAGAAGGCGTTCGGCCCCACGACCACGGTCGTGCTCGAGCAGAACTACCGCTCCACCCAGACCATCCTCGACGCCGCCAACGCGGTCATCGCCAACAACCTGGCGCGCCGGCCCAAGCGGCTCTTCACCGAGGGGGACCCGGGCGAGCCGATCCGCCGCTACCGGGCCGAGGACGAGCGCGACGAGGCCCAGTGGGTGGCCGCCGAGGTCCGGCGGCTCCGGCGTGACGAGGACCTCTCCTTCGGCGAGGTGGCCGTCTTCTACCGCACCAACGCCCAGAGCCGGGTGGTCGAGGAGGAGCTGGTGCGGGCCGCCGTCCCCTACAAGGTGATCGGCGGCACCCGCTTCTACGACCGCCGGGAGGTGAAGGACATCCTCGCCTACCTGCGCCTCCTGGCCAACCCGGCCGACGAGGTCTCGGCGCGGCGCGTGGTCAACGTGCCCAAGCGGGGCATGGGCGCCACCTCGGTGGTGCGGCTGGCGGCCTGGGCGGCCGCCAACGGGCGCTCGCTGGCCGACGCCCTGGCGCACGCCGAGGAGGCCGGCCTCTCGGGGCGGGCCCTGCGGGGGGCCGGCGAGCTCGACGCGCTGCTCGCCGAGCTGCGCGAGGCCATGGGCCGGCTGGCCCCCGGCGAGCTCGTCCAGCTGGTGGCCGAGCGGACCGGCTACCTGGCCGAGCTGGTGGCCGAGCGGAGCCACGAAGCCGACGGCCGCCTGGAGAACGTGGCCGAGCTGGTCGGGGTGGCCGGCGAGTACGAGGAGCTCTCCGAGCTCTTGGAGACCGTGGCCCTGGTCTCGGACTCCGACGAGCTCGACGCCGACGGGGCCCGGGTCTCGCTCATGACCCTGCACACGGCCAAGGGGCTCGAGTTCCCGGCCGTCTTCCTGGTCGGCCTCGAGGACGGGATCTTCCCCCACTTCCGGGCCTTGGGCGAGCCGGCGGAGCTCGAGGAGGAGCGACGGCTCTGCTACGTGGGCATCACCCGGGCCCGCCGCTGGCTTCACCTCTCCCACGCCTGGGTGCGGACGCTGTGGGGCCGGACCTCCCACAACATCCCGAGCCGGTTCCTGGCCGAGGTCCCCGCCGGGCTCGTCACCGACGTGGGGCTCGTGGGCTCGGCGGGCGGCGCCCGCACCGCCGCATCGGCCGACGACGGGGGGCCCGGGACGGTCTTCGGCGCCGGGCGGGGACCGGCCATGGAGCGGCGTTCAGCGGGGCCCCGGCCCCGGCAGAGCACCGGGGCCGAGGGGCTCGGCCTGGTGGCGGGCGAGGCCGTGGTCCACGACCACTGGGGCGAGGGCGTGGTCGTGGCGGCCGACGGCGAGGACGAGCGGGCCCAGGCCACGGTGCGGTTCGCCTCGGTGGGGGAGAAGCGTCTCCTGCTGTCGGCCACCCCGTTGCGCCGGGCCTGAGGACCGGCCACGGCACCGGGCCGAGCCGTCCCGTCTGGCGTCCACCCGTACCCCCCCGCCTATCATCGGCCCCGATGAAGCGTCCGTACCGGGTGGTGGTGGCCAAGCCCGGCCTCGACGGCCACGACCGCGGGGCCAAGGTGATCGCCCGGGCCCTGCGTGACGACGGCTTCGAGGTCGTCTACACCGGCCTCCACCAGACCCCCGAGCAGGGGGTCGCCGCGGTGGTCCAGGAGGACGCCGACGCGCTCGGCCTCTCCCTGCTCTCCGGCGCCCACCTCACCCTGGTCCCCCGGGTGATCGAGGGGCTGGCCGACGCCGGGCGCGCCGACGTGGTCGTGGTGGTGGGCGGCATCATCCCCGAGGCCGACATCGCCTCCCTCAAGGCCATGGGCGTGGCCGAGGTCTTCACCCCGGGGGCGCCCCTCCCCTCCATCGGCCGCTGGCTGGCCGAGGCGCTCGACCGGCGCGAGGAGGCGCTCGGGGTGTAGCACCGCCCCGACCACCCCGACCACCCCGACCGGCCGACCGGGCCGCCTTCGACACCCCATCTTCGAGCAGACCAAAGGAGCGCAGCGCGTGGACCTCTTCGAGTACCAGGGCAAGCAGTACTTCGCCCGCTACGGCATCCCGACCTCGCCGGGAGGCGCCGCCGACACCGTCGACGAGGCCGTGGCCCAGGCCGACGCGGCCGGCTACCCGGTCGTGGTGAAGGCCCAGGTGAAGGTGGGCGGCCGGGGGAAGGCCGGGGGGATCAAGCTGGCGGCCGACTCCGCCGAGGCCCGCCGCCACGCCGGGGCCATCCTGGGCATGGACATCAAGGGCCACACCGTCCACCGCCTGTGGGTGGAGCACGCCTCGGACATCGCCAAGGAGTACTACGCCAGCTTCACCCTCGACCGCCTGGCCAAGAACCACCTGGGCATGCTCTCTGCCGAGGGCGGTGTGGAGATCGAGGAGGTGGCGGCCACCAACCCCGGGGCCATCGCCCGCATCCACGTCGACCCGGTGAAGGGGCTCGACGCCGACAGCGCCCGGCGCTGGGTGGACGAGGCCGGCCTGGACGAGGCGGCCCGCGAGCAGGCGGCCGACCTCCTCTTGAAGCTCTACGCCTGCTACGTGGAGGGTGACTGCGATCTGGCGGAGATCAACCCGCTCATCCTCACCACCGACGGCCGGGTGCACGCCCTCGACGCCAAGGTCACGCTCGACGACAACGCCGCCTTCCGCCACCCCGAGTGGGAGGAGTACGCGGCGACCGAGACCGAGGACCCCCGGGAGCGGATGGCCAAGGAGAAGGGACTCAACTACATCGGCCTGTCGGGCACGGTGGGGATCATCGCCAACGGGGCGGGCCTGGCCATGAGCACCCTCGACGTGGTGAACCAGGTGGGCGGCTCGGCGGCCAACTTCCTTGACATCGGGGGCGGGGCCAACGCCGACGTCATGTCGGCCGCACTCGAGGTCATCAACGCCGACCCCGCCGTCCGGTCGATCCTGGTCAACATCTTCGGCGGCATCACCCGGGTGGACGAGGTGGCCAAGGGGGTCATCGAGGCGCTCTCGCGGGTCGACCTGCGCTCGCCCATCGTCCTGCGCCTCGACGGCACGAACGCCGAGGAGGGCCGGTCGCTGCTCGCCCCCCACCTCTCGGACCGACTGATCGCCGAGCCCACCATGATCGACGCCGCCCGCCGGGCCGTGGCCCTGGCCGGCCGGTAGCCCGGCCCAACCGCTCTTTAGGGAAACGAGGAGAAACCGTGAGCATCTTCGTCGACGAGACGACCACCGTGGTGATCCAGGGGATCAGCCCGACCAGCCAGGGCCTCTTCCACGGCCTGCGCAACCGCGCCTACGGAACCAAGGTGGTGGCGGGCACCAACCCCAAGCGAGGCGGGGAGGAGATCGAGGGGATCCCGGTCTTCGCCTCGGTGGCCGAGGCGGTGGAGGCCACCGGGGCCACCGCCTCGTTCATCTCGGTGCCCCCGCCGCACGCCGCCGCGGCCGTGCTCGAGGCCGCCGCCGCCGGCATCGCCTTCGTGGTCTGCATCACCGAGGGCATCCCGGCCCAGGACGAGGCCCTGGCCTACAACCGCCTGGCCGAGGAGTTTCCGGCCACCCGGCTGCTCGGGCCCAACTGCCCGGGGATCATCTCCCCGGGCAAGTGCAACATCGGGATCACCTCGGGTGACATCGCCATGGCCGGGGGGCCGGTGGGCATCGTGAGCCGCTCGGGCACCCTCACCTACCAGGCGCTCCACGAGCTCTCCCAGCAGGGCGTGGGCCAGACGACCTGCGTGGGCATCGGCGGGGACCCGGTGCCGGGGACCAACTTCATCGACTGCCTGGAGGCCTTCGAGGCCGATCCCGACACCAAGGCGGTGATGATGATCGGCGAGATCGGGGGCTCCGAGGAGGAGCGGGCCGCCGCCTTCATCGCCGGGTCGATGACCAAGCCGGTGGTGTCCTACATCGCCGGGGTGACGGCCCCCCCGGGCCGCAAGATGGGCCACGCCGGAGCCATCATCTCGGGCTCCCAGGGGACGGCCCAGGCCAAGATGGCCGCACTGTCCGAGGCCGGGGTCACCGTGGCCCAGAACCCGACCGAGGCCGGCCTGGCCATGGTCGAGGTGGTGAAGGCGCTGTAGGACTGAGCCCTTGTCGGGTTCGGCAGCAAGGTGCGAGAGAGGTTGGCGAGATTCGAGCCCTGACACGCCCCTTTGGCGCAATATGAACTGCCGTTCCGTCGCGGGGCTGCGACCCGAGATGCCAAACGCTGACCCGAGACCGCAGAAGACCGGTGGGGCTCACGCCCTGGTGGCGGCGGTCGTTTGAGGGCAGAACCAAGCGGTACTGCCGTTCTTAGGGGCGGGAGAACACGGGATCTTGACGGGGCGCTGGCGACGGCGCCCGGTTCGGAAGTGAGGAGAGGTGGAGGTTGTTGCCAACCTCCTCTCCCACCTTGCTGCCGGACCTAGCCCCTGTTGAAGACGTCGGCGCCGAAGGGGGCGAGGCCCGGGGCCGCGGCGTAGCCCAGGTGGCCGTGGCCGTCGGTGCCCCCGGTGGTGAGCCCGAGGAGGTCCTCGTAGCTGCGCAGGGCCGAGTAGTGGTTGTAAGGGGTGGTGTCCACGCTGCCGGCCTTGAGGTACCGGCTGTTGAGCAGGAGGGCCCCGACCCTCCCGCCGCCGGGGGCCTGGGCGTCGGTGTCGTTGGGGTTACCCGGGGCCGGGGTGTTGGGGCCGGGCTGCTCGTGGCAGCAGCCGTCGGCGTATGTGGGGTAGACCGACGGGTCGACGTCGGCCTCGTCGAAGGTGATCACCACCAGCATCGAGCCCGAGCGGTAGGCGGGGGAGGCCAGGATGGCCGGCACCCAGTGGCGCAGGAAGTCGTCGGCCCCGACCAGGCCGCCCTGGTGGGTGCCTGTGCTGTTGGTCCCGGCGCACGGTGTGTCGTGGCCGTCGTCGCACACGTCGGGGGTGACGAAGGCGAAGCGCGGGGTCGTCGAGGCCTTCGAGAGGTCCCGGGCCAGGTGGCCCGAGGCCGACGGTTTCCCGTCGGCCGCCAGGGTCCCGAGCGGGACCACGTTGGCGTCGCAGAGGGCCTGGTCGTCGATGATCGAGTGGAACCAGACGAAGGGATCGTGGCGGGTGACGTACTGGTCTGTGGGGGTGGCCACCACCGCCGTCTTCCCCCCGAGGGCCGGGTGGCCGCAGTCGGTCCCCCCCGCGGGGTCGGCCACCCCGCCGTCGCGGGCCGCTGTGTCGCCCATCTGCTCCTGGTAGGCGCGCCACGAGGCGACGTGGGTCGTCGGGTTCGGCGGGTACTTGGTGTCGAGCTGTGTGGCGATGGTGGCCACCGAGGGCGGGTAGACGCACCCCTCGCCCTTCACCTGTCCGCCTGTGGCGGGGGTGCCCGGTGTCACGTTCACGAACCCCGGCGAGACGCAGTCGCCCTGGGTGCTGGTGGTCGGGGCCTGACCGGACACCTGGGCGATGTAGTTGTCCAGGCTGACGTGGCCGATGGCGTAGTAGTCCGAGAGCAGCTCGCCCTCGGGCCGCAGGGCCTTGTTCAGGTAGGTGGCCGGCGAGGAGGGGCCGAAGGTCGCCTCGAACCCCTCGTTCTCGAGCTCGATGACCATGATGTGGTCGATCTTCCCCGGGGCGAGCGCGGCCCGGGGCGCCGCCGAGCCCTTGGCCCCGGCCGGACCGGCGGCGACCAGGGACGAGCCGCACAGGGCGGCGGTGGCCAGCGCGGCGGCGGCCAGCGCGGTGCGCCGGCGGCTCGCTCGGGCGTGCACGGTCGGTGGCAAGGCTCCCCTCCTCGAGGCTCGTGGGCCGCCGGCGGGCCGCCCGGCCGGGCCGCAGCACCCTAGCGGGACGTCTTGGTTGTGGTCGGTCGCCCCCCCCACGTTGGTAGCGTGGCGCCGTGCGAGCGGCAGTCCTGGTCTCCGGCAGCGGAACGATCCTGCGCGCCATGATGGCGGCCGGCGTGCCGGTGGCGGTGGTGGTGAGCGACCGCCCGTGCCCGGCCCTCGAGGTGGCCCGGGAGGCGGGGGTGGAGGCCCAGCTCCTCGACCGGCGCCAGTGGGGGGGATTCGGCCCGGGGTTCGACCGCCAGGGGTACACCGAGGCCCTGACCGCCCTTTTGTCCGAGCGCTCGCCCGACCTCGTGGCCATGGCCGGCTTCGGGACCGTCCTAGCCGAGCCGGTGCACGCCGCTTTCGGCGGACGGATCCTCAACACCCACCCCGCCCTCCTGCCCGCCTTCCCGGGCTGGCACGCGGTGGCCGACGCCCTGGCCGCCGGCGTGGCGGTGACCGGCTGCACGGTCCACCTGGCGACGCTCGAGATGGACGCCGGTCCGGTGCTGGCCCAGGAGGAGGTGGCGGTGGTCTCGGGGGACACCGTGGACTCGCTCCACGAGCGGATCAAGGAGGTCGAGCGGCGGCTCTACCCGGCCACCGTGCTCCGGGCGCTCGACGAGCTGGAGAGGAACGGCTCGCTCGAGGGCATGGCCGCGGTGGCGGCGGAGGGCCGGGCGTGAGGGCGCTCCTCTCGGTCTACGACAAGACGGGGCTGGTCGAGCTGGCCGGCGGCCTGGCCGAGCTGGGCTGGGAGCTGGTGGCCAGCGGCAACACCTCGGCGGCCCTGGCCGAGGCCGGCATCGACCACCAGGGGGTGTCCGAGGTGACCGGCTCGCCCGAGATGCTCGGGGGCCGGGTGAAGACCCTCCACCCCCGCATCCACGGGGGGATCCTGGCCGACCGGTCCCGACCCGAGCACATGGCCGACCTCGAGGCAGAGGGGATCGACCCGGTGGACCTGGTGGTCTGCAACCTCTACCCCTTCGCCACCGACCCCTCGGTCGAGCTGATCGACGTCGGTGGGCCGACCATGGTGCGCGCCGCGGCCAAGAACTTCGCCCACGTCGGCGTGGTGACCTCGCCGGCCGACTACGACGGCGTCCTGGCCGAGCTGCGACGGGACGGGGAGCTCTCGCCGGCGACCCGCCGGCGCCTCTCCCGGGCGGCCTTCGCCCACACCGCCGCCTACGACGCCGCCATCGTGGCGTGGTTCGACGGCGAGGGGGACGCGGCGCCGGCCCCGGTGCCCGAGCGCACGGCGGCCGAGGCCGCGCTGGCCCCGACCATCCACCTCACGCTCGAGCGCGCCGAGATCCTCCGCTACGGCGAGAACCCCCACCAGTCCGGGGCCCGCTACCGGATGGTCCCCGGCGACAGCTGGTGGGACCGGGCGGTCCAGCACGGCGGTTCCGCCCTCTCCTACCTCAACCTCTTCGACGCCGACGCCGCCTGGCGACTCGTCCACGAGCTGGCCGCCGACGCCACCGGCCGTGACCCCGCCCTCGGGGCGGCGGTCGCCATCATCAAGCACGCCAACCCCTGCGGGGCGGCGGTGGCGACCGACCTGGCCACCGCCTACCGCCTGGCCCTCGACTGCGACCCCACTTCGGCATTCGGGGGGATCGTGGCCCTGGGCGGCCCGGTCACGGCCGACGTGGCCGAGGCGGTGGCGGCCGGGCCCCAGGCCGACGTGGTGGTGGCCCCGTCCTTCGAGGCCGGCGCCCTCGAGCGACTGGCGGCCCGGCGCAAGGCCACCCGGCTGCTCTCGGCGCCTCCCCCCGAGCCGATCACCCGCCAGTTGCGGAGCCTCGGCTCGTCGGTGCTCGTCCAGGACGCCGACCGCTTCCTGGCCGACCCCTCCACCTGGAAAGTGGTCGGCCGGGTCCAGCCGAGCGAGGCGCAGTGGCTCGACCTGGTGCTCGCCTGGAGGGTCTGCGGCCGCACCACCTCCAACGCCATCGCCGTCGTCGGCGGGGCCCAGGCGGTGGGGGTGGGCGCCGGCCAGCAGTCCAGGGTGGTGGCGGCCGAGATCGCGGTGGCCAAGGCCGCCGAGCGCGCCCGCGGCGCCGCCGCGGCCAGCGACGCCTTCTTCCCCTTCCCCGACGGCCTCGAGGTCCTGGCCCGGGCCGGGGTGGCGGCGGTGGTCCAGCCGGGGGGATCGGTGCGCGACGACGAGGTGACCGCGGCGGCCGACGCCGCCGGGGTGGCCATGGTCCACACCGCCGAGCGGCACTTCCGTCACTGAGGTGGCCCCGTGACCGCGGAGCTCCTTGACGGCGAGGCCCTGGCCGCACGCATCCGGGCCGAGGTGGCCGAGCGGGTCTCCCTGCTCAACGACGAGGGGATCCGGGTGGGGCTGGGGACCATCCTGGTGGGCGACGACGGGCCCAGCGCCCGCTACGTGGCCATGAAGCACGAGGACTGCCGCGAGGTGGGCATCGCCTCGTACCACCAGCACCTCCCGGCGACGGCGACCCAGCGGGACGTGGAGTCGGCGGTGCGCCGCTTCAACGAGGACCCCTCGGTCCACGCCTACCTGGTGCAGCTGCCGCTGCCCGGCGCCCTCGACGAGGAGCGGGTCCTGCTCGCCGTCGACCCGACCAAGGACGTCGACGGCCTCCACCCGGTCAACCTGGGCAAGCTCATGATGGGACGGCCGGGCCCGCTGCCGTGCACCCCGGCCGGCATCGTCGAGCTCCTCCACGCGCACGGCGTCCCGGTGGAGGGCCGCCATGTCGTCATCATCGGCCGCGGGCTCACCATCGGCCGCCCGCTGGCCGTGCTCCTCTCCTCCAAGCGCCGGGGCTGCAACGCCGCGGTCTCCGTCGTCCACACCGGGGTGGACGACATGGCCGCCATCGTCCGCCAGGGCGACGTGGTGGTGGCCGCGGCGGGCCGGGCCGGGCTGCTGACGCCCGAGATGGTGAAGCCCGGGGCGGCGGTCGTGGGGGCCGGGACGAGCTGGGAGGGGCGCCGGCTGCTCTCCGACGTGGACGAGGCGGTGGCCGAGGTGGCCGGGTGGATGACGCCGCGCATCGGCGGCGTCGGCCCCATGACCCGGGCCATGCTGCTGCGCAACACGGTGCGCGCCGCGGAGCGGTTGGCGTGAGCGCCGAGCACGACGAGCGTCCCTGGGGCACCTACACGGTGCTCGACGACGCCGACGGCCACAAGGTGAAGCGGATCGTGGTGCGCCCCGGCAAGCGGCTCAGCTACCAGCGCCACGCGCGCCGCGCCGAGCACTGGTTCGTGGTCTCGGGCCGGGGCCGGGTCACCGTCGACGGCGAGGCCCGAGAGGTGGGCCCCGGCGACTCGGCCGAGGTCCCCGTCGGCGCCGCGCACCGCATCGAGAGCGTGGGCGACACCGACCTCGTCTTCATCGAGGTGCAGCGGGGCGACTACTTCGGCGAGGACGACATCGTGCGCCTGGAGGACGATTTCGGCCGGGTCGCCGGCGGCTGAAGGTACGATCTGCGGTCGTGACGCGCATCGCCGACCTCCTGTCGGCCGGTCCGACCTACTCCTTCGAGTTCTTCCCGCCCAAGTCCGACGCCGAGCTGGCCACCCTGGCCGCCACGCTGCGCGACCTCGAGCCGCTGCGGCCGTCGTTCGTCTCGGTCACCTACCGCGGGGGCCGGGCCTCCCGCCAGCGCACCTTCGACCTGGTGACCGGGATGCTCCACACCACCTCGCTCAACCCCATGGCCCACCTGATCTGCGTGGCCCACAGCCGCCTCGAGCTGGCCGACATCCTCGTCTCCTACCGCAAGGCCGGGGTGGAGAACCTGATGGCGCTCGGGGGGGACCTCCCGGACGACCCCTCCGAGGGCCCGGGCGAGCTGGCCCACGCGCTCGAGCTGGTGGAGCTGGCCCGGGCGGTGGGGGGGTTCTCCATCGGGGTGGCCGCCCACCCGGCCGGCCACCCCTCCTCGCCGGACCTGGCGGCCGACCGGGACCGGCTGGCCGAGAAGCTGGCCCTGGCCGACTTCGCCGTCACCCAGTTCTTCTTCGAGGCCGCCGAGTACCGCTCGCTCCTGGCCGACCTGGCCGAGCGGGGGATGGCCAAGCCGGTGCTGCCCGGCATCATGCCGGTGACCTCGCTCTCCTCGGTGCCCAGGATGGCCTCGATGGGGGCGCCGGTGCCGGCCTGGGCCGTGGCCAGGCTGGAGGCGGCCGACCGGGCGGGGGGCAAGGAGGCGGTGCGACGGGCCGGGGTGGAGATGGCCACCGAGCTCTGCCGCGAGCTCCTCGACGCGGGCGCGCCGGGGCTGCACTTCTACACGCTCAACCGCTCCAGCGCGACCCGCGAGATCTACGGGGCCCTGGGGCTCGCGCCCGAGCTGAGCGCGGCCGGCTGAGTGCGCCCGCCCCGATTGGGGCGGGACGAGGGGTGGGCCGTAGGCTCGGGGTATGGCAGAGAAGATCACCATGGGCCCCGACGGGGTGCTGCAGGTCCCC
Organism: Acidimicrobiales bacterium; assembly: GCA_052145775.1. Lineage (GTDB taxonomy): Bacteria > Actinomycetota > Acidimicrobiia > Acidimicrobiales > RAAP-2 > CAVYPR01. The sequence continues at coordinate 10,961 of JBKQNY010000214.1, forward strand.
GCTGAGCCGATCATCCCCTTCATCGAGGGCGACGGCACCGGGGTGGACATCTGGCCGGCCGCCCGGCTGGTCCTCGACGCGGCGGCGGCCCGCCACGGCCAGCGCATCGAGTGGCTGGAGGTGCTGGCCGGCGAGAAGGCGTTCAACGAGACCGGGGACTGGCTCCCCGAGCAGACCGTGACCACCTTCCGTGAGTACCTGATCGGCATCAAGGGGCCGCTGACCACGCCGGTCGGCGGCGGGTTCCGCTCGCTCAACGTGGCCCTCCGGCAGATCCTCGACCTCTACGTGTGCCTACGCCCGGTGCGCTGGTTCACCGGCGTCCCCTCGCCGGTCAAGCGCCCCGACCTGGTCGACATGGTGATCTTCCGGGAGAACACCGAGGACATCTACGCCGGGCTCGAGGTCCAGGAGGGCACCGAGGAGGCCAAGCGGCTCATCGCCACCCTCCACGACCAGCTCGGCTGGGAGATCCGACCCGACTCGGGGGTGGGCATCAAGCCGATCTCGGTGACCGGGTCCAAGCGGCTCATCCGGGCGGCCATCCGCTACGCCCTCGACCACGGCCGGGCCTCGGTCACCCTCGTCCACAAGGGCAACATCCAGAAGTTCACCGAGGGCGCCTTCCGGCAGTGGGGCTACGACCTGGTGAGGGAGGAGTTCGCCGACGTCGCCGTGGGCTGGGACGACTGCGACGGCAAGCCCGGCGACAAGCTGCTGGTGAAGGACAACATCGCCGACATCACCCTCCAGCAGGTGCTCACCCGGCCCGGCGACTTCGACGTCATCGCCACCACCAACCTGAACGGCGACTACCTCTCCGACGCCCTGGCCGCGCAGGTCGGGGGGATCGGCATCGCCCCAGGGGCCAACATCAACTACGTCACCGGCCACGGGATCTTCGAGGCCACCCACGGCACGGCGCCCAAGTACGCCGGCCAGGACAAGGTCAACCCCGGCTCGGTGCTCCTCTCGGGGGTGCTCATGTTCGAGCACCTCGGATGGCAGGCCGCGGCCGACGACATCGTGCGCGCCCTGGAGGCCACCATCGCCGACAAGGTCGTCACCTACGACTTCGCCCGCCAGATGGAGGGGGCCACCGAGGTCAAGTGCTCGGAGTTCGCCCAGGCCGTGGTGGACCGCCTGTAGTTCGACCGCGCCGGCCCGGCCCGCGTAACGTGGCGGGATGGCAACCGACCCCCCCCTCCATGTGACGGTCACCGGCGCCGCCGGGCAGATCGGCTACTCGCTCTTGTTCCGGATCGCCTCGGGGCAGCTCCTCGGCCCCGACCAGCCGGTGGTGCTGCGCCTGCTCGAGATCGAGCCGGCCCTGCGGGCCCTCGAAGGCGTCGTCATGGAGCTCGACGACTGCGCCTTCCCCCTCTTGGCCGGGATCGAGGCGACCTCGGACCTGAAGACCGCCTTCGACGGCACCTCGTGGGCGCTGCTGGTGGGCTCGGTCCCCCGCAAGGCGGGGATGGAGCGGGGCGACCTCCTCGGGGTGAACGGCGGGATCTTCAAGCCCCAGGGACAGGCCATCGCCGCCCACGCCTCCTCCGACGTGCGGGTGCTGGTGGTGGGGAACCCTTGCAACACCAACTGCCTCATCGCCCGGTCCAACGCCCCCGAGGTGCCCGCCGACCGCTGGTTCGCCATGACCCGCCTCGACCAGAACCGGGCCGAGAGCCAGCTGGCCAAGCGGGCCGGGGTGCCGGTCTCCGACGTCACCAACCTGGCCATCTGGGGCAACCACTCGGCCACCCAGTTCCCCGACTTCGGCTCGGCCCGCATCGGCGGCCGGCCCGTCCCCGAGGTCATCGCCGACCGGGCGTGGCTCGAGGGCGAGTTCCTGACCACGGTGCAAAAGCGCGGGGCGGCGGTGATCGAGGCCCGGGGCGCCTCCTCGGCCGCCTCGGCGGCCAACGCGGCGATCGACACGGTGGCCGGGCTGCGCACCCCCACCCCCGACGGCGACTGCGTCTCGGTGGCGGTGGCCAGTTCGGGCCAGTACGGGGCGCCCGAGGGGCTGCAGTTCGGCTTCCCGGTCCGCGCCGACGGCAAGGGCGGGTGGTCGGTGGTCGAAGGCGTCGAGCTCGATGCCTTCGCCGCCGAGCGGGTGCGGCTCACCACCGAGGAGCTGCTGGCCGAGCGGGCCGAGGTGGAGGCCCTGGGCCTCCTCGGCTGACCCCGCCCGCGGCGGTGGCCTAGGAGACGGGTTGGCCGACCTCGATGCCGGCGTGGGCCAGGAAGGTCGCCTTGCGGGCCAGGGCGTCCTGCCAGACGGCCAGCTCCCGGTCGAAGTGGAGCCGGTCCCCCTCCTCGCACGCATGCTCCAGCTCGTCGAACGCCGCGTCCTCGGCGTCGAGCAGCTCGCGGTACTTCAAGAGGAAGTGGTCGTCAAGCACCTGGGACACGTCTGACCTCCCGTCTCCGGCCCGCGCCTAGCGGACTGACACAACCGAGACTACCGGCCCAGCCCGGGATCTGCCCGGCCCACTGTGGCCTGGCCGTTCGCCGGCAGTCGACGGCGAGCGGGCCTACACGGCCGGTTCCGGCGAGGGCGTCATGGCCTGCGCCGGCGCAGCCCGTCGACGCACCGTGTCGTGGCCGAGACGGTGCGGCGGTGCTAGCACGTGGGGGACGGCACTTCACGGAGGCGTTGACATGAGACTCACCCTGCACTCGTTCATGACCCTCGACGGGGTGTTGCAGGCGCCCGGCGGCCCCGACGAGGACCGCGACGGCGGCTTCGCCTACGGGGGGTGGTCCTTCGCCCACGGCGACGAGGAGTGCGGCGAGGCCATGGCCGGCTGGATCGAGCGGGCCGATGCCTTCCTGCTCGGCCGCCGGACCTACGACATCTTCGCCGCCTACTGGCCCAAGATCACCGACCCATCGAATCCGATCGCCGCCAAGCTGAACGGCCTGGAGAAGTTCGTGGCCTCGAGGTCGCTGTCGTCGCTCGACTGGGAGCACTCGTCGCTGCTCACCGACGTGCCGGCCGGCGTGGCCGACCTCAAGCGTCGTCCCGGCGGCGAGCTGCAGGTGCACGGCAGCGGGAACCTCGCCCGGACCCTCATCGAGCACGACCTCGTCGACGAGTACCGGCTGCTGGTCTACCCCCTCCTCCTGGGATCGGGAAAGCGGCTCTTCACAGGGGGCGGCCGCGGCGCGGCCCTGCGGCTGACCGGCGCCAGGACCACCGGGGCCGGCGTGGTGGTCTACACCGGCGTGCCGGACGGCCCCGTGCGCCAGGGGTCGTACCCGGAGGCCTGAGCGGCGGGGCGCGCCGCCAGCACGGCGCAGACTCCCCGACGCGCCCCGCGTGCGGCGGCCCGTCGTCGAGCCCGCAGAGGGGGTCGGTCCCGTCGGCCACCGTCCCCCGCGCCGCGCCGGTCCCGTACATCAGTGCTCCCCGCACCCCGGGGTGGCCAGGGCGGCGAGCACGCGGTCCGCCGCCAGCTGGATCCGCTCCCCCGATGCCCTGATGCCGGCGACGGCCGCATCGCCGCCGCCCGCCCACGTCGCCACGTAGCCGAAGCTGTAGTCACCGGTCTCAAGGCCGACGGCCTGGCAGACGACGTAGGCGGTCGACTCGGCCTCGAGCTCGGCCAGGGGCCGGTCGGAGAAGTCCGCGTGGAGGACGGCGTGCGCCATCTCATGGGCCAGGGTCTTCACGCGCTGGGCAGGCCGGTTGGCAGCCTCCACCCGGATGCGACGCAGGTCGTGCGAGCAGTCGCCGTTCACCCCGGGCGGCAGGGAGGCGTCCTCGACGGCGAACCCGAGGGAAGCGGCGGCGGCCACGAGCCCTTCGTAGACGCCGTGGGGATCGTCGCCCTCGAGCCGGGAGCAGACGGTGGGTAGGTCCTCGCCCTCGGTCTGGGAGACGTCGAAGACGGGGACGTGCCGGAAGCCCCGGACGACGCGCTGGGACGGCTCCCCGTCGTCTCCTTTGTTCCTGCCGACGACCGGGGCGAGGATCCAGATCGCCCTCTCGCCCCTGCGGACGGTTCGCCCCATCCGCTGCCAGGCACGGAAGCCCGCCACCCGCGTCGCCTGTGGGCACTGGTCGGCGATCAGCATGACGTTGCCGAAGCTGTAGGTGGTGAAGCGCGCCTGGACGTCGAGGTGGCGCCGCCACTCCTCGGTGCCGGCGAGACGGGCGACGCCCTCGACCAGGCGGCCTACGAGCGCAGAGCGGTCGATGACCATGGGGGGCTGCTGGCCGGGCGGAGACGAGGGGTTGGGCGTGAACGCACGGGTGACAACGGTCGCCGCCTGAGCGCCGGCTGCGCCCGTTTGTCCCGATCTCGGCGGTCCACCGGACGCGATGCCCGGAGCCGGCCCATCCGGCCACGGCCGCCAGCCCTGGACCGACCCGCGATGCGGGCCCTCCCACCCCGGTCGCCCCGGATCTCCTAGGGCAGGAGCTCGACGTACCCGTCCGTTCCGTTGAGGCGGATCCGCTGCCGGTCGCGGATCAGGCGGGTGGCCTGCTCCACCCCCACGACGGTCGGCACGCCGTACTCGCGTGCGATGACCGCACCGTGGGTCATGAGACCACCCACCTCCGTCACCAGTCCGGCGATCCCGACGAACACCGGCGTCCAGCTGGGGTCGGTGTAGGCCGTGACCAGGATGTCGCCCGGCTCGAGATCGGCCTCGGCCAGGTCCGAGATGACCCGGGCCCGTCCCTCGACGGTCCCGGCGGAGACCGGCAGGCCGACCAGCGCGCCGGCCGGTGCGTCGGCGCGCCGGTAGGACCCGGCGAAGACCTCGCCGTCCGAGGTGAGCACCCGGGGCGGCGTGAGGGCCTGATACGACCTGAAGGCGTCCTTACGCCGGGCGATGAGCTGGTCGTCCACGTGGTTCGAGCGCACGACGTCGTGGAGCTCGCCGAACGTGAGGTAGAAGATGTCTTCCCTCTCGGCGAGCACGCCGCCCTGCACGAGACGCCCGGCCTCCCCTAGCAGGGCCTGCTTGTAGACGAAGTAGCGGCTGACCATGCCGTACTTTGGGTATTCGCGGTACCCGGCGTAGGCCCGGACCAGGTCGATCGACTTTTTCGCCTCTTCCGCCTTTCGCTCCCCGTCGGGCAGCGCCTGCACGCGCTCCAGCACCTCACGTTCCTTCCTCCACGCGTCCTGCCGCCCCTGCTCGAAGCGCCGCCCGCCGGCGCCCGGCTCGAAGTTCTTGATGTTGCCGAGGATCAACGGCAGGAGCGTGGTGGGGCGTTCACTCCACCGTGGCCTCGTCACGTCGATCTCGCCGACGCAGCGCATGCCGTACTTTGCGAGGTAGGCCTCTATGGCGTCACGGGCCTCGGGCCCACCGTCGAGCGCGGACAGCTCGTCCAAGAAGCCCTCGTCCGCGCCCTGCTGCAGGAATGCCAGCACGTCGGGATGCGGGCGGATCACGTCCGCCACGTCCAGGAGCGCCAGTCCCATCTCCGACGTGACGTTGTTGGGCACGGACTGGGTGAGCGTGTCGACGGCATTCTTCTCACCCAGCCACGCCTGCAGTTGCTCGTTGAGCCACCAGGTGGCCTCCATCGCTGCCCTGATCACCCCGAGGCTCCGCGGATCGAACAAGATCCGCTGCAGCTCCCCGACGTCCTCCAGGATGAAGTCGAACAAGGCAGGGCCGGTCTTGTCACGGATGCGGCTCTTCAAGGTGGCGATCGAGGCCCGGCTGCTCTCGATGAGCCCGGTGACGACGGCCGGATCGATCTCGGCAGATGCCGGCCTGCCACCACTTGGCAACACGCCCGGACCGTTGCCCGGGACCACCGAGATGAGGTCGCCGCGTTCGAGGATGGTCTGCAGGGCGTCGCCGATCAGTGGATCGGATCTCCCCAACACTTCCAGGAGGCCGGAGCGCCTTGTCGGCGAGGCCAGTGTCGGCGCGACGTCAACGAACAGCCTTCCGCCCGCCTCGAGCATGGTCCGCGAGGCCGTCAGCTGCCACATGGAGAGTCCCAGCGGCTTCATGGGGTCGGTCATCATCTGTTGATGACCGACGGAGACGTAGACGTGGCTCTCGAGGTCGCTGCCCGCAGGGATGGGAAACAGCGTGGTGATGGGCCGGCTCTGGACGATCTGGAACCCGTCGTCGACCAGGCACCATTCGACGTCCTGGGGACGGCCGAAATGCGCTTCGATCCGCCGCCCCAGCTGTGCGAGCTGCACGATCTGCGCATCGCTCAGTGCCGGCTGTTCCTGGCGCTCCCGCTCGATCGCCAGTTCCTGCGTCCCGCCTGTCTGTGAGGCACCGATGGCGAGTTGCTTGATGGCGACCGCCTTGACGATGACGTCACCCGCACGCACCTTGTAGACATCCACGTTGACCAAACCGGAAACCAGGGCTTCGCCGAGACCGAAGCTGGCCTCCACGTATTCGACCTTCCGGTTCGACGTGATCGGGTCGGCCGTGAAGAGGACGCCGGCCGCCTGCGGGAGCACCATCTTCTGCACGACCACGGCCATCTGGACCGATCGGTGGTCGAAGCCGTTGCGCAGTCGGTAGGTCACGGCTCGCTCGGTGAACAGGGAGGCCCAGCACCGGCTGACGTGCCGGAGGATTGCCGCCGACCCCACGACGTTCAGGTACGTGTCATGCTGGCCGGCGAACGAAGCCGTCGGTAAGTCCTCCGCCGTCGCGCTGGACCGGACAGCGTAGGCAGCGTGCTCGCCGAGCCGGTCGACCGAGTGGGTGATCGGCGCCACCAGATCGTCAGGAATGACGGCCTGTTCGAGAGCCTTCCGGGTCTCCGCGCTGATCGTGCGGATCGCCACACGGTCATCCGGACTCAGGCCCGACAGCCGATCGAGCTGTGCGTCGACCGATGGTGCGTCGGCCATGATCCGCCGGAAGGCGTCCGTCGTGACGCAGAAGCCAGCCGGAACACGGATGCCTTCGATCCGCGAAAGCTCCCCCAGATGCGCGCCCTTGCCGCCAACGGCCGCGACCTGCGTCTGGTCGATCTCCTGGAAGCCCTGCACGAAGCTGCCCATCCGTCCACCTTCCCCCTCAGCCCCCTCGGACCTCTTTCATACCGACTGTCGGTCGAGCCGACCGCCCGTGGACCCGCTTGTGACGCTCAGTATCAGCACACCAAGATTCCTTGCAGCAAGACCCCTACCCTCGTGTACTCTCGAAGTGGCGGGAAGCATTGGGAGCTTCGACGGTGATTGGGGTAGTGCACCGACCGCAGATGGCGTGACGGCGGAGCCGCCGAAGGCCATGGTGGCGCTGGTCACGGTCTGGTTGGGGTCAGATCCTCCGTTTTGCGGCTAGCTGGGGCGTCACTTGAGGGTGGATGCTCCTAGCCGGAGCCCGCTGAGTGGCCAGCGTCTCCCGTTGCCACGCCGCCCCTCGGTCCTCGGCCCCGGATATGGCCCGGCCCCGGGACCTTATGTTGCTGGCACGAAGGTCGCCGCTGTCCAGTGCAGGTGGCCGCCGAAGGTGGGGTAGTGCTTGCCGGGGAACTCCCGGCAGGAGGAACCCTCAAGGTCCGATGTGCCGCCGTAGGCGGGGGAGGTGCCTGTGTGCCCGTAGCCGCCGCCTGTGTTGGCCGGGGCGGTCGCCCCCTTGTTCAAGGGCACGAAGCCCGACGCCGTGATGGTCGCCGCATCGTCGCCGTTGCACAGGGTGCTCGTGGTTCCCCCCGGCTGGTTGTCGAACCCGATCAGCCCCTTGTCCGTGCTGTAGGTCGGAAGGGCTGTGTCGGCCACGTTGTAGAGGTAGTAGACGCCAGGGACCGCGGCCGACGACGTGTCGGCGTTCCCCGCAGCCGTCGGAATGTGGCTGAACCACTCGTTCGACTCTTTCACCACCGCGCCGTTGATGGTGTAGTTCCCCCGGTTCGCTGTGGGGCTGAACGACCCCGAGGGGGAACCGTAGGTGTCGAACACCTTCGTTGTTGTGACGTTCTGGCGGTTCGCCATCTTGGCGAGCAGCAGTGTGGGCGCACGGAAGTTGCCGATGGCCGTCCCGCTGATGGAGTTCACCTTGGCCGCTGCGTAGTTGGCCTTTGTGTTCCACTGGTCCGCGAACTCTGCGGCCGAGTAGATGAAGAGGGCGTCCGACACCGGGTCTGTCGCGTCGATGGAGGCCTGGTACACGATCGACTCCTCGGAGTTGTCCCGGACGCCGACGGTCTTGTGCGAGGGCCCGACTGTGGTGAAGACCGAGATGGGCCTATCGGCGCTCGGATGAGAAGCTGTCCCGCATGTGCTGCCGGCCGCTGTGTGGTAGGTGGTGGTGTTCGGTGTGAAGCCCAGCATGGCCGTGTACTCAGAACCCGTGTCCGAGCCCGCCTGGGGCCAGAACCGGACGATCGGTGCTGTGAGCCCCCCTTGTGTGCTGTTGCCTGTCGCAGGTCGTGCTGTCGGGCCCGTCACTGTCTTCCAGTTGGTGTAGCCGGGCTTGCACAGGTAGATCTTCTTCAGGTCTGTGAGCGACAGGGTCACCGGCGACCTCGGGGAACCGCCGGCCTTGGAGCCGACCATCGGGGCCACTGCATCGAGGGCGAAGGCGTAGTAGTCGAAGTGTGTGCTCACTGTGGCGGCCGAGGGCGCAGCGGTCGAGCGGGCGAAGGCGAGACACCCCTTCTGTGTGGCCGGGTTGGCCTCTGCGGCGTGGAGCGCCGCAGCGCCGGCCCCAGAGCCGTCGGGCGCCCCTGAGGGGAACGCCGAGGCTGTTGTGTACTTCACCCCTGTGGCGCAAAGCTCTGGTGTGGCGCCGATCTGCTGGTTGGCTGTGGTGCCTCCCGGGGAAAGGTTGTTGAGCGACGGCCCGAAGAGGTTCTGGACGACCTGGTAGGAGGTGGAGGATCCGACGGTCGACACCTGCTGGCTGACCAGTCTGACCCCGCCCGACGGTGCCGACGCAGGCCCCGTGCCCACCGCGTTGGTGGCGGTCACGGTGAAGGTGTATTTGGTGCCCTTGGTGAGGCCGGTCACCGTGCAGCTGAGCGGCCCTGTCGCGCTGTGCCAGGTGCACGTCTTAGCGCCCGGTGTCGAGGTCACCGTGTAGCTCGAGATGGGCTTGCCGCCTGTGTTCGGCGCACTCCAGCCGACCGTGACCGAGGAGGCCCCCGGCACCGCCGTCACCGCGGTCGGGGCTCCGGGCACCGAGTAGACGGTGACCGTGTAGGGCCCGGCCGTTGCCGAGATCCCGTTCGTGGCCTTGACCGAATAGCTGAAGGTGGTGGTCCCCGGCGGCGGGGTCCCCGAGACCGCTCCGGTTGTCGGGTTGATCGACAGCCAGACCGGCTGGCCGACGAGTGAGTACGTGGGGGCCGGGTCGCCCGAGGCACTGAAGGTGTAGGTGTAGGGCGAGCCGACGATGGCTGTGGTCGGCGGGGAGTCCGACGTGAAGGCCGGGGCGACGCCGAACATAAAGCCTGTGGCCACCATTGCCGTCCCGCCGGGGGTGGTGACGGTCACGGTGACGGTGCCGGCCGAGTGGGAGGGCGTCTTGGCGGTGAGGGAGGTTGTCCCGGTCACGTGCACTGTGGTGCCGTGGTTCCCCGCCCCGAATGTGACCGAGGTGGCCCCTATGACGAAGCCGGTGCCCATCAGGGTCACCACCGTGCCGCCGGCGGCCCTGCCGATCGGCGGTGTGACCGTGGTGAGGGTCGGGACCGGGTCATAGGTGTAGGGCTCGGTGCCCGAGGTCCCACCGGGGGTGGTAATTGAGACTGTCACGGTGCCGGGCGAGTAGGAGGGGGCCTTGACGGTGAGGGTGGTTGTCCCGGTCACGTGCACTGTGGTGCCGTGGTTCCCCGCCCCGAATGTGACCGAGGTGGCCCCTGTGCGAAAGCCCGACCCGCTCAGGGTGACCAGTGTGCCGCCTGAGACCTTGCCGGCCGAAGGTGTAACCGTGGTGAGCGTCGGCACCGGGTCATAGGTGTAGGGCTTGGCGTTGGACGTCCCGCCGACGGTGGCGACGGTCACTGTCACGGTGCCGGGCGAGTGGGTGGGGTCCTTCACGGTGAGCGAGCTTGTGCTCGAGACGTGGACTGTGGTCCCGTGGTTTCCCGCCCCGAATGTGACCGAGGTGGCTCCGCTCATGAACCCGGTTCCGGTAAGCGTCACCGTGCTCAGGCCGGCCACCTTGCCGGCCGCCGGTGTGACCGCCGAGAGCGTGGGCGGCGTGACGAAGGTGAAGTCATGGACGGAAGTAGCCGTCCCGCCGCCGTTCGTGGTGACCGAGATCTTGACTGTGCCGGCCGCGTGAGACTTGGAGACGGCGAGGATGTGTGTGGATGTGACCACGCGGTAGCTGAAGGCTGTTGTTGTCCCGAACTTCACCGAGGTGGTCCCTGTGAAGTAGGTACCTGTAATTGTGATCGTGGTCCCGCCGTTGGTCGAGCCAGCCGTCGGTGTGAAGCCTGTGACGGTCGGGGGGGTCGCGTAGGTGAACTTACCGCTCCAGGTGGCGGTCCCGCCGGGGGTGGTGACGGTCACTGTGACTGTGCCGGCCGGGTGGGCTTTGATCACGGCGGTGATCGTCGTGGCGCTTGTCACCTGGAAGCTTGTGGCCGTCTTTGAGTCAAAATGCACGGCCGTCGCACCGAGGAAGTTGCTGCCGGTGATCGTCACGCTGATGTGACCCGTGATCGGGCCGGCCGTCGGTGTGACCGCGATGATGTTCGGCGGTGGGATGACGGCGTAGGTGTAGGGCTCGGTGCCAGAGGTCCCACCGGGGGTGGTGACGGTGACTGTGACGGTGCCCGGCGAGTGGGAGGAGGCCTTGACGGTGAGGGTGGTTGTCCCGGTCACGTGGACTGTGGTGCCGTGGTTCCCCGCCCCGAATGTGACCGAGATGGCTCCGCTCACGAACCCGGTGCCCGTCACGGTGACCACTGTGCCGCCTGAGACCTTGCCGGCCGAGGGTGTGACCTTGGTGAGCGTCGGCACCGGGTCGTAGGTGTAGGGCTCGGTGCCCGAGGTCCCACCGGGGGTGGTGATGCGCACTGTCACCATGCCGGGCGAGTGGGAGGGGGCCTTGACGGTGAGGGTGGTTGTCCCAGTCACGTGGACTGTGGTGCCGTGGCTCCCCGCCCCGAATGTGACCGAGGTGGCCCCTGTCGCGAACCCGGTGCCCGTCAGGGTGACCACTGTGCCGCCTGAGACCTTGCCGGCCGGGGGTGTGACGGTCGAGAGCGTAGGCGGAGTGATGAAGGTGAAGTCATGGAGGGAAGTAGCCGTCCCGCCGCCGTTCGTGGTGACCGAGATCTTGACTGTGCCGGCCGCGTGGGACTTGGAGACGGCGATGATGTGTGTGGATGTGACCACGCGGTAGCTGAAGGCTGTTGTTGTCCCGAACTTGACCGAGGACACTGCTGTGAAGTTGGTCCCTGCGACGGTGACCGTGTTCCCACCGTTGGTCGAGCCAACGGTCGGTGTGAAGTTTGTGACGGTCGGGGGGGTCACGTAGGTGAAGGCCGAGGGCTTTGTCCCAGTGCCGCCGAACGTGGTCGTGACCGACACGCTCACCGCACCAGGGGTCCCTGTCGGGTCGGTCACCTTCAGCTTGGTCGGGCTCCTTGTTGCGATCGAAGCTGTCTTCCCCCCAAACTTGACCGAGGTCACTGTTGTGAAGTGGGACCCCGTGATTGTGACCGTGGTAGCGCCGGGCACCGGGCCCTTGGACGGGGAGACGCTTGTCACCACGGGCTTTGCCACGTAGGTGAAAGCTGAGGGCATTGTCCCGGTGCCGCCGAACGTGGTCGTGACCGAGACGCTCACCGCACCAGGGGTCCCTGTCGGGTCGGTCACCTTCAGCTTGGTCGGGCTCCTTGTTGCGATCGAAGCTGGCTTCCCCCCAAACTTGACCGAGGTCACTGTTGTGAAGTGCGAACCTGTGATTGTGACCGTGGTGGCGCCGGCCACCGGTCCCTTGGACGGGGAGACGCTTGCCACCACGGGCTTTGCCACGTAGGTGAAAGCAGAGGGCATTGTCCCGGTCAACCCGGCCGCCGTGACCGAGATGCTGACCGCACCGGCGCTGAGCGCTGTCGGGTCGGTCACCTTCAGCTTGGTCGAGGTCTTCGTTGTGATGGAGGTGACTGTCTTCCCCCCGAAATTGACCGAGGTCACTGTTGTGAAGTTGGACCCTGTGATTGTGACCTTTGTGCCGCCGGCGAGCGGCCCCTTGGACGGGGTCACCCTTGTTACTTTCGGGGGACCGTGTGATGGCCCCTTTGTGATCTCGTAGAGCGAGGCGGTTGTGGCCGAGGTGCCGTCGGTGAGGAACAGATCGCCGGGGGCACCGGGCACAAGGGAGGTGAGGCCGAAGACCGGCGGCGTTGTGGGACGGGTCGCGCCGGGGAGCTTGAAGCCTGTGGCGTTGCCCGGGGACGTCGTCCGTGTGGCGCCCAAACCACCTGAGATGGTGTAGACGTGCCCCTTGGTCATCGACTGGTCGTAGTACGTACCGGTCGACTCGGCAATCACCCGGACGGCCGGGGTCAGGCCGGAGAGGGCGACGACCACGTTGCCGGCCGCATCCATCGCAGCAGCTACGGTGTTGGGGAACGACGTCGTGTTGGCAACCGCCCCGTTGGTGATGGTCGTTGTCGTCGCCGCTCCGGTCAGCGTGTACAGGTGCCCGGCGGTGACAGTCATGCCGTCGAGGCTCCCCGTGCCCGCAGCCAGCACCCAGGTGCAGCCCCCACCGGCCGATACCTTGTCGTCGTTGACGTAGACGTTCCCGTCGGCGTCGACGAAGGGGTGGGGCCACTGAAAGTTCGCGCTACTCCCGCCGGTGCCTGGTGCGCTGACCGCGCCGCCGCCGCACGTCGCCGTGCCCAGTGTTGTGCCGGCGATGACGGTGGCCTTGTGGGCGGTGAGCCGCTTTCCGTAGCGTGTCACCGTCGTGGTCTGTTCGTTGAGGAACACGATGATGCCGCTGCCGCCTTCGATGATGTTGCCCTGGGCGTCAACGGCCAGGCCGAAGCCGTACACCTGGTATGTGAAGGAAATGGCTGGGGTTGTTGTCACCCCGCTCCACGTGCCGGTCCCAGCGATCGTGTAGAGCCCGCCGGCCACCAGCCTGGAGTACTTGTACGGACACGACGACGAGCAGGCCGCCTTGGCCACCACCTGGATGCCGGTCTGGCTCGGACCTGTGGTGGGCAGTGCCTCGGCGATGAGAAGGTTGCCGCTGTTGTCGAAAGCCACCGACACAGGGGCGACCGGGTTTGTGGCCGCGCCGACGTTCGGCGATTGGCCGAGCAATGGTGTTGTGCCACCGCCGGGGAACGCCACCATGCCGGCTGCGCCGTTCCCGGCCACCAAGTAGGCGTCACCCTTCACGAGTGTGCCGTAGATGGGTGTGTGCGTGGTGGCTGTGATGCCGGTCGCAATGTGGTACTCGTTGGCCTCGTCGGACCCAGCGATCAAGTAGACATGCGCCTGCCCCCCGCTCGTCCGAACAGACACGACCTCGTCCCCGTTGGCCGGGTTGTAGGCCACGTAGCCAGGGCTCAGCTTGGCTGTGGCGGCCTTCTGGGGGTGACCGAGGCTCACTGTCTTAGTGCCCGAAGATCCGGTCACCACACTGATCTGTGGTGGTGTGCCTGAGGCGCCGGCCGGAGAGGTCACCAGCGCCGTCGGGAGGGCGGTGGCGGCCACGACCCCGGCCACCACCCACCGTCGCCAAAGAGGGGACCTCTGGTCGCCGTCGGTCACATGAGCCCTCGTCCTGCTTGGTTCGTCGGCTCGCACGTCTGTCTCCTAGTCGTCGCTGCGGAGATTGGGTTCCCCGCTGAAGGGTGGGCGAAGTGGGGTCAAGTGGGGCGCGGTCGACGAGACGTTGGGCCTGGATCAAAGGTCATGGCCATGCCGGTAGGAGATGGCTCATCTTCGGGGCCGGCCGAGGAGGACAGCGGTCCGGTGCACAGCCACGCCAAAGGGAGCTGGGCTGATACAGCGATGCTCGAGGTCGCCAAAAGCAGCTGGCTACCACCAAGCGGCCATCCCATCTCTCTCTCCCGTACGTCTCGTTGTTCTCGCTCAAACGCGAACGCTCACTAAAAGACGTTCCGAATCGCCCTCAGAAACCGCTCCCATGGAGACTTCTAATCGAGAATCACGTCGATCGCTAGACCCAAAGCGTTGAAACCGCTGATCTCACCAACTTCTTGCGGCGGCCGGCCCTCGTTCTGGAGAAAGAGGAGGGTGGCGTTTCCTCTTTGGCCTCCGAATGGCCACGGTGTTCGCGTAATTGACACAGAGGCGGGGTTTGGTCGCGTGGTGCGAAGGAGCATGGAGCGGGTCCTGGATTTCTCGCACCGCCAGCTGATCGATGATCGACGAAGCGACGAGCACCGTGATCGTCCAACGAGCGCCACGCTGACTTCCGGCGGCGCGCCTCTGACGGCGCAGAGACCTCACCGAATTGGAACGGCAACCGCGATCGTCAAGCCCTGGCATCGGCGTTTCCACGCGCCGGACCTTCTGCTCGATCGGTGGCGCGGACCGCTAAATGCGATCGAGATTCTCACGAGCGGGGCCTCGGTCCAAGTGGCGGGGGGACGGCTCAGCCTGATGGCGGAAGGCTAACGCGCGAGTAAAACTCCCTAGCAAGAGGCAGTTGCACAACCCCGTGCACAGCCCAAATGCCAGCCTGGGCGTGTCGAGACACACGTTGACCTCTCCACAAACGACGCCCGTCTGCGACTCCGCACGTTGAGACTTCCTACAACCCACTTCCCGAGTGTGCCTCTCCTGCGCGGAGCTGCACACACCGCGTCCTGAATATGCTGGGTCACCATCGTGGCCGGTGCTGTGCCGACGACGCAGTAAAGGGGCGTCAAAGATGCCGGCGACGTGGGTCTGACCGGGTCCCCATGAACTGATCCACCCAACTATTGGGGTCCGGTCATCCCGAGCACCGCCAGGACCCGTGGCCCTTGGCGCTCGAGGATCACCTCGAACGCCAGGATGAGTAGCGCAGCTACGGCGACGACGAAGGCGTCGACCGGCCAGAAGGCGCCCTCCCGGACGCCGGCCACGATGGTGAGCCCGCCCAGGACGGCCGCCAACATCCAAGGGAGAGAGACGGCACGAGCCAGGCGCCGCGGGCGCGACGGGGCCGTGTTTAGGAGCGTCATTGGACCATCGCTCGGAGGCGCGTAGGCAGTTACCGAGAAGCACCATCCCACCAAGACACTCTGACTCCCGCCTCTACAAAACGAGCCCCCACCCATAAAAGAGGGACTTGCGCCGAAAGTAGTCAAGGCAGAGCATTCGGTCAAGCGCCATCGCGGCGTTTTCGCAGTGGACGCTACCGCTCATTCGATTCATTCCACTCCACGCTCGCGGGTGAAATGCTCGTGAACTGGTCACTTAGTGTCAGCTCTCATGCGAGAAGATCTGCAATGTGAGGCGCGGGAGCGCTCCCGGTAGTGGCGCTCAACGGCGACATTTAGCAGTTGGGCCACGGGAACCCGAACTCGGGCCGATGGACTGAGGGATTCTCGAAAAAGTGGACTGCTTGGGGAATTCATTCGCTGAAGGGGTTCCCACGTCCACTGGACGAGCCTGAACGCCGATGTGCTGGCGAGCCCCTTCACGTACTGGACTTCGGTGGTCTCGGCGGAGCAGCTGATGCTCGGCCTGCCGGAAGCAGCGGGGTGCTCGGTGTAGCTCTACGGCCTCTTGTCGGAGAGAGAGAAGCTAGCCGTGAAGTGGAAGGTGGGATGTTGTGGTCCTCATGAGTGGCCAGCCCCGGGGCTTCTGCCAATCTCGAATGACTGCGCAGCTTCGTCACCGTCGCGCACGGCTTGGCCGGACAAATCTCAGGCAATTTTATCGATTCCGCTCTAAGCACTTTGCCGTTCGAACTGACCCGTATACCGCCGCCGAGTCCTTCTTTTCGATTGGGAATGCTTGCGCGAATCCGTGATACATCCGGCTGGGTGCACTTCCAAAGTACGCCTGGATAATCAGTGGACAGTTTCGCGAATCGGCGTTACCGTACCTTTGGCGGGCGAGGTAAGTTGTTGCTTCGATCGAATCGGCCCGCTCCCATGACGATCCTAGGTGGGAGGGCAATAATGCGCTCTGTACGGGCTGCTGTTGCTAGGGCGGTGCTGCTCGTTGGCACTGCTGTTGCAGTGGGTGGACTGGGCATCTTGGCCCCCGTGCTCATCGACCAAGCAAGTGCCGTAGGCGCTGCACCGTCGAGAGCCCTGGCCACACCGGTTACCACGCCGACCATCTCCGCGCCCCCCGATGTGGTAGTGGGCGAGGCCACAGGCCATGTCACACTGCCGGTGACGCTCAGCACTGCCTCGTTGACAACAGTTTCGGTGAAGTACGCCACCGCCTCTGTCACGGCAAGCACAGCGAACTCATCCTGCTCCAACAGCCGCGACTTCGTAGGCGCGACAGGCACGCTCAACTTCGCTCCGGGGGAGACCACCAAGGTCGTGCGCGTCGACCTCTTCGACTGCCAGCAGAGTGCAACGTACGGTTTCCGGTCGTTCACGTTCAACCTCGCCACACCGAAGAACGCCACCATCGCCAGGGCCAGTGGCCGGATCGACATCACCGGCGACGCCTTCGGACCGCCGACAGTCGCCCCAGGGCTCTATGCGCGAAGTGCCATCGTCGACACCGACGTTGGCACCGTCGACGTCCCGGTGCTCCTGGGCGGGCCATCGGGTGTGGCCTCCAAGACAACAGTGACCGTCCACTACGCCACTCACAACGCCACGGCGACCGCCGGCACGGACTACACGACGAAGAGCGGCACACTTGTGTTCACTCCGGGCCAGACCGTTCAGAACATCCCCATCACAATCGTCAACCGATCCGGGTCCGTCCCCACCCGGACCTTCACCGTCACACTCTCGAGCCCGAGCCACGCCGTGGTCGTCCAGTCCCAAGGGGTCGTCACCATCGGCGCCAGCGGGGCCACGGCGGTCACAAAGCCGACCGTCTCCGCTCCTCCTGACGTGGTGGCCGGGAACGCCGATGGGTATATCGACCTGCCGGTGACGCTGAGCGCGCCCTCGTCGACAACTGTGTCGGTGAAGTACGCCACCGCCTCTGTCACGGCAAGCACAGGGAACTCATACTGCAGTAACAGCCGCGACTTCGTAGGCGCGACAGGCACGCTCAACTTCGCTCCGGGGGAGACCACCAAGGTCGCGCGCGTCGACCTCTTCGACTGCCAAAAGAGTGCAACGTACGGTTTTCGATCCTTCACGTTCAACCTTCAGAAGACACCGAAGAACGCCACCATCGCCAGGGCGAGCACCAGGATCGACATTACCGGCGACGCCAAAGGAACACCGACAGTCGCCCCAGGGCTCTATGCGCGAGATGCCATCGTTGACACCGACGTCGGCACCGTCGACGTCCCGGTGCTCCTGGGCGGTCCCGCAGGCGTCGCTTCCGCCACAATCGTGACCGTCCACTACGCCACCCACAACGCCACGGCGACCGCCGGCACGGACTACACGACAAAGAGCGGCACGCTCACCTTCGGCCCCGGCCAGACCGTCCAGAACATCCCCATCACATTCGTCAACCGATCCGGGTCCGTCCCCACCCGGA
Source organism: Acidimicrobiales bacterium (assembly GCA_052145775.1). GTDB lineage: Bacteria > Actinomycetota > Acidimicrobiia > Acidimicrobiales > RAAP-2 > CAVYPR01. Next base: position 28,537 of record JBKQNY010000214.1, read on the forward strand.
CCTTCACGGTGACACTCTCGAGCCCGACCCACTCGGCCATTGCCGACAGCACCGGGGTCGTCACCATCGGCGCCAGCGGAGCTGCGACCGTAGCCACGCCGGCCGTGTCCGCTCCTCCCAACGTGGTGGTCGTTGATACTGGCGGGTACATCGACCTACCGGTGACGCTCGGTGCGCCGTCGCAGACAACCGTTACGGTGACATACAAGACCGTGAACGATACGGCCTTCAGCGGGACGGGCTGCAGCGATGCCTACGTTGCAGCGAATGGGACGTTGGACGGGCCGCTCAACTTCGCACCTGGTGAGACCACGAAGACCGTGCGCGTAGATCTCCTCAACTGCAACGTCAGCGGCACCTTCACATTCGTGCTCTTCACACCGAAGAACGCCACCATCGCAAGAGCGACCGAGAGCATCAGCGTGGTCACGAGTGCGACCGACCCCGGGGCGCCGACGGGTGTCACCGCGGTAGGGGGCAACAAGTCGGCCGTCGTGTCCTTCAACTCGCCGGCCACCGACGGCGGGGAGTCGGTCAACTACTACACCGTCACGTCCAGCCCCGGGACAGTGAAGGCGTCGAGCGCCGCGTCCCCGATCACGGTCAGCGGCTTGACCAACGGCGTGACCTACACATTCAAGGTCACCGCCACCAACACAGTGGGGACGGGGCCGTCGTCGACACCCTCCAACAAGGTAACCCCCGCGACGGCGAGTATCGCGATCACCACCAAGTCGTTGTCCACAGGCACGGTCGGCGTGCCCTACCAGGCGACACTCAAGGCCACCGGCGGTACAACTCCCTACAAGTGGTCGGTGTCTGGAATGCTCCCGAAGGGACTCACGCTCACAGCCGCATCGGGGAAGATCTCCGGCACCCCTGCCGCAGCGGGAAGTTTCACATTCACTGCCAAGGTGTCAGGCGCGGCTACATCCGGGACAGGTTCGGCGCCGCTCTCCATCTCC
>JBKQNY010000215.1:0-7606 GCA_052145775.1 Acidimicrobiales bacterium
CTCCTTCCGGCGGCCTCGCTGTCCAACGTCGGCATCTACGGCACCGGCCAGTCCTACGAGCTCCTCCTCCTGCGGATGCGGGCCGACCCGCTGCCCGAGGCTCGCCACTACGCCGAGTTGGTGCTGACCGAGCTGCGCAAGGTGATCCCCTCGTTCCTCCAGCGGGTCGACCGGGCCGAGCGGGGAGGGGAGTGGTCGGCCTACCTGGCGACTTCCCGGGACGAGACGGCCCGGGTGGTCGAGCGGCTCTGGCCCGACGGGGGGCAGGTCGCCCCCGAGGAGCCGGCCGAAGTGACGCTGCTCGACTTCGACCCCGAGGGCGAGGACAAGGTCCTGGCGGCGGCCTGCTTCGCCCACGCGACGGTCTCCGACGCCGAGGCGCTGCGCCGGGTGCGGGCCCTCGGGGCCGAGGACCGCCGGGTTCTTCTCGCCGCCTACGTAGGTGAGCGGCGCAACCGCCGACACCGGCCGGGACGGGCCTTCGAGCGGACCGACTACCGGTTCGAGGTGGTGTCGGACTACGGGGCCTTCCGGGACCTCCAGCGGCACCGGATGCTGACCGTCGAGTGGCAGCCGCTGTCGACGGCACTCGGCTACGACGTCCCCGAACTGGTGGCCGAGGCGGGACTGGCCGGCCCCTACACCGAGTCGATGGAGCGATCGGCCGAGCTGCACGCGCTCCTGGCGGCCGACTTCCCGGCCCAGGCGCCCTACGCGGTGGCCCTGGCCTTTCGCATCCGCTACGTGCTGCAGATGAACGCCCGCGAGGCGATGCACGTCGTCGAGCTGCGCTCGGGGCCCCAGGGCCACACCACCTACCGCCGGGTGGCCCAGGAGATGCACCGGGCCATCGACGAGGTGGCCGGCCACCACGCCATCGCCGCCGCCATGTCCCACGTCGATTTCGAGGAGAGCGAGCTGGAGCGGCTCGACGCCGAGCGCCGCGCCGAGGTCCGGCGGACCGACCGACGACGGAAAGACGCGACGGAGAAATCTGTAACTCCGTGACCAGGGATGATGAAGGAAATTCCAGGTCAGAAGCGGTGTGCGTGCCTTGAGCGGGTCGCAGCGGCCTGCGTAGGGTACGGCCCAGTCCCAGACGCCCCGTGGGAGTGACGCCGGAAACGGTAGCCACCTGCCGACGGGGGGGATGCTGTGAGAGGCGGTGGGAGGCCCGAGGGGTTGAGTAGAGAACTTCCCGCCCGCGAGGACCAGACCTTGCGAGTGGCGAGATGGCCCCAAAGACCCCCGGGCCCAACCGCCTGTCACCCCGCCGGGTGCCCCGGCAGCCCCCCGAAGAGCGATTGCCCGGTGGGTGGAAACGTCTATGCTCCCGCGGCAGTTCACCACTGGGAAGGCAGCCATGGCAGACGATCTCGACGAAGTTGCGGTCCCCGACGACCTCGACGACGACGCCCTTGACATCGACGTGGTCGAGGCCGACGACCTCGACGAGGACGCCCTCGAGGTGGACCTGGAGGACGATCTCGACGCCGACGCCGACACCGACGAAGAGCTCGAGGGCGCCGAGGTCCTCGACACCGAGATCGTCGTCGCCTCCCCCGAGCGGGTGGCCGAGGAGACCGAGGAGGAGGAGGAGGAGGAGCCCGACGACGAGGACGTCGAGGCCAGCCTGGACGTGATCCTGAAGGAGCGGCTCGTCGTCGAGGACGAGCCCGAGGACGACGAGGTGGCCGACGTCGAGGACCGCACGGAGCTCACCGAGCGCGTCCTGCCCAAGCAGCCCGACGAGTTCGTCTGCCGGTCCTGCTTCCTCGTGAAGCACCCCAGTCAGCTGGCGGACAAGAAGAAGATGCTGTGCAGGGACTGTGTCTGACGACCTGACAGAGCGCGACGACGAGGAGCCGGGGGAGGAGCACTCCCTCGCAGAGTGGGCGCTCGAGACGTTCGTCTACGCACCGACCGGTCTCGTCCTGACCGCCTTCGAGGACATGCCCGAGCTGGTGGCCAAGGGCCGGGCCCGGATCGAGCTCCAGCTCCGCAACGCCCACTTCCTCGGCCGCTTCGTCGTCGACCACGGCCGCCGCGACCTCGACCGACGGCTGGGGCGGACGGAGTCGGAATCCGAGCCCGCGGCGGCGCCCGACGAGCCCTACGTGCCACCGGCGAGCGAGGTGTCGCCGGTGGGGCCGCGGGCCGTCCCCCCCCTCGGAGGCTTCGCCCCGGCGCCCGCCGACCTGGCCATCCCCGACTACGACACGCTGTCGGCCTCCCAGGTGGTGCGGCGGCTCGACGGTCTCGGCCACAAGGAGCTCGAGGCCGTCTACCGCCACGAGGCGGCCACCCGGGGGCGGCGGACGATCATCTACCGGGCCCAGCAGCTCCTCGGCTCGGAGGAACCTCCGGGGCGCTGAGGGGTGGTCGTCGTGCGCCGGGCGGGCCCGGGGGACCTGGCGCGCTGCGCCGAGTTGCTGGCCGAGGCGGCCGAGGAGGCCAACAACTCGCGGGGCGGGGAGCTGGCCGAGGGGCTGAGCGAGCGGCGGACCACGGTCGAGGAGTGGGCCGAGGGCGGGATCCTGCTGGTGGGGGAGTTCGAGGGGACGACCGTGGGGCTAGGGGCCGGCCTCGTGGCTGAGGCGGTCCTGGGCGACGGGCGGCGGCTGGGCCGGATCGAGTGCTGCTTCGTCGAGACGGACGCCCGTGAGGTCGGGGTGGGGGAGGCCCTGGTTGAGGAGCTCCTGGCGTGGTTCACCGCACAGGGCTGCACCGACGTTGACGCGCTGGCGCTCCCGGGGGACCGCCGCACCAAGCAGCTCTACGAGCACTCCGGCTTCAAGGCGCGCCTGCTCACCCTCCACCGACCGCTGGGGTGAGGCGGTAGGCGGTCCGGCGCGGCGGGGGAGGCGGGATCCGCAGCCCCAGCAGCTTGGCCAGCTCGGGCACCAGACCGGCGGCGTGGCGGGCCGCTTCCTGGGCCTCGGGCACGGCCGGGATGCCCGCCGGGCGCACCGTGCGCCGGACGGGGCACTCGATGACGGCCTCGAGCAGCGTCATCCACTCCGCCGGGTCGAGCTCGGCGGTCATGGCCGCGCCGGCGCTCTCGGCGAGCTTGACGGCCAATTCGGCGGGGAGCCGGGTCCCGGGGTCGGGGGGACGGCTGGCGGTGTGCAGCGCCTCGAGGACCCGGCCGCTCTCGATCGCCGCGGTCACCCGTGACGTCCAGCCCTCGCGTAGCGCCGTGACTCGCTGGTCGAGCGAGTCGCGCAGCGCCCTGGCCATCTCCTTGCCTTCGTCGTCGAGGGTCACCGTCCTTGAGGCGGCGACGACGGCCCGCAGCTCGCGTAGGCGAAGCTCCTTGCCCTGGGCCTGGGCGGACATGGCCCGGTCCTTCCACGTGGCCAGGTTGACGGCTGGCAGCAGCTCCTCGGCGATGGCGAGGATGCGATCGGCGTTGGTCGAACCGGCCCCCGCGGTCTTCTGCCCGTCGGCGATGGCCTGGCGGACGGCGGGGATCCCGCCGCGCAGCAGCTGCTCGGCCACCGGCAGCTGCTCTGGGCCGAGCGTGGCCAGGAGGGCGTTGCGGTGGGCGGTGGAGACCGTCGGCCGGCGCTCGCGCTCGCGGCGCGGCGGAGGGCCGTCGCCGCCCCGACCGGGCTCGGCGTCCCGGCGGGCGCCCTCCCTCACCGAGGGCTCGCGGTCGGAGTGGCGAGACGAGCCGGTCCGCTCCCGTCGGCGCTCACCGGACTCCGCCGGCCGCGGCCTGCGCCCCGGTCCCGACTTGGGTCCCTCGGACCGCCCAGACCCCTCGGACCTCCCGGGTCCCTCGCGGCGCGGGCCGTCCCGGCGGGCCCCTTCCCGGCGGGGCGCCCGGTCACGCCCGGGGCCGTCCTCGCGGTCATGCCGCCGGCGAGAACCCGGGGCGAGGGTGACCGAGATGTTGGGGGCCGGACGGGGCGCGCCCAGCACCTCGATGCGGTTGTCGGCCCGTACGTCCTCCTTGGGCGCGATGACCTCGAGGCTCACGATCTCGAGCCCCTCCATCCCCGACTCGACCTCGGCCCGCAGGACGTCCCCGACGGCGGCCGGGTTCGGCACCAATTCCGAGGGCAGGGTGCCCTTGGGGAGCTTGGCCCCGGCCGCGCGCCAGGTCCAGGCGCCCTCGGTCTGGCTGGTGAGCTCGATCTCGATACGGCGAGGCATGCGGCGGCAACGCTACCTGCTCCCGCAGGCGCTTCGCGAACAGGGACCGCCGACCGTGGTCGGAACCCGGCACCGTCCCGGGTGGCGACGGCACCGCCGGGCCGGGCCGGGCGCGGGGTACCTCGGATCGTCCCAGCACAGGGTGGGGTCGAACCGCGGCGGGCCCGACGTGCACGAGCCCCGGGCGGGCGAAGCGGACCGGGCCACCGAAGCGGGGGAGTGCACCGGGTTCCGCAGTGGTCCGCACCCGGTGCCGGCTCGTTCGCTAGGTTGTCTCGCCAATTACCTGTGCGGTAGCTCTGGGCCACCGCCAGGAAGGTGAAGGACGACGACACGGTGACACTCGAGACCATCGGGCGACACGAGCCCCGATCAGCGGCGTCCGCACCGTTGCGCGCGGCACTCGGGGGCACGCCCATCGGGGCGATCCTCGCGTCGGGGACGGGAGGCACCGGAGCGCTCATCCCATGAGCCGCCGGCGCCGGGACGACACCCCTCCCGAGGGCGGTTGGGTGGCCGAGGTCTCCCCCGACTCGCCGTGGGCGTGCGTGCACTGCGGGCGAGGGGTGGTGCACCTGAACAACGGGACGTGGTGGCACCTCGACGGCGAGTGGCAGTGGCTCGGGTGCCGGCAGGAGGACCTCGACGCCCGGTCCCGCCCAGCGTGGTGGCAACGGCTCAGATTGCGCAAGGCTGAGCAGCACTGAGCAGACGCCGGTCGAAGTGGGTTCGGCACGCAAGTGCGGCTGACCTTCAGCCCGGCCGGCCACGCAGGGGCGCCGTGAGAACCTCGTGCGACGGTGGGGTCCATGAGCGGCCCATCGAGCACCGACGACCTGCCGCCGGGCGGCGGCCCGGAGGTATCGGCACAGCTCAGGGTGCCACCGACACAGGACTGCGCCGCCCGTGCCGGTCCACTGTCAACACCACCCTCGAGCACCCGGTCGCTGGGGGCAGGGGCGCGAAGGCCACTCTGCGGTCAGCCCACGCTCTGCGCAGGGCGTGCCCGCTGGCAAGGGGCTCTCAGCGGGCCGACAGAAAGGGGTGTGCTGCGAGGCCTTCCGGGACTGTCGCGCCACTTGTCGGACCGTTGCACCGGGGCACGGCACGTTACTGGCGGACGTACTGCTGGACCGAGAGACTCACGCTCGTCGCAAGGACACTGAAAGCCACCCGTCGAACAGACTAGAGCGGGATGTCGTCGGCGTTGACGAGGAAGAATGGAGGTCTCGTGCCTAGAGGCAGCCGAACTCTAGCGAACTCTAGGAAGCCCGCGGCACCGCCCTACAACCCCGGCGACGGGGTTGACCCACCGTTCATGGTCGGCCGGAGGGACGTCCTGGAGAGCATCGAGGAGGCCCTCACAACGGGACCGCGCAGCCAATGGTTCGGACACGGACTGGTGGGGGACCGGGCGGTGCCGACACTGCCTGACCAATGGTTGAGAGGACAATTCGAGCACGAGAGGTGACCATGGCGTACGCCCAGGTGGGTGACATCAAGCTCTTCTACGAGGTGCACGGGGAAGGGTCACCGGTCGTCCTCATTCCGGGCCTCGGTGCCGACACGAGACTCTTCTCCAACGTGTTCCCGCTTCTCGCCTTGCGCCACCGCGTCATCGTCCTCGATCCACGAGGAGGCGGGCAGAGCGACAAGCGGACCGGCGACTACACCATCGAGCAGATGGCAGATGACGTTGCCGGACTGTTCGGCGCACTTGAGCTCGCCCACGCCGACGTCGTGGGCTACTCGATGGGAGGCAAGATCGCGCTCCAGTTGGCGGCCGACCACCCCGAATTGGTCGACCATCTGGTCCTGGCTGCCACCGCAGTCCGGCCACCGGTGACGCACCGCTTCTCCCAACGCTGGTTCATCATGGACGTCGTCTCGAGGATTCCCATCCTGCGCAAGGCCGATGGCCAACCCTCCTATGCCTTCGAGGCGCAGCGCCGGGCGTCGCAGTCCTTCGACGGGCGCCAGCTGCTCGCCCGGGTCAAGGCCGGCACCTTGATCATTCGGGCCCGGCGCGACCGGATGGTGCCGGCCAGCGACGCCGCCGAGCTCGAACACATTTCCGGCAGTTCGCGGGTAGACCTGCCCGGAGGGCACCTGACGCTGGTCATGGTGCACGGCAAGCTGTTCGCCGAAATGATCTCCTCGTTCTTGAGTGAGGCCTAAGTCACATGCTCGGGACTCCGCTCCATCGCACGGGACTGGGGACGTGCTGTAGCGCTACCCGGAAGTACTGCCTTTCGTGCTCGCGCCAAGAGCTCGCGTGCCGGTAGCGCCTTTTTGCCGCACTTACGTGGAGGCCATCCCGGGGTCTAGCAATGCTGCTGACGCGGGCTCGAGATAGAGGATGGCGTGACCTGCCGTTCGAAGCGCTGAGGCCGGGCAGTTCGTGGTGATGGGCCCGGTGAGCGCGGCCCGAACCGGTTCGGCTTTCCGCGCCTCTGGGACGATGGCCAGCACCCGCCCGGCCCGCAGGAGGGCAGGAACGGTCACGGTGAGGGCGGTGGCGGGCACCGAGGCGATGTCGGGGAAGTGGCCCTCGGCCACCTGCTGGCTGCGGCAGGCCGCATCGAGCTCCACCACCTTCACATCGAGCGGATCGTCGAAGTCGGCCACCCCGGGGTCGTTGAAGGCCAGATGGCCGTTCTCGCCAATGCCCAGCGCGCACAGGTCGAGGGGGTGGTCGGCGAGCAACGCGGCGTAGCGGGGGCCCTCGGTGGCCGGATCGGCCAGGCCGTCGATGTAGTGGACGGCCCGGGGCCGGGCGGGCTCGGCGATCCGCTCACGGATCCACCGGCAGAAGCCGGCGGGGTGGTCCGGCCCCACGCCCACGTACTCGTCCATGTGGAAGACGACCGTGTCAGACCAGGGCACGTCGGGCGTGGCCGCCACCAGCGCCTCGACGAAGGCCAGCTGGGAGTTGCCGGTGGCAAACATGGCGTGGACAACACCCCGGGCCTCAACGGCCGCCCGCATGACGGCTGCCGCCTCGTCGGCCGCCGCCCTGGCCATCGCCTGCACGTCGTCGTGGACCTGGACGGGGAGGGAGTCGACCGTCAACGTGCGCACCTGCCACCTCCGCCTAATCCGCCGATAAGGGTCATTATGTAAAGCTACGAAAAGGGGCCCGAGAGGCCGCTTCCGGTACCGAGCTCCTGGTCACCGCCGGCTGCGCCCCACAGGACTGGGCCGGTCGCCGGGATCCTCGACGGCCCGAGGGTAGCCGGTTCCCGGTGAGGCCATGGCCGGCGTCGGGCGGCAAACATCGCCGCTGGACGCTCATGACGCCCCGTTCCTCAGGTACCTGCGGCCAGGGCACGAAGCTCGCCGACGGAGGCATCCAGGATGGCGGTGAGGTCCCGGTCGTCGTCCCCGGTCGCCCAGCGGTCGATCGACACCCGCAGCACCGTCATGCCGGCGTCGGCCGCCAAGG
>JBKQNY010000216.1:0-8719 GCA_052145775.1 Acidimicrobiales bacterium
CGGTGGCCGGCGCGCTCGGCGCGGCGGAGCCCGGCGGGTAGGTAGCCTTCGCCCTGTGTGCGGGATCATCGGCGCCACCGGCGCAGCGGACGCGCTGGACGTCGTCCTCGACGGCCTGCACCGCCTCGAGTACCGCGGCTACGACTCGGCCGGCGTGGCCCTGGTCGCCCCGGGGGACGTCTGGCGGGCCCGGGCCGCCGAGGGGACCCACTCGGTGGACGCCCTCACCGCCCTCTGCGCGGCGGCCCCGGCCGGACGGCGCACCGCCATCGGCCACACCCGCTGGGCCACCCACGGCAGCCCCACGCCCGAGAACGCCCACCCCCACCTCGACTGCACCGGCCGCCTGGCCGTGGTGCACAACGGGATCATCGAGAACCACACCGAGCTGGCCGGGGAGCTGGTGGCCCGGGGGCACCGGCTGGTCTCGGAGACCGACACCGAGGTCCTGGCCCATCTCTTGGAGGAGGAGGTGGCGGCGGGCCGCCCGCTGGCCGAGGCGCTGCGAGCCGTCGTGGCCCGGCTGCGGGGGTCGTTCTCGGTGGCCGCCGTCTCGGCCGACGAGCCCACGGCGATCGTGGCCGCCCGCCGGGCGGCCCCGCTCGTGGTGGGGATCGACGGGTCCTCGGCGCTGCTCGCCTCGGACATCCCGGCCCTCCTCGGTCGGACCCGGCGGCTGTTCGCCCTCGACGACGACCAGCTGGCCGAGCTCGGCCCGGGGACCCTGCGGGTCACCACCTTCGACGGGGAGCTGGTCGAGCCGACCGCCCTGTCGGTCGACTGGGACCTCGAGACCGCCCAGAAGGGCGGCTACGACGACTTCATGTCCAAGGAGATCCACGAGCAGCCCGCGGCGGTGGCCGACACCCTGCTCGACCGGCGCAAGGCCGACGGCCGCCTCGGCCTCGACGAGCTCCGCCTCGACGAGGCGGAGCTGTCCGCCATCGAGAAGGTGTTCATCGGGGCCTGCGGCAGCAGCTACCACGCCGCCATGGTGGCCAAGTACGCCATCGAGCACTGGACCCGGCTGCCCACCGAGGTCGACATCGCCAGCGAGTTCCGCTACCGCGACCCGGTGCTCGACCGCCGGACCCTCACGGTGGGGGTCAGCCAGTCCGGCGAGACCCTCGACACCCTCCAGGCCCTGCGCGAGGCGCGTCGCTGGGGGTCCAAGGTCCTGGTGGTCACGAACGTGGTCGACTCGTCGATGGCCCGCGAGGCCGACGGCGTCCTCTACACCCGGGCGGGCCCCGAGGTGGGGGTGGCTTCCACCAAGTGCCACCTGGCCCAGATCGTGGCCCTCGAGCTCCTGGCCCTCACCCTGGCCCAGCTGCGCGCCACCCGGACGGCGGCCGAGATCGGCGACCTCCTCGACCGGCTCCACGAGCTCCCGGGCAAGGTCGCCGAGGCGCTGACCCGGGCCAAGGAGGTCGACGCGGTGGCCGAGGCGGTCGCCGGCACGCGCGACTTCTTCTTCATCGGACGCGGGGTGGGCTACCCGGTGGCCCTGGAGGGGGCCCTCAAGCTGAAGGAGATCTCCTACCTGCGGGCCGAGGGTTACGCGGCCGGTGAGCTCAAGCACGGGCCGATCGCCCTCATCGTGCCCGGCACCGTGGTGGTGGGGGTGGCCAACCGGACGCCGCTGCAGGAGAAGATGCTGGCCAACGTGGCCGAGGTGAAGAGCCGCGGGGCCACCGTGGTCCTGGTGGCCGACGACGGCGACGAGGGGGCCGCCGCCGTGGCCGACCACGTGCTGTGGGTGCCGCCGACCGAGCCGCTGCTCGCCCCGGTGGTCGACGTGGTCCCCCTCCAGCTCCTCGCCTACCGCCTGGCCCGCCTCGTGGGCAACGACGTCGACCGCCCCCGCACCCTGCCCAAGACGGTGACCGTCGAATGAGCCGGGTGGTGGGGGTGGGGGTCGACGCGGTCGACGTCGACCGCTTCCGTCGGGTGCTCGGCCGCCGCCCGGGGCTGGGTGCCCGGCTGTTCAGCCAGGACGAGCGCGATGACGCCGCCCGGGCGGGCGACCCGGCGGAGCGGCTGGCCGCCCGCTTCGCCGCCAAGGAGGCGGTGATGAAGGCCCTGGGCAGCGGGATCGGCTCGTTCGCGCTGCGAGACGTTGAGGTGGTCCGGGCCCCCGGGGACGGCCCGACCTCGGGGGCGCCCTCGCTCCGGCTGGCCGCCGGGGCGGCCGAGCTGGCGCGCCGGCGCGGGGTCTCGCGCTGGCACGTCTCGCTCACCCACACCGCCCGCACGGCGGTGGCCATGGTGGTGGCCGAGGGCGACCGCTGATGCGGCCGGTGGCCACGGTGGCCGAGGTCCGGGCGGCCGACGCGTCGGCCCTGGCCCAGGTGAGCCAGGCCACCCTGGTGTCGCGGGCCGGCACGGCGGTGGCCCTCTCGTCCCTGCGGCTGCTCGGCTCGGGCTACGGCCACCGGGTGGTGGTGGTGGCCGGCAAGGGCAACAACGGGGCCGACGGCCGGGTGGCCGCCTCCATCCTGCGGCGGCGCGGGGCACGGGTGACGATGGTCGACGCCGGGTCGGCCCCCGACCGCCTTCCCCGATGCGACCTCGTGCTCGACGCCGCCTACGGCACCGGCTTCCGAGGCAGCTACGAGGCGCCGAGGGTGCCGACCGGCGCCGCCGTGCTGGCGGTGGACGTCCCGTCGGGGATCGACGGCGACACCGGCGAGGCGGGGGGGCGGCCCATGGCCGCCGACCGCACCGTCACCTTCGCCGCCCTCAAGCCGGGGCTGCTCCAGGGAGACGGGGCGCGGCTGGCCGGCGAGGTGGAGGTGGCCGACATCGGGGTGCCGGTCGAGGGGACCGGCATCGGCCTGGTCGAGGACGCCGACGTCCCGGCGCTGGTGCCCCGGCGGGCCCGTGAGTCGCACAAGTGGGCCAGCGCGGTGGCCGTGGTGGCCGGCTCGCCCGGCATGGAGGGGGCGGCGGCGCTGGCGGCCGGAGGGGCCTCCCACACCGGTGCGGGGATGGTGCGCCTGGCCGTACCGGGCAGCGCCGAGGCGGCCGCCGCCGGGATCTGGCCGGTGGAGGCGGTGCGGCTGCCCCTGCCCGCCGAGGGGTGGGCCGACGAGGTGCTGGCCGCCCTCGACCGCTGCCGGGCGCTGGTGGTCGGCCCGGGGCTCGGGCGCGCCGAGCACACGGCCACCGAGATCCGCAAGCTGGTGGGCCGCTCGCCGGTGCCGGTGGTGGCGGACGCCGACGCCCTCTACGCCCTGGAGGGGTCGGCGGTCGACGTGGTCGGCGGCCGGCCGGTGGTGCTCACCCCCCACGACGGCGAGTACGCCCGCCTGGCCGGGGAGCGACCCGGGCCCGACCGGGTGGCCGCGGCCCGGCGGCTGGCCGCCCGGACCGGGGCGGTGGTGCTGCTGAAGGGCTCGCTCACCGCGGTGGGCGCGCCCCAAGGGCGGGTCCTGCTGGCCGCGGCCGGCAGCCCGCGCCTGGCCACGGCGGGCACCGGGGACGTGCTGTCGGGGATGGTGGGGGCGCTGCTCGCCCGCGGGGTCCCCCCGGCCGAGGCGGCGGCGCTCGGCGCCCACGTCCACGGCCGGGCCTCGGCCCGGGGGCCGGCGGAGGGGCTGGTGGCCGAGGACCTGCCGCCGCTGGTGGCCGCCTGGATGACCGAGGCCATGGGCGATGGCTGAGGGGCGGTCCCGGCCGGCCCGGGCCGAGATCGACCTCGGGGCGGTCGCCCACAACGCGTCGGTGCTCCGCCGGATCTGCGGGCCGGCGGCCCTGTGCGCGGTCGTGAAGGCCGACGGCTACGGCCACGGGGCGGTCCCCGCGGCCCGAGCCGCGCTCGAGGGCGGGGCCGGGTGGCTGGCGGTGGCCATCGTCGACGAGGGGATCGAGCTGCGCGAGGCGGGCGTCACCGCCCCGGTGCTGCTCCTTTCCGAGCCGCCGGCCGGCGCCGCCGACGACGTGGTGGCCCACGGCCTCACCCCGACGGTGGCCGGCCCGGAGCTGCTCGGGCCCCTGGCCGCCGCGGCGCGCCGGCGCGGGACGCGGCTCGGGGTGCACGTGAAGGTCGACACCGGGATGCACCGGGTGGGTGTGGCCCCCGAGGGTGCGGTGTCGCTGTGGGCGGCGGTGGCCGGTGAGCCGGCCCTCTCGGCCGAGGGGCTGTGGACCCACCTGGCGGTGGCCGACGGCGGGTCGGAGGGGGACCGGGAGTACACCGCGCTCCAGCTGCGCCGGTTCGCCGAGGTGGCCGCGGCGGTCACCGCCGCGGGCCCGCGGCCGACGGTCCTGCACGCCGCCAACTCGGCCGGCGCCATCTCCTTTCCCTCGGCTCGCCACGACCTGGTGCGCTGCGGCATCGCCCTCTACGGGGTGGCGCCCTCGCCGGCGGTGGCGGACGACCTGGTCGCCGCCGGGGCGCCGCCGCTCCGCCCGGCCCTCTCGCTTCGCTCGTCGGTCGTGGCGGTCCGCCGGCTCGGGGCCGGCGAGCGCCCCTCCTACGGCCGGCTCCGCCCGCTGCCCGTCGACTCGGTGGTGGCCACGGTCCCCCTCGGCTACGCCGACGGCGTGCCCCGCGCCCTGTTCAAGGCGGGCTACTCGGTCCTGATCGGCGGCCGCCGCCGGCCGCTGGCCGGCATGGTGACCATGGACCAGCTCGTCGTCGACTGCGGCCCCGACGCCGAGGTGGGGCCGGGCGACGAGGTGACGCTGCTCGGCCGCCAGGGCGACGAGGAGATCACCGCCACAGAATGGGCGGACCTCCTCGGCACCATCGCCTACGAGGTGCTGTGCGGCATCGGTGCGCGGGTGCCCAGGGTCCCGGTGCCCGAGGTCCCGGTGCCCGAGGTCCCGGTGACCGGCGACGCCGGGGCGGGGCGCGGGGCGCTCGCCGGGGAGGTGGCGCGATGAGGTGGCGGTGGCCGGTGGCGGCCACGGTCGGGGCCGGGGTGGTGGCGGCCGCCGGGGGCGCGGTCGCGCTGGCCTCGGCCAACCGCCGGTGGCGGGCCGACCCCGCCGTCCTCGAGGCAGCCGGGCGCACCCTCCCCGCCGACGTCGTCGACCGGTTCGTGGCGGTCGACGCCGGGGGCCAGATCCACGCCGCAGAGCGCGGGCAGGGGCCGCCGATCGTCCTCGTGCACGGGGTGACCCTGGGCGTCGCCGTCTGGGCGCCGCAGCTGCGCGCCCTGGCCGACGAGGGCCACCGGGTGATCGCCATCGGCCAGCGCGGCCACGGCCGGTCCCTGGCCGGGGAGGGCGGCTACTCGCTGGAGCGGCTGGCCGACGACCTGGCCGAGGTCCTCGAGGCCCTGGAGGTGACCGACGCCGTCCTGGTCGGCCACTCGATGGGCGGGATGGTCGCCCAGCTGCTGGCCCTGCGGCACGGCGAGGACCTGGGCCGCCGCGTGGCCGGGCTGGTGCTGGTGGCCACCTCGTCCGGCCCGCTCATGCCCGGGCCGACCGGCGCGCTGGCCCGGCTCCTCTCCGGCGGGGCCAACCGCGGCCTGCGGCGCGCCGAGCGGCGGGGGCGCGGCATCCTCCCCTACGACGATCTGGGGCCTCTGGCGGCCCGGCTCTGCTTCGGCGCCGACCCGTCCCCGGCCGATCTCGAGCTCACCCGGGCGACGATGACTGCCATGTCACCGTCCGCCGTCTCGGGCCTCCTCCCCGGCCTCCTCTCCTTCGACGTGCGCGCCCGGATCGGGTCCATCGAACTGCCGACCTGGGTGGTGGCGGGCAGCCGGGACGTGCTCACCCCCCCGCGCATGGCCCGGGCCACCGCCGCCGCCATCCCCGGGGCACGCCTCGTCGTCTACGAGGGCTGCGGTCACATGGTGATGCTCGAGCGCGCCGACGAGCTCGACCTCCTCCTGGACAAGGCGTCGGCCGAGGTGGCCCCGGGCCGGTAGGGGGAGGAGGCCGACGGGTACGATGCCGCGGTGGGGATGTCGCGGCCGCCCGGGGCGTTCGAGGCGCTGCGCACCGAGGCGCTCGGCTGCACGCGCTGCCGGCTGGCCGAAGGGCGGACCCAGGTCGTGTTCGGCGTGGGCGACCCCACCGCCGACCTCATGTTCGTCGGCGAGGGGCCCGGGCGCCAGGAGGACCTGGCCGGCGAGCCGTTCGTCGGCCGCTCGGGCAAGCTGCTCGACCGGCTGCTCACAGAGGAGCTGGGCATCGACCGCAGCCGCTGCTACATCGCCAACGTGGTCAAGTGCCGCCCGCCGCAGAACCGCGACCCCCGGCCCGACGAGATCGAGGCTTGCCGCCCCTACCTCAGCGCGCAGCTGGAGCTCATCGCCCCCCGGGTGGTGGTGACCCTCGGCAACTTCGCCACCCGGGCCCTGCTCGAGACGACCGAGGGCATCCGCCGGGTACGGGGCCGCGCCTACCCCTTCGCCGGCGGTCACCTCGTCCCCACCTACCACCCGGCCGCCGCCCTGCGCTCGGGGGGCGAGGTGCTGGCCGAGATGCGGGCCGACCTGGTGCGGGCCAAGCGGCTCCTGGCCGGGGCGGCCGCGTGACGGCCGTCGACGCCGCCGCGCCGTGGTCGGCGGCCGCCGCCACCAAGGCGGCCGAGGGGACCCGGGAGCTGGCTGCGGCCCTGGCCCGGCTGGCCGAGCCGGGCGACGTGGTGCTGCTGGTGGGCGGCCTCGGGGCCGGCAAGACCACCTTCGCCCAGGGGTTCGCCCGCGGGCTCGGCGTGGCCGGGCCGGTGACCAGCCCCACCTTCACCCTGGTGCGGCAGTACCCGTGCGAGGGGCGGGTCCGCCAGCTGGTCCACGCCGACGTCTACCGGCTGGAGTCCCTGGCCGAGGTGGCCGACCTCGGCCTGGTCGAACTGGCCGAGCCCGGCTCGGCCCACCACGGGGCGGTGGTGCTGGTCGAGTGGGGCGACATGGCCGCCCCGGCCCTGGGCGACGACCCGCTGGTGGTCACCATCGCCGTGGGCGACGACGACGAGGCCCGCACGGTGACCGTCGGCGGGGGCGGCCGCCGGTGGGCCGACCGCCGGGCGGGCGTGGCCGCGGCCCTGGCCGCGGCCCTGGCGGCGGCGCAGGCCGCGGCGACGGGGGAGGAGGGGTGATCCTCCTCGGCATCGAGAGCGCCACGGAGCTGGTCGGGGTGGCGGTGGGCGGCGAGGACGGCCCGCGGGCCGGGGTGTGGGCCTCGGGCCGGCGCCGCCACGCCGAGGCGCTCGCCCCGGCCGTGGCCCACGTCCTCGAGCAGGCCGGGGTGGACCTCTCGGACCTCTCGGCCATCGCCGTCGACGTCGGCCCCGGCCTCTTCACCGGCCTGCGGGTCGGGGTGGCCACCGCCAAGGGGCTGGCCCAGGGACTGGGGATCGGGGTGGTCGGCCTGACCAGCCTCGAGGTCCTGGCCGCCGCCGCCCTGGAGGGCGGGTGGCCCGGGCCGGTGGCCGCGGTGGTCGACGCCCGGCGGGGCGAGGTGTTCGCCGGGTGGTACGAGGCGGGCGGCGGGGGGGAGCTGGTCGAGACCGGCCCGCCGGCCCGCCGCACCCCCGAGGCCCTCGCCCAGGAGGTGGCGCGGGCCGGGACGGGGGTGCTCGCCGTCGGCGACGGGGCACGGCGCTACGCGGGGCTGCTCGAGACGCTGGCCGGGGTGAGGGTGGCCGGCCCGTCGCTGGCGTCGCCGAGGCCCGAGGTGCTCGTCGGCCTGGCCGTCGGCCGCCTGGCGGCCGGGGCCCGGGCCCGGCCGGCGGCCGAGGTCCGGCCCGTCTACCTGCGCGAGCCCGACGTCCGTATCAATTGGGTCCAGCGCGCCGGCCCGGTGGCCCCGGGGTGACCCTGGCGGTGTCGGCCATGCGCCGGCGGGACCTGCGCCGGATCATGGCCATCGAGGAC
This sequence comes from Acidimicrobiales bacterium, assembly GCA_052145775.1. GTDB lineage: Bacteria > Actinomycetota > Acidimicrobiia > Acidimicrobiales > RAAP-2 > CAVYPR01. The sequence continues at coordinate 7,842 of JBKQNY010000216.1, forward strand.
GCCGTCTTCCCCGAGCCCTGGAGCTTGGCCATCTTCACCTCCGAGCTGGCCCTGCGCCGGGGCCGCGCCTACCGGGTGGCCCGCCAGGGGCGCGCCGTGGTCGGCTACTTCGGCCTCATGTTCGTCGGCGACGAGGCCCACGTGACCACGGTGGCCGTGGCCCCCGACCACCAGAACCGCGGGGTGGGGACCGAGCTGTTCCTGGCCGCGGTGCGCGTCGCCCTCGACCACGGGGCGAGGGACATATCCTTGGAGGTGGCGGCGGGCAACGCGAGGGCCCAGGCCCTCTACCGCCGCTTCGGCTTCGCCCCGGTCGGGGTGCGCAAGGGCTACTACCAGCGCACCGGGGAGGACGCCCTGGTGATGTGGGCCTACGAGGTCGACTCCCCCGGGTACGCCGAGCGGCTGGCCTCCATCGAGGCCCGGGTACGATCCCGGCCGTGACCGAAGGGGCCGTGCTGGGCATCGAGACCTCGTGCGACGAGACGGCGGCGGCGGTGGTGGTGGCCGGCCGCACGGTGGTCTCCTCGGTGGTCTCCAGTCAGGTCGACCTCCACGCCCGCTACGGGGGGGTGGTGCCCGAGGTGGCCGGCCGGGCCCACATCGACCTGTTCAACCAGGTCGTCGCCGACGCGCTGGAGCGGGCGGGGATGGACGCCGTGGCCCCGGGAGTCGAGGCGGTGGCGGCCACCTGCGGCCCGGGACTGGTCGGCTCGCTGCTGGTGGGGCTGTCGGGGGCCAAGGCCCTGGCCATGGCCTGGGACGTGCCGTTCGTGGGCGTCAACCACCTCGAGGCCCACCTCTTCGCCTCCCTCCTCGAGGAGCCCGACCTCGGCTGGCCGCTGGTGGTGCTGCTCGTCTCGGGGGGCCACACCGTG
>JBKQNY010000217.1:0-8007 GCA_052145775.1 Acidimicrobiales bacterium
CTCGTGGGAGCGCGACGGCACCATCGAGGACATCGCCGCGCTGTCCCGGGCCGCCGAGCGTTTCGGCTACGACTACGTCACCTGCAGCGAGCACGTCATGATCCCGACCGAGGTGGCCGCCGTGCGCGGGTCGCGCTACTGGGACCCCCTGGCCACCTTCGGCTACCTGGCGGCGGTGACCACCCGCCTGCGCTTCGCCACCAACGTCGTGGTGCTCGGCTACCACCACCCCCTCGACATCGCCAAGCGCTACGGCACCCTCGACCAGGTGACCGGTGGCCGGGTGATCCTCGGCCTCGGGGTGGGGTCGCTGGAGGAGGAGTTCGCCCTCCTCGGGGCACCGTTCTCCGACCGGGGGCCCCGGGCCGACGACGCCATCTCGGCCCTGCGGGCCTGCCTCTCGCACCAGCGCCCCTCCTACGACGGCCCCTACTACCGCTTCGACGACGTGGTGGTCGACCCCTGCTGCCTCCAGGAGCCGGTGCCCCTGTGGATCGGGGGCCGAACGGCCCGCTCGCTGCGCCGCGCCGTCGAGCTCGGTGACGGCTGGGTCCCTTTTGGCCTGGGGGCGCCCGACCTCGGGGCCCTGATCGCCGGGGCCCGACAGACCCCGGCGTGGGCGGCCCGGGAGCGGCCGCTCGAGCTGGTGCTGCAGAACGGCCGGCCCGTCGACCCGCAGGGCGACCCGGCCGGGGCCCGCAAGATCGCCGGCCGGCTGGTGGGGGCCGGCGCCACCTGCCTGCAGCTGCGCTTCGTCCACCACTCACGGGACCACTTCATCGAGCAGCTCGAGGCGATGGCCGCACTGGTGGCGTCCGGCCTGGACGAGGGCTAGCCCCGATCAGAAGACCCCGGCGCCCTCGGCGATCCGCTCGCGCAGGAGCGTGCCCAGCCGCTGGCGGTGGAAGGCGGCGTCACCGAAGCTCGACTGCTCGAACTGCGCCCGCTTCAAGAACAGGTGGAGGTCGTGCTCCCAGGTGAAGCCGATCCCCCCGTGCACCTGCAGCCCCGAGGCCATCACCCGCTTGGAGGCGTCGGAGCACCACACCTTGGCGGTCGAGGCGGCGACGGTGGTGTCGGGGGCCCCGGCCGAGAGAGCCCAGGCGGCGTACCAGGTGGCCGAGCGCATCCCCTCCACATCGACCACCATGTCGGCGCAGCGGTGCTTGACGGCCTGGAAGCTGCCGATCGGCTGGCCGAACTGCACCCGGTCCTTGGCGTACTGGGCGGCCATCTCGAGCACCCGCCCCGCCCCGCCCAGCATCTCGGCCGAGGTGCCGACCGCCCCGAAGTCGACCAGCGCCTCTTGGAGGTGGGGCCCGCCGAGGTGGATGGCCGGGGCCGACTCGAGCACCAGCCACGAGAGCGCCCGGGTGCCGTCCATGGCCGGCTCGGCCACCGGGCGGGCGCCGTGGGTGAGGTCGACGGCGAACACCGAGTGGCCGGCGCACACCACCGCCACGTCGGCCACCGCCGCCCCTTCGACCGGGCCGATCCGCCCCGAGAGCTTCCAGTGCTCGCCCGCCCCCTCGGCCTCCAGTGCGCCCGCGTGCTTGCTCCACGCCACGCAGCCGATCCGTTCGCCTCCGGCCAGGTCGGCCAGCCACTGCTCCTGGGGGTGGTCGGCCCGCGCCAGCAGGGTCACGGCCAGGAGGCTCGGCAGGAGGGGAACGGGGGCCGCGTGCCGGCCGACCTCTTCGAGGAGGACGGCGGCCTCCACCCACCCCAGCCCGATGCCCCCCTGGTCCTCGGGGAGGGCGATCCCCGGCCATCCCTGGTCGGCCATGTGTTGCCACAGGGCGCGGTCCACCAGCTCGCCGGAGTCCAGGTGGGCCCGGACGTGGTCGTGGTCGGAGCGGTCGTCGAGGAGGCTGCGGGCCGCCTCCTGCAGGGCCAGCTGGTCCTCGGAGAGCTCGAAATCCATGCGGCATTGTACGACCGGCGGTTATGCGAAGCTGACGCCGTGGACCTCACCCCCACCGCGGCGCAGGAGGGGTTCCGCGCCGATGTCCGGGCCTGGCTGGTGGCCAATCTGCCCTGGGAGTACGGCAAGGGCCTGCCGCCGCGCTTCGAGGACCTGGCCGAGGAGGTGGCTTTCCTGCGCGGCTGGCAGGCGTCGCTGGCCGAGGGAGGGTGGGTCGGGGTGGCCTGGCCCACCGAGTACGGCGGGCGCGGGGCGGGGGCCGTCGAGCACTTCATCGTCCAAGAGGAGCTGGCCCGGGCCCGGGCGCCCGAGATGGTGGGCCGCATCGGCCTCAACCTGGCGGCGCCGACGCTGCTCGCCCACGGCACCGAGGAGCAGAAGGCCCGCTGGCTGTCGCGGATCCGCACCGCCGAGGACCTGTGGTGCCAGCTCTTCAGCGAACCGGGCGCCGGCAGCGACCTGGCCGGGCTGTCCACCCGGGCCACCCGCACCGACGGCGGCTGGCTGGTCAACGGCCAGAAGGTCTGGACGTCCTACGCGCAATTCGCCGACTGGGGCGTCTGCCTGGCGCGCACCGATACCGAGGCTCCCAAGCACAAGGGCATCTCGTACCTGGTCGTCGACATGCGCCAGCCCGGCGTCGAGGTCCGTCCCCTGGTGCAGCTGACCGGCGAGGCCGAGTTCAACGAGGTCTTCCTCTCCGACGTGTTCGTGCCCGAGGACCAGCTGATCGGCCCCGAGCACGAGGGCTGGCGGGTGGCCAACTCCACCCTCTCCCACGAGCGGGGCACCAACCCCCGCCAGCTCGTGATCCACATCCAGCTGCTCGAGGAGCTGCTCCGCCTGGCCCAGGAGAACGGCGCCTTCGACGACCGGCGGCTGCGGGCGGCGCTGGCCCAGGCCTACGTGGAGATCCGGCTGTTCCAGCTGCACAACCTGCGCAGCGTGAGCCGGCTGTCGCGCGGCCTCGACCCCGGTCCCGAGGGCAGCGCCCTCAAGCTCTACTGGAGTGAGATGTCCAAGCGGTTCCACGAGACGGCCATGGCCGTCCTCGGCGAGGCCGCCCCGCTGTGGAAAGGCGCCGAGGACAACCCCGGCGACGGACAGTGGCAGCGGTCGTGGCTCTACTACCAGGCCTCGTCGATCTGGGCCGGCACCAACGAAATCCAGCGAAACGTGATCGGCGAGCGGGTTCTCGGGCTCCCCCGCGGGGCGGCGGCCAAGACCGTCCGCTGACCGTCGCGGCGCCGACCGGCCCCCGGTGCCCCGATGTTCCGCCTGCGTCGCTTGGGGTCACGGGCTGGATGGACAAGAATGGCGCCATGCTCGACCACGTTTCGATCCAGTGCGCCGATCCTTCGTCGAGCGCCGCCTTCTACGATGCCGTCCTCGCCCCGCTGGGGGGTGAGCGCGCGATGGAGTACGGACAGTCCGTCGGATTCGGCATCGCCGCCAAACCGGAGTTCTGGATCGGACCTCAGGCGACGGGCGAGGGATTCCGAGAGAGCCACATCGCCTTCGTTGCTCCGGATCGCGCAGCCGTGCGGGCCTTCCACGATGCCGCGGTCCGCGTCGGAGCGAGCTCGCTCCATGAGCCCCGGGGGTGGCCGGAGTATCACCCCAACTACTACGCCGCCTTCGTTCGTGACCCCGATGGGAACAACGTCGAGGCCGTCTGCCACCTACCGGAGTAACCCTCTCCCGCCTGGGAAGCACGCGGGTGCCCTTTGCCGTTCCGGCGCCGAGCAATCGACGCCGGCACCGTGAGCGGCCCGGCACGGTTCGCTCGCACGAGCCCGGGGAGCGACCATGCCCCCACGTCGGCCCGAGCAGCCTGCGGGCGCACCGCAGTGCTCGCCTCGACGTCAGCGCGGGCGGGGCAGGCCCAGCCCGCGCTGGGCGATGACGTTGCGCTGCACCTCGCTCGTCCCGCCGTAGGTGGTGGTGCCGAGGGCGAAGCGGAAGGCGTAGTCGGCGGCCCCCCCGGCCGGCGCGCTGGGGTCGCCCTTGCTGCGGATGCCGTCGGGGCCGAGCAGGTCGACGAAGTCGCCGGCCTGGCGGGTGATCGCCTCGGAGGCGAACAGCTTGGCCATCGAGCCCTCGACCCCGGGCAGGAGCCCCGCCGCCTGCATCCAGGCGCATCGCCGGGCCAGCAGCCGGCTCACCTCGACCTCGGCCGCCGCCCGCCCCAGCCGCGCCCGCACCCCCGGGTCCTCCGCCGGGGCCGGCCCCTCCTCGGTGGCCAAGGCCCAGCGCTCCATCGCCTCGAGCAGCGCGGCCGACCAGCCGCCCTGGGCGCCGGTCCGCTCGAAGGTGAGGATCAGCGTCATGACGTCCCACCCGCCATCGACCTCGCCGATGCGCATGCTGTCGTCGACCCGCACGTCGTTGTAGAAGGTGAGGTTGGTCCGCTCACCTGACAGCGTGTAGACGGGCCGGATCTCGACGCCCTCCTGGCGGAGCGGGACCACGAAGGTGGTGAGGCCCTTGTGCTTGGCCACATCGGGGTTGGTGCGGGTGAGCATGAAGGCGTAGTCGGCCTCCTGCGCGTTGGTGGTGAACATCTTCGAACCGTTGATGACCCACTCGTCGCCGTCGCGCACCGCCCGGGTCTGGGCGGCCGCCACGTCGGAGCCGCACTCGGGCTCGGTGAAGCCGAGCACCATGATGATCTCGCCCCGCAGGGCTGGTGCGACGAACCGGCGCTTCTGCTCGTCGGTGCCGAGGTGCCGGACGACGTTGGCCACCATGAGGGTCGTGCCGACGCCGTAGGTGGGGGCGGCGGCCTTCTGGAACTCCTCGGAGAGGGCGATCATCTCCATCGGGTCCCGCCCCTGGCCCCCGTCCTCGACCGGCCACGCCGGGGCCAGCCAGCCCTGTTCGACGACCGACCGGTGGAAGTCCCAGTTGTGGTGGACGCCGGTGCGGTGGATCTGGTCGCGCACCTCGTCGGTGAGGGCCCGGTCGAGGAACTCACGGACCTCGGCCCGGAAGGCGTCGCTGCGTTCGCCGAGTCGGAAGTCCATCACCGCACCCCCATGCCCAGCCGGCACGCCTCGGCCCGGGCGAACGCCGTGTCGGGCGCCCCGTATTGGGCAGGCCAGGCCTTGGCCCGGCGGTAGTAGAGCTGGATGTCGTACTCCATCATGAAGCCGTAGCCGCCGTGGTAGTGGAGGCTGTAGTAGCTGGCATCGCGGGCCGCGTCGGCCGAGAAGCCGAAGGCCAGGGCGGCCAGCTCGGCGAACCTGCCGGGTTCGGCGCCCGCCGCCCAGGACGCCTCCCGGGAGAGCAGCTCGGCCCCGTCCACCGCGGTCGCCGCGTCGGCCAGGCCGTGGGCCACCGCCTGGAAGGAGCCGATCGGCACCCCGAAGGCGTGACGCTCCTTGGCGTAGTCGACCCCGATCTCGAGGGCGCGTCGGGCCAGCCCGACCAGGGCCCCGGCCATGAGCGCCAACCAGTCGTCGACGGCCGCGGCGTGTGCCCGGGCGGCGGCCGGGCCGGCCAGGATCTCGGTGGTCTCCCCCACCGCCACGTCGGCCACCGGCAGGGCGCCCAGGTTGGCCACCTGCGTGGCCGCCGACGCACAGTCGGCCACGAGGAGTCGGTCCCCGTCGAAGAAGACCACCCGGTCGGCCACGGCGCCGGCCGGCACCAGGTGGAGCATGCCCCGGCGGGGCGGGTGGAGGGCCACGGTCACGAGCTCGGCGCCCGGGAGCGCCCGCTCGAGCATCTCCCTGGCACCCCCGGTGGCCGCCCGGGCCAGCAGGCGCGCCGCGGTCTGGGACTCGATGAGCGGCGCGGACCCGAGGTGCCGGCCGTGCTGCTCGGCCACCAGGGCCAGGTCGAGCAGGGTGGCGCCCCACCCCCCCGATCCCTCGTCGACCGCCATCTCCACGACCCCGGTCTCGAGGAGGCGCTCCCAAAGCACCGCATCGAACCCCGACGGTTCGGCCGCCCGGACCCGCTCGCCGGTCGACTCCTTGGCGTAGAGGGAGGAGAAGGTGTCGACCAGCTGCTGCTGCTCCTCGGAGAGGTTGAGGTCCATCAGGCCACCTGCGTCGGCCGGCCGGCCCAGTAGGGGTCGCGCAGGACCTTCTTGTAGAGCTTCCCGTTGTCCAGGCGGGGCAGCTGCTCGACGAAGTCGTAGGAGCGCGGCCGCTTGAACCCGGCGAGGCGTTCCCCGCACCAGGCGTCCAGCTCCTCGGCCAACGCCGCTCCGGCGTCGGTGCCATCGACCGGTTGAACCACGGCCTTCACCTCCTCACCCATGTCGTCGTTGGGGATCCCGAAGACCGCCACGTCGAGGACCTTGGGGTGGGCCACCAGGACGTCCTCGATCTCCTGAGGGTAGATGTTGACACCTCCCGAGACGATCATGAACGCCCGCCGGTCGGTGAGGTAAAGGTAGCCGTCTGCGTCCACCCGCCCCACGTCGCCGAGGGTCCGCCAGGACGGGTGCTCGGGGTGGGTGACCGAGCTGGTCTTCTCCCGGTCGCCGTGGTACTCGAAGGTGGACGCGGTGTCCTCGAAGTAGACCGTCCCGATCCCACCGGCCGGCAGTTCCCGGCCCTCGTCGTCGCAGATGTGGATCACCGCCCCGTAGCTGGGCCGGCCGACCGACCCCCGGTGCTCCAGCCACTCGGCCGAGGTGATCGACGTGCTCCCGATGTTCTCGGTGCCGGCGTAGTACTCCTCGATGATCGGGCCCCACCAGGCGATCATCTGCTCCTTCACCTCCACCGGGCACGGCGCGGCGGCATGGGTCGCCAGCCGGTGGCTGGAGAGGTCGTGGCGGGCGCGCTCCTCCTCGGGGAGCTTGAGCAGGCGGACGAACATGGTCGGCACCCACTGGCTGTGCGTGACCCGCTCCCGCTCGATGAGGGCCAGCGCCGCCGCCGGATCGAACCGCTCCATCACCACGACCGTCCCGCCCACGCACTGCGCGGCCAGCGAGACCCGCAGCGGGGCGGCGTGGTAGAGGGGGGCCGGTGAGAGGAAGACCATGCCCTCGCCGAAGCCGTAGCGCTGCCGGCTGTGCTCGGCGATCTCCCACTCGCCCAGCGGGGAATCGGGCGCAGGCAGCGGGAACTTGATCCCCTTGGGCCGGCCGGTGGTGCCTGAGGAGTAGAGCATCACCATCCCCCGCCGATCATCCTCGACCGGTCGGGGGGCCCGAGAGGCGACGAGGGACTCGTAGTCGAGATGGCCCTCGGCCCCGCCGTCGAGCATCAGGCGGTGGCGGACCCCCGGCGTGTGCCTCAGCAGCTGACCGGCCAGACCGGAAAGCGCCCCGGTGGTCACCACCACCTCGGCCCCGCAGTCGTCAACGATGTAGGCCGCCTCCTCTGGGGTGAGATGCGAGTTGACGGCGGTCACGTAGAGCCCCGAGCGCAGTCCGGCCCACACCACCTCGTAGTACGCGGGGTGGTTCTCCATCAGCACGGCCAGATGGTCTCCCCGCCGGAGCCCGAGATCGTCCAGGACCCCGGCCAGGCGCCGGGAACGGTCGTCGAGCTCGGCGAAGCCGATGCGCCGTCCCGAGCCGCCCATCACCACGGCAGCCCGGTCGGGAGCCGAGACGGCGAAGTCCGCGAGGTACACGATCGCTCCCTCAGCGGGCCGGGAGGGGGCCCTCCACCGCGTCGGGCACGGCGAGGCGCACGGGCGGCGCGTTGCGCCAGTCGGGGATGCCGTCCTCGACCAGCGCCACGGGGTACTTGTTCTCGTGGACCTCGGCCCAGTGGGCGTGGTTCACCTGGTGCAGGCTGAAGCAAGCCTGGAGCGAGTTGTAGAAGCCCATGTTGTCCACGGTCTGGTTGACCGACTCCTTAATCAAGAGCGCGCTCACCGTGGGGAGCTCGGCGATGCGCCGGGCGTAGGCGAGGGTCTGCTCCTCCAGCTCGTCGACGGGGAACACCTTGGACACCATGCCCAGGCGGTGGGCCTCGTGGACGTCGATGGCGTCACCCGTCAGCATCAGCTCCTTGGTCCGGCGGGGGCCGAACTCCCAGGGATGGCCGAAGTACTCGACCCCGCACATCCCCAGCCGCGTCCCCACCACGTCGGCGAAGTAGACGTTGTCG
>JBKQNY010000218.1:0-3460 GCA_052145775.1 Acidimicrobiales bacterium
TCACGATCCAGCAGGTGCCGCCCAGCTCGACACATTCGGGCCTGGCGTACGCTCGTAGCGCTTCGAGGGCGGCCTCGGTACCGGCCTGCACCGCTTCGGGGTCCTTGCCATCCACCAGCCGGCGCCCCATCTCGTCAGAGAGCATGAAACTCACGACGTCCTGGGGGTCGCGTCCGATGCGCATCCCGTCCTTGTGCTCCTCGACGATGACCTCCGACCATCCGGCGGAGTGGAGCAGATCCCTGGTCCGCTGGCCGTCCGCCAGGGCGAAGGGTCCGGGGGCGCCAGGTTCGGGCAGCTCGGGGATTCCGACGTGGGCCACCATCGCCATGGATGCCACTGCGAACCACTCGTTGGCGAACACCTCCGGCCAGCACACGAAACACAAACGGCCGCCTGGGCGGGTTGCCTTGGCCAAGTTTGCGAAAGCGGCCTTCGGGTCGTCGAAGAACATCACGCCGAAGCGGCTCAGGACAACGTCGAACGGTTCGTCGAAGGAGGCGGTCTGGGCGTCGCCCTGGACGAAAGACACATCGAGCCCCTGTTCCTCGGCTCGTTGCCGGGCCACATCCAGCATGGGCGCCGAGAGATCGAGGCCCCTCACCCGCCCATGGCGCCCTACGCCACGGGCCGCGTCCAGGCTGATGGCACCGTTGCCACACCCGACGTCCAGGACCCGCTCGCCCGACTTGAGGACGGCGGCCGTGAGCAGTCGACGGCCGAAGGGGGCGAGCATGGAGTCGAAGCGCTCGGCCTCTGTCACCCAGACATCGGCGGGGCGCCCGTTCCAGTACTCAGCCATGTCGGTGTTCGCCATGGTCCATTTCTAGCGCTGGTGGTGCGCCGAGTGTCAAGGTGCAGCCATCCGACAGGTGCCGATACCGCGCAGGGCGCAGGGTGTCCCCGAACGCCTGTGGTAGCGGGCACGGACGCGATATAGCTTGCTTGCCAACCAGCTCACCGGATCTGGATCCGCTGCCCTTCCACCGCAACGCGGTGTTCTGCAGTCGGCCGGAAGTTCGAGAAAGGGTCGAGCATCGATGCCGAGCGTGGGAATCGTGACTGGAGCGGCTAGTGGGATGGGCTTCACGACTGCTCGACGGATTGCAGGCATGGTGGATGTCCTCCTCTTGGTTGATCGAGATGAGGGGGCACTTACGGGCGCGGCGCGAAATCTGTCACTCGGCGATCAACGGGCCGTGCTTGAACCATTCGTTCTTGACGTCACCGACGGACCAGCCCTTGCACGGCTCGCCTCACGCTGCTCGGAGCTGGGGACTCTGCGGGCCGTGGCGCATGCCGCAGGTATCCCACCAGCCATGTCCGACTGGCGACAGGTTCTGACTGTTGACTTGGTCGGCACCGCCATGCTCATCGACGCAATTGACCCTCTCGTCAACTCTGACACCGCAATCGTCTGTTTCGCGTCCATTGCTGCCACGCTGGCGGTCGGTGAGCTGGTGCCTTCGGCGGTCGCAGCCCTAGACGAACCGCTGGACCCACATGTCCTGGAGCGGATCCATGAGGCGCTGGGGCAGGAGGTAGAGAACACCGATGCGGCGTATGGCTGGGCCAAGCTCGGTGTTAGGAGGCTGGTGCATAGAGACGCGGTGAGATTCGGACGACGAGGAGCGCGGATCTGCTCGGTGTCGCCTGGAATGATCGACACGCCGATGACCCGTCTAGAAGCCGAGGTTCGCTCAGCAGTCAACGGAATCCTCCTCGACGAGACCCCATTGGGCCGCGAAGGGCGCCCCGAAGAAGTTTCCGCTGCCGCGGCCTTCCTGATCTCGGACGAGGCAAGCTTTATCAACGGGATCGACATCGCCGTTGACGGCGGGCTGGTACCAGCGCTCCTCACCGGACAGGATCAATTGTCCGATTAGGCGGTTCGCCGGGTATCCCCTGTCGCCGGGACGGGGACGCGTTCCATTTCCTATGGCATAGGTCACCCGACGCGATCCAAGTCGAGAAGAGGCAGCTAGTGCCCTGACCACCAACCTCGGGCGCGTCCACCACCTGAGCAGCCCGGTCGCGCAAACTGGCCCCATGGCTACTCCAGTGAAGGTGCGGCGGCTCTCCGACGAGGAGGGCAGGCAGCTCCAGCGGATCGTGCGTCGAGGCGGCGGAGGGACCGACAAGTCCATCGTCAAGTGGCGCCGCGCTCTGGTCGTGCTCGCTTCGGCTGGGGGTAACGATGTGGCGGCGATCGCCCGACTGGTCCAGACCAGCCCGGACCGGGTGAGAGAGATGATCCATTCCTTCAACGACAAGGGGATGGGCGCGCTGGACCCTCAGTGGGCGGGTGGCCGTCCCCGCCGGATAACGACTGAGGAGCGCCAACTCATCATCAAGACGGCCACCAAGCGCCCACGCAGCCTGGGCCAGCCCTTCACCCGCTGGAGCGTGCGCAAGCTCGTCGGGTACCTGGCGACCAAGAAGGGCAAGAAGGTCCAGATCTCGCGCGAGCGGCTCCGCCAGATCCTCGCCGAAGCGAAGATCACCTTCCAGCGCACCAAGACCTGGAAGGAGTCACCCGATCCGCTGCGCGAGCAGAAACTGGCGCGTATCGAGTACCTGCTCGAGCACGAACGCGGGCGCACCTTTGCCTTCGACGAGTTCGGACCACTGGCCATCAAGCCCGAGGGCGGGTCGTGCTGGGCCCAGATCTCGAGGCCACAGCGGCTGCGGGCCAACTATCACAAGCCACATGGGACCAGGCAGCTCTTCGCCTGGTACTCGGTGGGTGCGGACCGCCTCTATGGCCGCATCGAACCCAAGAAGGGTGCCCGCCCCACGCTACGCGCCCTCAAGGCCATCCGGGCCAGCGTGCCCGACGGCGAGATGATCTACGTCATCTTGGACAACTTGAACCACCACCGCGGCCCGATGGTCCGGCAGTGGTGCGCCGAGCACGCCGTCGAGCTGGCCTTCACGCCAACCTATGGATCGTGGGCCAACCCGATCGAAGCCCACTTCGGGCCGCTGCGCGAGTTCTCCATCGCCAACTCGGACCATCAGAGCCATGCCGAACTGGCCCAGGCCATCCGTGCCTACATCCGTTGGCGCAACGCCCACACCACCGACCCCGAGATCCTCGCTCTCGAGCGCAAGCACCGGGCCATGATGAGGGGCGAGGCGCAGCGGCGCTGGGGCCAACCTAAAGCCCGCGCCGCATAGCGGCGCACGACCTCGGCCTCATACAGCCCGACGACGGATCCACGCGCTCTGTTTTGGGTTCAGGGCGCCGCCATCAGTGCCACCTGAGCACACAGTCCAGCTGGACACCCCTCGGTCGTGCCGTTCGCTCACACCCACGGCCTGCTCAATCCCCAGACGCGCGAACCTTTGTGGTCAGGGCACTAGCAAAACCGGCCACGAGCATAAATCTGAACCGCATCGGTAAAGGGTAACCCCGCGTTGTTTAGCTTCGTTGGAGATGGAGGGCACTGCCAACGCC
>JBKQNY010000219.1:0-5027 GCA_052145775.1 Acidimicrobiales bacterium
CCCCCCCCCTTTCCCCCCACGACGCTCTTCCGATCGATGATCCCGTTGTGCACCCCGGCCAGCCGGCCGGTGCAGTCCAGGTGCGGGTGGGCGTTCTCGGGCGTGGGGCCCCCGTGGGTGGCCCAGCGGGTGTGGCCGATCGCCGTGCGGCGGCCGGGGGGGGCCGCCCGGCAGAGGCCGACCAGCGCATCCACCGAGTGGGTTCCGTCGGCGGCCCGGGCCCGCCAGACGTCCCCCTCGGCCACCAGGGCCACGCCGGCCGAGTCGTAGCCGCGGTACTCGAGGCGGTGGAGGCCGTCGAGGACGACCTCAAGTGCGTCCGCTGCGCCGGTGGCGCCGATGATCCCGCACACAGGGCGAAGGCTACCTACCCGCCGGGGGCGACCGCGCCGAGCGCCTCCTCCACCGCCGCGCAGAGCCGGGCGGCCGTCTCCTGCGCCCGGACCGCTGTGACCGCCTCCACCATCACCCGCACCACCGGCTCGGTGCCGCTGGGGCGCAGCACCACCCGGCCGGTGTCGCCGAGCTCGGCCTCGGCCTCGGCGACCGCCCGCCAGACCACCTCGGCCCCCTCGAGCCGTCCGGGGTCGGCGACCGCCACGTTCACCAGGATCTGGGGGATCCGCTCGACCAGGCCGGCCGAGAGCTCGGCCAGGGGCCGGCCCGCCCGCACCACCAGGTCGGCCAGGACCAGGCCGGTCAGGATCCCGTCGCCGGTGGTGGCCCGGTGGCGGAAGACGATGTGGCCGGACTGCTCGCCCCCCAGGGCGAGCCCCTCGGCCTCGAGCGCGGCCAGCACGTGGCGGTCGCCCACCGGGGTCTCGCGCACGGCGATCCCCCGCTCGGCCATGGCCAGGCGGAAACCGAGGTTGGTCATCACGGTCACCACCACGGCGTCACCGGTGAGCTCGCCGCGGGCCGCCAGGTCCACGGCGAACAGGGCCAGCAGGGTGTCGCCGTCGGCCAGCGACCCGGTGTGGTCGACGGCCACCATGCGGTCGGCATCGCCGTCGAGGGCGATCCCGAGGTCGGCCCCGGCGGCCACCACCGCGGCGGCCAGGGACCCGGGTTCGGTCGAGCCGCAGCGGTCGTTGATGTTCACCCCGTCGGGCCGGCACGCCATCGACGTCACCGCCGCCCCGAGCCCGGCGAAGACCACCGGGGCGACTTCGCTGGCCGCGCCGTTGGCGCAGTCGAGCACGACCGACAGCCCGTCGAGCCGCCTGCCGCCGAGGGCGCCCGCCAGGTGGTCGACGTAGTCGGCGGCCCCCGTGGCGTCGGCCGTGATGCGGCCCACGCCGGCACCGGTCGGCCCGGGACCGCCGGCCCCGGCCACTGCGCCCTCGATGGCCGCCTCCACCTCGGCCGTCAGCTTGGTGCCGCCCGGTCCGAACAGCTTGATGCCGTTGTCCTCGAAGGGGTTGTGGGAGGCCGACACCACGGCCGCGGGCAGGCCCCGCCGCTGGGCGCACCAGGCCACGCCGGGGGTGGGCAGGACGCCCAGGTCGACCACGTCGACCCCCTCGGCGGCCAGGCCGGCCGAGAGCGCCGCCTGCAGGAGGGTCCCCGAGCGTCGGGTGTCCCGGCCGACCAGGTAGGCGGGGGCGGGCATCACCCGCGCCGCCGCCCGTCCGAGGCCGAGCGCCAGCTCGGCCGTGAGCTCCGCGTTCGCCAGCCCCCGGACGCCGTCGGTACCGAAGCGAACCTGCGCCACCCGGCTACCGCTTGGAGTACTGCGGCGCCTTGCGAGCCTTCTTCAGGCCGTACTTCTTGCTCTCCTTCTCGCGGGCGTCCCGGGTGAGGAGCCCGGCCCGCTTGAGGCTCGTGCGCAGCTCGGGGTCGAGCTGGACCAGCGCCCGGGCGATGCCCAGCCGCAGCGCCCCGGCCTGGCCCGACATCCCGCCCCCGTCCATGGTGGCGTCGATGTCGTAGGACTCGGCCGTGGCCGTCACCCGCAGCGGCTCGGTGGCCAGCATGCGGTGGGTGGCCGAGGGGAAGTACTCCTCGAAGGGGCGCTTGTTGATCCGGATGGCGCCCTGGCCGGGCCGGAAGCGCACGCGCGCCACCGCCTGCTTGCGGCGACCGGTGGTCTGGGACAGGGGTGCGGGCATCGTGCTCCTCGTGCTCAGCCGGCCCGCCGGGCGGCCGGCAGGTCGAGCGGCTGGGGGTCCTGGGCGGCGTGGGGGTGGTCGGGCCCCGGGTAGACCTTCAGCTTGGACAGCTGCTGGCGCCCGAGGGTGTTCTTGGGCAGCATGCCCCGGACGGCCCGGCGCACGACCTCCTCGGGGCTGCGGGCCAGCAGGTCGGCGTAGCTGGTCTGCTTGAGGCCGCCGGGGTAGCCGCTGTGGCGGTAGGCGAACTTGTCGGCCGCCTTGTCGTGGGTGAGCACCACCCCCGCCGCGTTGATCACGACCACGTGGTCGCCGGTGTCGACGTGGGGGGCGAAGATCGGCCGGTGCTTGCCCCGCAGGATGCGGGCGACCTCGGTGGCCAGCCGGCCGAGCACGAGGCCCTCGGCGTCGACCAGGTGCCAGGCACGCTCGATCTCGTGGGCCTTCGGTGAGTAGGTGCGCAAGGGAGGATTCCTCTTCGGGGTGGCCGGCGCCCCTGCGGGGCATGCCGATGGGCCGACCGACCAGGATACGGCCTCGAACCCGCCCCGGCAAGCCGGTCAGGGCTCGGGGTAGGAGACAGACTCCAGGCACAGGCCGTGGGCCGGGGCCGGCGAGGCGGCGCCGGCCCGGGTGCCGGCCCGCAGCCGCTCCACCATGGTGGCGGCGTTCCCCCGCCCCCGGCCCACCGCCACCAGGGCCCCCACCACGGACCGCACCATCTGGTGGCAGAAGGAGCCGGCGCTGATGTCGAACCGCAGCAGTGTGCCCGGTCCCCTGGTCCACCCCGCCGAAGTCACCACCCGGATGATCGGCACCTCGGCCCCGGTCCCCGGGACCCGCCGGCAGAAGCCGCGGAAGTCGTGCTCGCCGACGACCGCGTCGGTGGCGGCCACCATGGCCCGCAGGTCCAGCTGGTCCTCCACGTGCCAGGCCAGCGGGGCCAAGAGGGGGTCGGGCACCGGGGCGTTCAGCACCAGGTAGCGGTAGTGACGGGCGGTGGCCGACCGGCGGGCGTCGAACCCCTCGGTGGCCGGCTGGGCCGAGCGCACCACGACCGCCGGGGCCAGCTGGCGGTTGAGGGAGCGGGCCAGGTCGAGGCCCTTGCGCAGCGGCTCGGGGAGGTCGACGTGGACCACCTGCCCCCGGGCGTGCACCCCGGCGTCGGTGCGCCCGGCGCAGACGAGGGGCGGGGGGGCCGGGAGGCGGGCCGTCTTGGCCAGGGCCTCGGCCAGGGTGCCGGCCACCGTCGTGAGCCCGCCCTGTGCGGCGAAGCCGCGGAACCCGCTCCCGTCGTAGGCGACGAGCAGCCGCCAGCGCCGCAGGGCGGGCTCGGGCACCGGGCCGCGACCGGGCTAGACCAGCTCGATGCGGACCATCGGGGCGTTGTCCCCCGGACGCGGGCCCAGCTTGAGGATCCGGGTGTAGCCGCCCGGCCGCTCCACGTAGCGCGGGCCGATCTCGTCGAACAGCTTCTTGGCCATGTCCTTATCGCGGATGAGGCCGACCACTCGGCGGTGCTGATGGAGGCCCCCCTTGCGGGCGGCGGTGATGCACTTCTCGGCCACCGGGCGCATGGCCTTGGCCTTGGCCTCGGTCGTCACCAGCGACTCGGCGGCGATGAGCGACGCCACGAGGTTGCCCATCATGGCCTTCTGGTGGGCGGCGTCACCGCCGAAGCGCCGGCCGCGTCTGGGGGTCCCCTGCATCGCTAGTCCTTCGTCCGCAGCGACAGGCCGCGCTCGTCGAGCCGCTGGATCACCTCGTCGAGCGACTTCTGCCCGAAGTTGGTGATGCCCAGCAGGTCGTCCAGGGTCTTCTCGACCAGCTCGCCGATGGTGTTGATCTGGGCTCGCTTCAGGCAGTTGCGGGGCCGCTCGGACAGGTCGAGCTCCTCGATGCGCAGGTCGAGGTCGGGAGACCCGCCGCCGAGCGAGCCGACCTCGCCCAGCTCGAGGCCCTGGGGGGCCTCCTCCAGGTCGGCCACCAGCCCCACCAGGGCCCGCAGGGTGTCCCCGGCCGAGGCCAGGGCCTCCCGGGGGCTGATGGACCCGTCGGTCTCGATGTCGAGCACCAGGCGGTCGAAGTCGGTGGACTGCTCCACCCGGACCGGCTCGACCTCGAAGGTCACCCGGCGCACCGGGGAGAAGATCGAGTCGACCGGGATCACCCCGATGGTCGACGAGCGCTTGTTCTTGTCCGCCGAGACGTAGCCGCGGCCCCGCTCGACCGTGAGGTCCAGGGCCAGGCGCCCCTTGGCGTTCAGGCTGGCGATGTGCAGGTCGGGGTTGAGGACCTCCACGTCGGCCGAGGTCTGCAGGTCGGCCGCCGTGGCCTCCCCCGGGCCTCGCTTGTCGAAGCGCAGGGTCACCGGCTCGTCGGCCTCAACCTTCACCAGCAGGTCCTTCAGGTTCAAGATGATGTCGGTGACGTCCTCCTTCACCCCGGGCAGGGTGGTGAACTCGTGGAGGGCGTCGTCGAAGCGCACCTGGGTCACCGCCGCCCCCGGGATGGAGGAGAGCAGGGTGCGGCGCAGGGAGTTCCCCAGGGTGTGGCCGAAGCCGGGGTCGAGCGGGCCGACGGCGAAGCGCTGACGGTTGTCCCGCTCCTCGTCGACGGCCTCGACGGTGGGGCGCTGGATGATGAGCATGGGTACTGACTCCTCGGTGGATCTCGTGCGGGGCGGGGGGCTTACTTGGAGTAGAGCTCGACGATCAGCTGCTCTTGCACCGGTTCGTCGATGTGCTCGCGCAGCGGCAGCGAGAACACCCGGACCTCGAACCGGTCCCCCACCGTCTCGAGCCACGGGGGCAGCGAGCGGTCGAGGGTGTCCATGTTGCGCCGCACGTGGAACAGCTCGCGGGACGACGGCTTGAGCGCCACGGTGTCGCCCTGGCGCAGCCGGTAGCTCGGGAT